>NZ_JAHXZI010000033.1:0-68030 GCF_019429605.1 Actinoplanes hulinensis | reverse complement strand
GTCGAGGCAAGTGATTTGCCGACGCCAGCGGGGTTTGCTGGCGGCGGGAAATCACTTGCCTCGACACCGGTTACAAGGCGTTTTGCCGCGGAGCGAAGCGCAGCAATCAGACTCAGTCGAAGAGGTCGTGCAGGAAGCCGCGCCGGCGGTAGTGGCCGTGGTGGCCGCGCCGGTAGTGACCACGGTGCCCGTACGCCGGCACGGCCGGCGGGTAGTGGGCGGCCGGCGCGCCGTAGGCGGGCTGCGGCGGAGGCGGCGGGGGCGCGTAACCCGGCTGGTGGTGGGCCGGCGGCGCGGGCGGCGGGGGAACCGGCGCTCCGGTGCCCGGCCGGCTGTTGTAGGTGGATTCGGCCGCGAAAAGCTTCTCGAGCTCGCCACGGTCCAGGAAGATTCCGCGGCACTCGGTGCACTGGTCGATCGTGACGCCGCTGCGCTCGTAGACCCGCATCTCGCCGTGACACTTGGGACAGGTCATATGCATTTCAATGACGGTACAAGGCTGTGTCATGCCGTGGGGCCGAAGAAGCTGTGTGCTTGCTGAGTACGACCGGAGAACACCCGCAGGGCGGGCGCCCAGAGCAGTAGGGCGACCGGGTAGAGCAGGTAGCCGAACCGTGTCGTCGGCATCAGCAGGATCGCGGCGAGAAGTCCGTATCCGCAGAAGAGGGCGGCGTTGGCGGCGGTACGCGGTGGACGGCGCATCAGGAGCATCCCGATGACGGCGGCCGCGGCCACGAGCAGCCCGGCGGCGACGTAGCGGCCGCCGGGAACCGCCTGGGAGATCAGGTACCCGGGGAACGGCGACTGTGCGGGGCTCGTCACGAGACCGTGCCCGAGGGTGAAGCGGAAGACGTTCTCGATGAGGGCGTCGGGGTTCACCAGCAGCGGCGGGAGCACGGCGAGCACCGGGATGCCGAGGGCACCGGGTAGCAGTCGCCGCCAGGTGCCGGTGGCGATGGACAGCGCCGCGAGGACGGCCACCACCGGGAGCGCGAAGAGTTTGAGCCCGGCGGCCGCACCGACGGCGACTCCGGCCCATCCGGGGCGGCCGCTCGCGAACAGGGCCAGGGCCAGCAGGCACAGCGCCAGTACGGGGATGTCGTCCCCACCGGTGGCGAGGGTCAGGGCCGTCACGGGTAGGACGGTGGCCGCCTGCATCGCCTGTACCATCGATGGGTTTGACGGACGCAGAAGGGTGACGGCGGCAACCAGCGCGGCCACCGTGATGATCGCGAACCAGACGCGGGCGTCGGTCCACCAGTGATCACCCGCGATGGCCCGGGGCAGGCCGAAAAGGGACATGCCGGGCTGATAGGGGCGGTAGCCGAGCAGGCGTTCGTCGAGCGGGATGGCGGCGATCTCGGCACGGCTCAGGTAGGGCGTGCCGGTGTGCAGCAGCGATTCGCCCATGTGCTCGACGACGGCCACCTCTTCCTGGGCCCGGTCGGTACGCCCACCGGCCCGCTGCACCGCCTGCACGACGAGCGGAAGCATCGCCACCGCTCCCCAGGTGGCCCAGGTCAGGATGTCGCGGCGGCGAACCACGTACACGAGCAGGGCTGCTGCCAGATAGCCGCAGGCGGCGATGGCGCCCCACGCCCGGTGTGGCAGCAGCGTCGACGTGAGGGCGGTGACCAGCGCGAAGACCGCGGAGATCGCGTAGAGGAGCAGATCGACGGCCCGATCGGACGGCTTGGTCACGCGGGCAAGTTTGGCAGACGCCGCACAGGCAGCCTGACCACCGAACCCGCGTCGTGCAGCGCCACCGCCAGCACGCCCGGCCGCCCGCCCGAGCCGCGCCGTAGCACGCTGAGGAATCGGACCGCCGAGTACGGCCGGGCGAACAGGTGCCCCTGCCCGGCCGTGCAGCCGAGCTGCCAGAGGGCGTGCCGTTGGGGCTCGCTCTCCACGCCTTCGGCGACGACCGTGAGGTGCAGGTTGCGGGCCAGGTCGACGGTGGTGCGGATGACCGCGGCCGCCTCCGTCGAGGTCTCCACCCCGGCCACGAACTCCCGGTCGATCTTGAGTTGGTGCACTGGGATCCGGGAGAGCACGGAGAGCGACGAGACGCCGGTGCCGAAGTCGTCGATGGCCAGTTTGACACCGGCGTTGCGCAGCTCGGCGAGGGTCCGCTCGACCACGTCGAGCTGACTCACGGTGAGGGTCTCGGTGAGTTCGAGGACCAGCCGGTTCGCCGGGACGTCGTGCCGGGACAGCCGGGCCAGCACGGCCGCCGGGAAATTCGGGTCGAGCAGGCTGCGTGGCGACACGTTCACGGCGACCGGCAGGTCGAAGCCCGCCTCCCGCCAGTTCTGCAGGGCGAGCAGCGACTGCTCCAGCACCGCGTCGGCGAACGCCGGCAGCTGCCCGGACCGCTCGACCGTCTCGAGGAACTGCACCGGAGTGAGGTTGCCCTGCTGGGGGTGCCGCCACCGGGCCAGCGCCTCGGCCGCGACCACCTCGCCGCTGCCCAGGTCGACGATCGGCTGGAAGTCGACGGTGAACTCGTGCTCGGCCACCGCGCGCCGCAGCTCGCCGGTGAGCACCAGCCGGTCCAGGTCGGCGGTGTCCCTGGAGTGCGCGTAGACGACGGTCGGTTCACCGGCGCGTTTCGCCTGGTACATGGCGATGTCGGCGCGGCGCATCAGCTCCTCGACGCTGCCCGTGCCGGCGGCCAGGGCGATGCCGCCGGCCGCCTCGACGGTCAGCTGCATGCCCTCGACCTCGATGCCGGCGTCCAGTGCGGCGAGCATGCCGGTGGCCCGGTGCCCGGCCAGCGCGGGCGTCGGCAGGGCGGTGAGCAGCACCGCGAACTCGTCACCGCCGAGCCGGGCGACCAGGTCGCCGGGAGCTGCCGCGTCCCGCAGCCGGCCGGCCACCTGGCGCAGCACCTCGTCACCGGCGGCGTGCCCGAGCGTGTCGTTGACCTCCTTGAAGTGGTTCAGGTCGATCAGCAGCAGGGCGAAGAGGCCGGTGTGGGCGGTGGACCGGAAGAGGCGGTCGGCGTGTTCGTACAGCCGGCGGCGGTTGGCCAGGCCGGTGAGCGGGTCGTGTGCGGCGGCGTGGGCGTTCTCCGCGGCGATGCGGGCCAGTTCGGCGTACGCCTGGGCATTCCGGATGGCGGTGCACACCGCCGACGCGAAGGTACGCAGCTTGTACTGCTCGACCTCGGTGAGCCGGACCGTTCCGCCGAACCGCAGGCGCAGCACCCCGACCCGGACACTGCCGTCGTGCGCCACCAGGTCGACGGTGGTCTCGTCGAGCGGCGGAGGCGTGGTGGCCAGCAGCGGGCCGTCGGCGAGGACGTGCGTCTCGGTGGCGCGTACGGTCCGCGCGGCCAGGTCGATGGCCGCCTCCACCGCCGAGAAGATCTGCGCGGCCCGCGTCGTCGCCGAGTGCAGCACCTGGGTGAGGTCCACCGCGTTGAGCTCGTCGGTCGCCTTGGCCAGACGTTGCCACGACTCCCGTTCCTCCCGGGTCCGGACGCTGCGGGACTGCCACAGGTGCATGCACACCACAACGAGTGGGACGACCAGCAGGAGCAGCGGGTTCGTGCCGGTGGCCAGCACACCGACGACGATGAGGGTGGCCGCCAGCTCACCGAGATGCAGGATGAGCTTGGTGGTCCAGTCGTGCAGCGCGACCTGCCACAGGCTGCCGCCGGTCGCGACCGACAGCACCGGCACGAAGGCGAGGTGGTCGACCACGATGAAGGCGATCAGCGCCGCCACGATCGGGAGCACCGGGAAGGGTGGCCGGACCAGATCCGGCTGGACGTCGAAGAACAGGAAGACGGCCGCCGCCGCACCGGTGGTGAGCGCGCCCTTGGCGATGCCGAACGCGGTCTTCTGCGGCCCGAGCCAGCTCAGGCAGCGGATCACGGTGATCGCGGCGATCGTGCAGAACACCACCCAGGGCGCCGGGATCAGCGTCAGTCCGATCAGGACCGGGACCTCGCCCCAGGTGTTGCTGTCGACGTTGGACTTGACGCGGACGTGCACCCGGACCCGGTTGGCGATGATCAGGCCGGCGCCGAAGACGGCCAGGACCAGTGGGTGCGGGGGTGGGCCGGGGAGGCTCAGCGCGTACGCCAGGAAGCCCGCGGTGGCGCAGACCCCCAGAACGACGACGAGACCGATGAGCAGCCGGAGCCGCTGATCGGTCACGTTTTCGTCGCCTCGTGTGCGAGTCATCGAGTCCTTGTCGTAGCCGAGTGCGACCGGTTCGTCGCTCAAGGCTCAACCTAATTGATAACCGTCTGTCCGCGCATTACGCGATTTTCAGCCCCACTCTTTTTCGCCGTACATGGCGTTTCCTCCACTTTGTCCGCTGTCGTCCTGACAGGGGATAAGTTAGGCGTGTGTAGCGCTGGTTTCCAGCAGATCGTGTCGGTATGCGCAGTATGCGGCAATAGCCTGCCGCGCCATCACGGACAGTTTCTGAATGGAAACTCATTGCGATGAGAATCGCATCGTCCGGCCGTGATGAATTCTATTTCGTCAGTACCCAGATGGCCCCTGAGCAGTGTGGACAAGATGTGAAGTGCAAACGAACTAGGCTTCCGGTATGCCCCAGGAAAGCCAACTCACCCACGTTGACGAGACCGGCGCCGCCCGGATGGTCGACGTTTCCGGCAAAACCGTGAGCGACCGCCGTGCCGTCGCGGCGGGCCGGGTCCGTACCACCGCTGAGGTCATCGACCTGCTGCGCCGCGACGGCCTGCCCAAGGGCGACGCGCTCGCGGTGGCCCGGCTCGCCGGAATCATGGGCGCGAAGCGGACACCCGACCTGATTCCGCTCTGCCACCCGATCGGGTTGCACGGCGTGAAGGTCGAACTGGAGCCCACCGACACCACGGTCGAGATCACCGCGATCACCAAGACCGCCGACCGGACCGGCGTCGAGATGGAGGCGCTCACCGCCGTCGCCACGGCCGGTCTCGCGCTCATCGACATGATCAAGGCCGTGGACCCGGCGGCCAGCATCGAATCGGTCCGGGTGCTGCGCAAAGAGGGCGGCAAGACCGGCGAGTGGATCCGCCCGGAGGACCGGCCGTGACCATCCGGGCCCGCGTGATCGTCGCCTCCAACCGGGCCGCGGCCGGGGTCTACGCCGACACCAGCGGCCCCCGGCTCGTCACCGGGCTGCGCGAGCTCGGCTGTGAGGTGGGCGAGCCGGTCGTCGTACCGGACGGTGACCCGGTCGCCGAAGCGCTCCGCGCCGCCGTCGCCGACGGCGTCGACGTGGTCCTGACCAGCGGCGGCACCGGCGTCACACCGACCGACCGCACGCCGGAGGCCACCCGCGGGCTGCTCGACTTCGAGATCCCCGGGATCGCCGAGGCCATCCGCGCCCACAGCCGCGACCGGGTCCCCGCCGCCGCACTCTCCCGCGGGCTCGCCGGGGTGGCCGGCCGCACCCTGATCGTCAACCTCCCCGGCTCGACCGGCGGCGCCAAGGACGGGCTGGCCGTGCTGGGGCCGCTGCTCGCACACACCGTGGACCAGATCCGGGGCGGCGACCACTGAGCGATAGGCTTCGCCGGTGACCGAGTCGACCCCTGTGGACTGGGAACTGGCCCGAACCCTCGCCTTCGCCGCGGGGCAGGCCGCGGCGGGCGGCGCCGAGGAGATCCCGCTGGGCGAGGCCGACGGCCGGATCCTCGCCGAGCCGCTGCGCGCCCTCACCGACCTGCCGGCCTTCCCCACCTCGAGCATCGACGGCTGGGCGGTCCGCGGCCCGGCGCCCTGGCGCCCGGTCGGCCGGGTCCTGGCCGGCGGCACCCCGCCCCCGCTCACCGCGGACGGCGACTGCGTCGAGATCGCCACCGGCGCCATGGTGCCGGAGGGCGCCACCGCCCTGGTCCGGATCGAGGACTCGGCAACCGGCCCGGACGGCCGGGTCACCGGCGAACCGAGGGCCGTCCCCGACTGGCGCCTGCCCGGCGAGGAGGCGCACCGCGGCGAGGAACTGCTGCCGGCCGGCACGGCGGTCGACCCGGCGGTCATCGGCGTCGCCGCCACCTGCGGCTACGAGACCCTCCAGGTCCGCCCGGTCCCGCGCGCCGCCCTCCTGGTCTTCGGCGACGAACTGCTCACCGCGGGGCCGCCCGGCAACGGCCGGGTCCGCGACTCGCTCGGCCCGCAGGTGCCGTCCTGGCTGCGCCGTTACGGCGCGGAAGTGGGCACGGTCACCGGCCCGGTCAAGGACACGCTCGACGCCCACCTCGACGCCATCCGGTCCGCCCTCGACACCGCCGACCTGGTCTGCACCACCGGCGGCACCATGCACGGCCCGGTCGACCACCTGCACCCCGCCCTCGCCGAGCTGGGCGCCGAGTACATCGTCAACACCGTCGCCGTCCGCCCCGGATTCCCGATGCTGCTGGCCCGGGTGCCCGGCCCGGACGGCCGCCCGCGCTTCCTCGCCGGCCTGCCCGGAAACCCGCAATCCGCGATCATCGCCCTGGTCACCCTGGTCGCGCCGCTGCTGGCCGGCCTGCGCGGCCGCGATCTGCCCCCACTGCCGCAGATCACCGCGGGCACGGGAATCGCCGGCCGCGGTGACTTCACACACCTGGCTCTCGCCGCGCTCGACGCCACCGGCCGGACCGCCACCCCCGTCGGCCACGTCGGCTCGGCCATGCTGCGCGGCCTCGCCAACTCACACGGCTTCGCCGTCGTCCGCCCCGGCACCCAGGCCGCCGCCGGCGACAGCATCGGATTCCTGCCCCTTCCGCTGACGCCCGGGGAGCGCCCATGACCACCGAGAACCCCACCGGTCTTGCCCACGCCGAGGACGCCACCGCCGGCGGCGTTCCCACCGAGATCGCCGCCGGGGATTCCGTTGCCGGCGTCATCCGGGCCGAGGTGATCGACGCGCCGCTCGACCTGGCCGCCCACGAGGCTGCCGTCGCCGACCCGCGGGCGGGTGCGGTGGTCTCCTTCCAGGGCGTGGTCCGCGATCATGACCACGGCCGGGGCGTCACCCTCCTGGAGTACGAGGGCCACCCCACCGCCGCCGCCGTCCTGCGCGAGGTGGCCGCGGAGATCGCCGCCGACCCGGCGGTCTACGCGGTCGCCGTCTCACACCGCATCGGAACCCTCCAGATCGGCGATGTCGCGCTGGTCGCTTCGGTCAGCACCGCACATCGCGCGGCCGCCTTCGCCGCTTGCGCCCGCCTGGTCGACGAGGCCAAGGCCCGCCTCCCGATCTGGAAACGCCAGGTCTTCCACGACGGCGCCGAAGAATGGGTCAACTGCCCTTAAACCCATGATTTCGTACGGGAGTGCCAGCCCTCGACGAAACATTGGCAGTTCCGTAGCGCACCGCGAGCCGGGTGCCACTCAAGCCTGTGACGCGCCCGCCGGGCTGAGATCGTGGGTCGAGCTCCCACCACCCCGCTCTCGCCGGAGCGACTACCGCTCCCGGCCGGTCGTGAGAGCTGTCTCGATGGCCTCTAGACAGCCCTGGTGTCCAGTTGGATCTTCGTGGCCGGCTCCCAGAGCTGTTTCCGGGGCCTTGAGACAGCTCTGAAAGCCGGCTGGGCTTGACCCGCGGGTCAGCCGCCGCGTGGGAGAGGGATGGCCGCGGGGCGGGAGGCCCGGCCCGGTCGCGGGATGGGCAGGGACGGGGCGCCATGCCGCCACGGGAGGGTGTTGACCAGCAGGATCAGGGCGAAGGCCGGGATGTTCCAGGTCAGCGACCAGGATGGTGGCGCCAGCAGGGACAGGTAGACGAGCAGGGCCCCGGCCAGGAACGCGATGCCGGTGAGACGGGTGGTACGGGGCAGCCGGCCGCCACCCAGGCGGCGGCGCATGCCGGTGTCGGCGAGCACCAGGACGGCCGGGAGCAGCCAGAGCGTCTCGGCCGAGGTGGACACCGGGCCGGTGATGGCGCCGGTCAGGCCGACCAGCGTGAAGGCCGCCACCTCGTCGCCGTCGGTGTGGGCCGAGCGGGCCCGGATGAGACCCACGGCGAGCAGCAGCATCCCGAAGGCGAACCAGACCAGCACCGGTGGCGCCGGGAAACCGTAGAGCCGGGCCATCACGCCGGCCAGCGACTGATTGTCCGGGGCGCTGACCGGGGCGGGGCGGTCCAGTTCCCACATGACCGTCCCGTACCAGGAGAGGGTCTCGTCGGGAGCCACCGCCAGCGTGGCCAGGGTGACCACCGCGGCCGTGAACAGGGCCGTCACGGCGGCCCGGCGCTGCTTGGTGAGCAGCAGGAAGACGATGAAGAGCAACGGTACGGCGCAGAGCGCGGCGGCCAGACCGCTGCCCACGCCCGCCCACGAACCGGTGATCCAGGACCGGCGCAGACGACGGCGGAACCTGTCCGGGAACCAGTGCGGTCCGCGGTCCAGGGCGGAGCGGCGGCGTGGGCCCGGCAGGTCGGCCAGGATGCGGTGCCGGGCCCGGTCGGCGCGGCGCAGGGCGATCAGGTCGGCGGCCAGCAGGGCGAGGATCAGCAACTCCGGGCGGCCCAGGCCGATGGTGGCCCGGACCGGTTCGGAGAGCAGCGCCAGGGCGGCCGCGGCCAGGACGAACGGGGTGCGGCGGCGACCGTGGCGACGGGCCACCGGGCCGGCGACGACCAGCGTGGTCAGCAGGAGAGCCGCCACCCCGGCCACGGCCAGCAACCAGCCGGCGGCACGTAGCGGCAGCAGGGTCAGGGGCGCGAGCAGCATGGCCAGCGCGGGTGGCAGCGCGGCGCCGGCCTGGTTGCCGGGGGACCGGTAGGCGTACAGGTCCGCGCCGTCGAGCCACCCCCGGATGGCGGCGTGTTCCACGGCGAGGGTGCTCAGCGCGTACCGCTGAAAGTAGAGAGTGATGACCGCCAGGGTGAGCAGGGCGCCGAGAACGACCAGCCCGGACCGCACGCGCGCAGCGTTGTGCGCCCCTCTTCGCTTCGCCGGCATGGCGCGACCCCCGTCTCGTTACCGGGCACGGCATGGCCTGCCGGTCGACCCGCCGCTCGCACGAAGGGCGAAGCGGTCGGGATCGGCGGCACGTCGTAGCCGAGCGGAAGCGAGCTTAGAAGGCGCAGACCGACCGCGCGGTCCCTTGTCCGCTTTAACGCAAACGCCGCGATAAGGTTGTTATCCGGGCAATCTGCGCGCAGTCGCGGCGGCCGTCGCGGCGATTCTCGCCTCCCGTTTCGCGGTGCGCACGGCCCGGCGCACCGACCGCTGGCTGCGGTCCACCGCGTGCGTGGTGCGATAGCGCAGACTCGGCCGGCCCTCGGTGTCGGCGGCGGCGAGCAACAGCCCACCGAGCAGACCGAGACTGCGCAGCAGATGATCGCGGTCGCCCTTGTCGGTCGCGGTGTGCGGGATCAGGCCGGCCGCAAGCACGGCGGCGGAGATCCGGGTGAACCGCCCGGTGGCCAGCGCCAGACCGGCCAGCACGTCGGCGGCCGCCTTGACCCGCACCAGGGTGACCGGATCGGTGGGCAGACGCGGGTCCGTGCGCTCCAGCAGCGGCGTCACCCGGTCGGCGAACGGGCGGACCGCTTCAGCCCGCTCCTCGGGGCGGGCCAGGGCACGGATGCCGTCGAACACGAAGATCGATGCCAGCATGGCTCGGGCTGCGGTGCGTACGGGCCTCATGCCCCCGGTTATACCCGTAACCGACCGACTACACCGGCTGAGTTCTGAGGTAGCGGCCGAAATGCGGGACGGTGAACGCCACCGTCCCCCGCTCGCCGGAGTAGATGAGTCCCTTTTTGATCAGTGCGTCGCGGGCCGGCGAGAGGCTGGCCGGCTTACGGCCGAGCGAGGTGGCGATGTCCGACGTCGGCACCGCGGCGTCCATGTCGTTGCCGGGGTCGTCGGAGAGCGCCGCCATGGCCCGCATGTACTCCCGCTCGGCCGGGGTGGCCCGTTCGAACCGGGAGCCGAAGAAGCCGACCGCCAGCTCGCCCTCGGCCTCGGGCGCGGCCACCCGGACGTCGTCGGCGGTGATCGGCGACTGCGGCGCGTGATCCCAGGTGGCCTTCCCGTAGGCCTGGACGAAGTACGGATACCCGCCGGACTTCTCGTAGAGCAGGTCCAGCGCCTCCTGGTCGTAGTCCACACCCTCGCGCTCGGCCGGCACGCCGAGCGCCAGATCGGCGGCGTCCCGGTCCAGCCGGTCGATCCGTGCGTACCGGAACAGCCGCTCGGAGTACGACTTGGCGGCGGACAGCACGGCCGGCAGGTGCGGCAGCCCGGCGCCCACCACGATCAGCGGCGCGCCCAGCTGGGACAGCTCGTGGCAGGCCGCGCAGAGCGCCGACACGTCGGTGGCGCTGAGGTCCTGCATCTCGTCGATGAACAGGGCGATCCCGGTGCCGACGTCGGTGGCCAGCGAGGCGGCGTCGGTGAACAGCTCGACCAGGTCGATCTCGATGTCGCCGGAGTCGGCGCGGCCGCGGGCCGGCGGCACGTCGATGCCGGGCGCCCAGCGGTCCCGGATCTTCGCGTTGGTCTCGTTGGCCCGCAGCGCGAACGCCTTGAGCACGCCGAGCACCTCGTCCACCCGGTCCGGGTCGCGGTGGTGCGGGGCCAGCTCGCGGATCGCCATGTGCAGCGCGCCGGACACCGGGCGGCGCAGCGACTGGTCCGGCCGGGCCTCGATCTTGCCGGTGCCCCAGAGGCGGCCGATCGCGGCCGAGCGCAGCGTGTTGAGCAGCACCGTCTTGCCCACGCCACGCAGGCCGGTCAGGACCAGGCTGCGCTCGGGGCGACCGCGGGCCACCCGTTCCAGAACGACGTCGAAGGCGTCCAGCTCGCGACCGCGGCCCGCCAGCTCGGGTGGGCGCTGACCGGCGCCGGGAGCGTACGGATTTCGCACCGGATCCACGCGTAGCACCGTATCGGGCCGTCTAGCGCGAACGCTAGAGTCGCCTCGATATCACCATCTAGGTTTTTCTAGCAGATTCCCTAGACCGCCGAATACTCCTTGAGGCAGAGTACGAAGTCGACGTCGTCGTATTCGGTGTCGTAGTAGTACCACTTCGTGTAGCCGGTCACCTTGGAGCATTTGCCGACCGCGTCCTTCTCGCCCGTGGTCTTGCCGTCGATCCGCTTCAGCACCTGGTAGGTGTTCGCCGTGCAGACCACCACACGCAGCTTCGGCTCGTTGTCGGTGCCCTCGTTGCGGACACACTGACCCTTCGCCGCGAACCGGGCGTCCTCACTGGTCTGCGGTCGCGCCCCGTGCCCGGCCGGCGCGGTCGTGGTCGTCGCCACCGGCGTCTTCGTCTTCTCGTCGCGGCCCAACAGGAACCAGGCGCCGGTGGCCACCCCGCCACCGATCAGGACACTGAGCACGGCGACCAGCGCACCCATCGCGAAACCGCGCCGGGCCGGTGGCGGCTTCCACTCGGCGGGCGGTTTCCAGCCGGGCTGCGGCGGCTGCTGTTGTGGAATCTGCGGCTGGCTCCACGGCTGCTCGTTCGCGCTCCACGGGTCGGCGGGTTCCGAGTACGGCTCCTCGGGGCTCCCACCCAGCCATGGCTGACCAGGGTACGGCCCGTTCTGCGACATCGGGGGTCCCTCCAGAAGCGGTCTGCGCTGCCTGCCACCGTAGCGTGCGGCGGACAATCGGCTACCTTTCACGTTCGTGTCATCACAGTTGGTGATCTTGTCGATGCTGTTCGGGGCGACGGCGGGGGCGTTCCTGCCCCGCGTCGCGTACCGGCTGACCGTCCCCTTCGGAGAACCGGCACGGCCGGCGTGCGCCCGCTGTGACCGGCCGTTCCCGCCCGGAGCGGCCGGCTGGATCCACGCCGGACCGGCCTGCTGTGCGAGCGGAATCGGCCCGGCCGTGACGCTGTCGCTGGTCGGCGGCCTGCTGGCGGTCTTGCTCGGACCGGTGCCCCAACTGCCGGTCCACCTGCTCGCCGCGATTCCCGGAGTGCTTCTCGCGGCGATCGACCTGGGCTGCCTGCGCCTGCCCGACAAACTGGTCGGCACACTCGCCCTCGGCGCGGGCACACCGCTCGCCCTGCTGGCGCCCGGCCGGATCGGTCCGGCACTGGCCGCCGGCACGCTGGTCGGCGCCGGGTACCTGGCGATCGCGATGCTGCCCGGGCGCGGACTCGGCCTCGGCGACGTGAAACTGGGCGCGGCACTGGCGTTCCTGCTCGGGTTCGCGGGCTGGCCGGCGGTGGCCGTCGGTCTCGGCACCGCCCACCTGCTCAACGGCGCGGTCGCCACCTGGTTGCTGGTGCGGCGGCGAGCACGGCCGATCCCGTTCGGGCCGGCCCTGCTCGCCGGAGCGCTCGCCGGGCTTACAGCAGTCTGAGCTGACGATCCTTCGGGCGGGCCGGGATCGCCTCACCCAACTTCTCGAAAAGTCCGGAATCGATCACGTCGAGGAACGGTGTGGGGCTCTGCTCCCGCTCGCTGCCGTGCCGCGACCGTTTCGCCGAATGGCTCACGTACAGCCGGTCCTGGGCACGGGTCAGGCCCACGAAGAACAGCCGGCGCTCCTCGGCCGTCTCCTCCTCCGACGGGGTCGAACCCGGCCAGCGCAGCGGCAGCAGACCGTCCTCACAGCCGACCAGGAAGACCACCGGGAACTCCAGGCCCTTCGCGGCGTGCAGGGTCAGCAGGTTCACCGCCTCCGCCCGCGGGTCCAGCGCGTCCACCTCGGCGCCCGTCGCCAGCTGTTGCAGGAACAGCGGCAGATCCTCACCGACCCGGTGGGCCAGCGGCATCAACAGCTCGGTGGCGGTCCAGACGTCCTCGGGCGCCAGCTGTCCACCGTCCAGCGTCGGGGTGGCGAACCGCTGCGCCAGCACCTGACCGGCCAGCTTCACCCGGGTCGCGAGCGAACCGCCCGCACCGCCGGCGTGCCGCAGCTCCCGGGCGATCTCGGCGACCCCGGCACGGTCCCGCAGCCGGTTGTGCGACCGCTTCTGCACCGGGATGCCGGCCCGGGACAGGGCCTCCATGATCGGGCCGGACTGGGCGTCGGTGCGATACAGCACCGCAATGTCGGAGAACGACAGATTCCCGGCCGCGGCGACACGGGAATCCACCCGGCCCGAGTCCAGCGAGCGGTGCGAGAGACCACCGACGAGCTCATCGATCGTACGGACGACGAAGTCGGCCTCGTCCGCGACACTGCGGGCGGCATAGCGGCCCACCAGCGCGGCCTCCGGGTCGAGCCGGGCCGGATCCAGCCGGCGGCCGCGGACCAGCGTCGTCGGGGCGATGGCCTGCACCGCGGCGGCCAGGATCGGCGCCGACGACCGGTAGTTGCGGGTCAACCGGACCAGGCGGGCGTCCACGAAGTCGGAGTTGAACCGAAGGAAATACTGCACGTCGGCACCCCGGAACGAGTAGATCGCCTGGTCCGGGTCGCCGATCGCGCACAGGTTGCCGTTCGGTGGGCTGAGTAGGCGGAGCAGCTCGTACTGGAGCTCGTCGACGTCCTGGTACTCGTCCACGAAGATCCACTGCCAGCGCTTGCGGTACTTCTCGACCAGTGCCTGGTCCTCACGCAGCAGCGCCACCGGCACGCTGATCAGATCGTCCAGGTCGACCAGGTCCTGCTGGCGCAGCAGCTTCCGGTACGCCGCGTCGTCCTCGCCGGCCTGCTCCCGGGCCCGCGCCTGCTCGTGGTCGTCGGCGATGCGCCAGCCCGAGCCCAGCCCGGCCGCCTTCGCGTTCTCCTTCAGCACGGTGAGGCCCAGCGAGTGGAAGGTGCCCACCGTGATGTCCTCGGCCACGTCGCCGAGCAGCGCCTCGAGACGCTCCCTCAGCTCCGACGCGGCCCGCCGGGTGAACGTGATGGCCAGGCAGCGTTCCGGGAAGACGCCCAGCTCGGCACAGAGGTACGCGATGCGGTGCGTCAGCGTCCGGGTCTTGCCGGTGCCCGGGCCGGCCACGATCAGCAGCGGACCGCCCGGTGCCGACGCGGCCACCCGCTGCATCGCGTCCAGCCGGTCCAGCAGGCCGGTGCCGACCTCCTCCATCCCGGCCAGCATCGGCTCGAACGGCTCGTGCGGGCTGGGCGGCGGGGCCAGCGGCGGCGGGGCCGGCTTCTCCTTGACCGGCTTGGCCTTCGGTTTCGCCGGGGCCGGCTCGGGCCTCGCCTTCGGCGTCTCCGCCGGGAAGTCGAAGAGCGTCTCCACCTGCGGGGCGCTGTTGCGATTGCGCAGCTCGCCGGAGTCGAAGAGCGTGATCACGCCGTACTCGCCGTCATAGCCGGGCACCCGCCGCACATCGCCGCTCCGGAGCCGGGTGATCGCCTCGCGCAGCTCGTCGCCACCCGCCTTGCCGATTTCGTCCACCGGCACCTTGCGCAGGATGTCCAGCTCCGCGCCGAGTGTGGCGACCAGATGGTTGAGCTGGGATTCCACCGTCTTCGACTTCGGGCCGACACCGTGGATCTCGCCGAGGATCTCGTGCAGCTGGATCAGGTGCTCGACGTGGTCGTCCTTCTGGAAGCCCAGCGGACGGTCGGCCAGGTCCTCGATCCGGCTCAGCACGCCGACGGTCAGCGGGCGCCCGCACTCCGGGCAGCGGCCGCCGGCCTGCCGGGTCCGCTCCGGTTCCCAGTTCACCCCGCAGGCCCGGTGGCCGTCGGCGTGGTATTTCCCCTCCTCCGGGAAGAACTCGAGCGTCCCGGCCTGGCCGACGCCGTCGCGCACCGCGAAGTAGTCGGGGGTGCCGGTGAACAGGGTGGCCTCACGGGCCAGGGCGGCCGGTGAGTGCGCGTCCGAGTTCGAGACCAGGCGGTAGCGGTCCAGGCTGGAGACCCGCCAGTTCATCTCCGGGTCCGAGGAGAGGCCGGTCTCCACCGCGGTGACGTGGTCGGCCAGGTCGGCGTAGCAGTCGGCGATCGCGTCGAACCCGGACTTCGACCCCAGGGCGGAGAACCACGGCGTCCAGATGTGCGCCGGGACCAGATAGCCGCCGGCCTCCAGCGTGATCTCCAGAAGGTTCCGCGAGTCCAGGCCCAGGATCGGGCGGCCGTCCGCGGTCAGGTTGCCGATCCGGGCCAGCGCCGTGTTGATCTTCGCGACCGACTCGAAGTCGGGAGCGTAGAGCAGGTGGTGGACCTTGCGGGTCTTGTCGTCCCGCTTGTAGATCGTGGAGATCTCGACGCTCAGCATGAACCGGGCCGGGTCGGTGCCGCGCAGCGAACCCGGCAGCCGCTTCGTCACCGGCTTCTCGTCGGCCAGCCGGAACAGGCCCGGCTCGGCCGGTTCGAGGCTCTCCCGGAGGTGCTCGAACCAGGCCGGGTGGGTGAAGTCGCCGGTGCCGAGCAGGGCGATGCCCTTGCGCCGGGCCCACCAGGCCAGGTTGGGCAGGGTCAGATCGCGGCTGCAGGCCCGCGAGTAGCGGGAGTGAATGTGCAGGTCCGCGACATATGTATCCGTGCTGACCGCCACGTTCCGCATCCTGTCACGGCCGTCGGTTCCGCCAAGCTTCGCCACGCTCAAACACACTTACCGATCTTGATGGGTTACGCCACACGCAATTCGATGACCGTGACCTGCGGGGGCGCGCCCACCCGCACCGGAGGACCCCAGAAACCCGCGCCGTTGGTCACATACACCGGCACGCCGTCCACCTTCCCGAAGCCGGAGACTACCGGCTGCTGCAATCTCACGAGCATGTTGAACGGGGCCATCTGGCCGCCGTGCGTGTGCCCGGAGACCTGGAGATCCACCCCGTAGGGCGCCGCCTCCTTCGCGGCCACCGGCTGGTGGGCCATCAGCACCACCGGCCGGGTGGTGTCCCGGTCGCCCAGCGCGCGGGCGAAATCCGGGCCGTCGCCCTGCTCCTCACCGGTGAGATCGTTCACACCGGCCAGATCCAGTCCGTTGATCTCGACCCGCTCGTTGCGGAGCGGCCGGATCCCGAG
This sequence comes from Actinoplanes hulinensis, assembly GCF_019429605.1. Taxonomy (NCBI): domain Bacteria; kingdom Bacillati; phylum Actinomycetota; class Actinomycetes; order Micromonosporales; family Micromonosporaceae; genus Actinoplanes; species Actinoplanes hulinensis. The sequence continues at coordinate 52,164 of NZ_JAHXZI010000033.1, read as the reverse complement.
CCGGGCCACCTCCTCGACCCACTCCTCGGCGCCGGAGTAGTACTCGTGGTTCCCGGTCACGAAGAACGCCCCGTGCCGCGACTCGATCCCACCCAGCGGCGCCGCGAACCGGCCCAGCTCGGCCACACTGCCGTCAACCAGGTCGCCGACCACGCACACCAGGTCCGCGTTCACCGAGTTGATCACCCGGGTGATGCGCCGCGCGTGCTCCACTCCGGTGAGCGGCCCGATGTGGATGTCGGAGACCACGGCCAGCCGTGTTCCGTCCATGGACCGCGGCAGCTTGGCGATCGGCAGTTGGACGCGGTCGATCTGCGGCGCCCCGGTCGCCGTCTTCACGCCGTAGCCGGTGATGCTCGCCGCGGTGAGCCCGGCGAAGATCGCCGTCCCCCGGGCCAGGAGCAACCGCCGGTCCATCCCCGGCCCCTGGCCCGCGCCGCCGTGTCCCGCCACGCCACCGGCTCCCGGCTCCCGGCTCGCGCCGCCGCTCTCACCGGCGGCGCCGGCCTCGTCGACCGTGTCGACAGTCGCAGCCCCACCCGCGCCCAGCGTCGGCTCACCACCACCGTGCGACTCGCTGCCGTGCCCACTCGCCCGGCCGCTCAGCGAAGGTTCGCCGCCGTGCTCGCTTGCCGCCGGAGCGCCGCCGTGCTCGCTTGCCGCCGGAGCGCCGGCGTGCCCGCTTGTCGCGCCGCTCAGCGCAGGCTCGCCGGTGGGAAGGGGTTCGGCCGCCAGACCATTGGGAGAACGCGACGCATGGTCGCTGCCTTCTCCGGGGTTACGCGCCCACAACCGCAGCGCCACCAGCCGGGGGATCTCCAGCACGAGCAGCGTGATCAGCAGGTAGAACATCACGGCGATCCACAGATAGCCGGGCCAGGCCAGCCACGAGAGGTGACCGGCCCGCACCCCGCCCATCGTCACCGGGAACAGCACGAAGAGCAGGACCGCCAGAACCGTCCCGACGCGCCGGGCGGGGCCGGGCCGCAGTGGATCACGGACCAGCCTCTTCCACAGATAGAAGTGGATCAGACCGACGATCACCAGGACCATCGCGATGAACAGCACCAACTCGAACCCTCCCCAGCCGGCCCCACCCGCGACCGTGCCCTCCAGCTTGCCCGACCCGGTTTCCCCGGCTAGCCGGAGCCCCTGGAGCCGTGAACTGTCGGCGTTCTCAGTGGTGTCTCAGCAGCCACATGCCGGGCCGAACCGTCCCAATCGTCAAACAGTGCGACAACGCGGGAGGTGGCTGGCTGATGCAAGCGCATCACCCTCATACCGGCTCCGGGCCCGGCCACCGGCCGGTCAGATAGCGGGCCAGAAGGGCGGCATGCGACAGCGGGCTGCTGGTGTCGGCCGGGTCACCGTTGGTCGTGTAGTCGAGCAGGACGATGCCGCCGGCCGCCAGACCGCGCAGCCGATCGACGAGATCCGGGACCCGGTGCTCGAGCACCCACCGATAGGCCGGCAGGTAGATCCGCTTGCGGGCGGTCGGGTAGTCCAGCAACTCCTGACCGGTCAGCCCGGCACGATGGCCGCGAACCGGCCCGTAGCGGCGCACGGTCCGTTTGATGTTGGTCATCGAGGTGACGGCCAGCTTTCCCGGATCGACATCGGCGCTGTCGAACACCTTCAGCGCCTGCCAGATCCCTTCGACGGAGGCACCGACCGCCCCTGGTGTGAGCGGAATCGGAATGCCGCCGTGTGGGTAGAACGGGCTCAGCCGCACCCACGGCTCCGGCCCCCGCGACGTCACGTCGATGACGGTCGCTCCGGGGAACGCAGCCCGCACCGATTCCGGCTTCCGCCGCCTGCTCGCGACATCAACCCGCATCCCAGCCTCCCCGTCAGTCCCACCGCACATGCTGCCCCAGGGGTACGACAAAACCCGCCGACCAGCGCAGTAGGGGAATGACACGCGGCGATCTTGGACGATTTGCCACCCACAAGAGCCTTCTTCTTGGCTGCCCGCGGCCGAGTCCGCAATCCCTCGCCGGTAGGACGTGTCACCCGGAGCGTTCTTGAACGATTTGCCACCGCTGTGGGTGGCCAATCGTTCAAGATCGCATAACGTTGGCATCCAAAGCGGGCGAAACGGGCGCCTGATTCCGACCAAAGACCCATTTCAGCCTAGTGCGGTGGTCGGTGGGCCCATTCGGCGATTCGCCCGACCGGGCGCTTGACGTAGAACCACGAACACCCAAGAAGAAGACTCGCAACGGTGGCAAAGCGTCCAAGATTGGCCCCCGGGGCTGCCCGGAAGCGTGAGAGTGCGGCGGGAAGATGCGCTAGCCGCCCGCGAACGGCGGCAGGATGTCGACCGTGACGCCCTCAGGCAGGGCCGCCGCCCGGTCGTGGCAGGTGAGCCCATCCACCAGGAAGCTGGCCGCCTTCAGCACCAGGGCCAGCCGCTCACCATGCCGGTCGACCAGAACCTGGATCAGCTCGTCCAGGTCAGCGGCCTCGACCATCTCACTGGACGTGCCGCTGGCGGCCGCGCGGGCTCCGGCGAAATAGCGGACCGTGAGCACCGGTTCAGCCTCCGATCGCGGACATGGGACGGGCGGGCTGGAGGAAGGACGGGTCGTCGATGCCGTGCCCGGCGCGTTTGCCCCACATGGCGGTCTGCCAGGCCCGACCGATCTCCTTGTCGGAGGCCCCGCCCCGCAGAAGCCCGCGCAGATCGCTCTCCTCGGTGGCGAACAGGCAGTTGCGGACCTGGCCGTCGGCGGTGAGGCGGGTCCGGTCGCAGTCGCCACAGAACGGGCGGGTCACACTGGCGATCACGCCGACCCGGGCCGGTTCCCCGGCGGCATCGACATGGCCCGGGATCAGCCAGGTCTCGGCCGGCGCCGTTCCACGTGAAACATTGTCAGGCTCGAGATCGAAGGGCTCGAGCGCGGCAAGGATCTCCTCGGCGGTGACCATCTCGTGCCGGTCCCACTGATGCTGGGCGTCGAGCGGCATCTGCTCGATGAAGCGCAACTGATAGCCGTGGTCGAGGGCGAACCGCAGCAGCGCCGGCGCCTCGTCCTCGTTGACCCCGCGCATCAGCACGGTATTGATCTTCACGGGGGTGAGCCCGGCATCGGCCGCCGCCCGCAGACCCGCCAGTACGTCGGCATGCCGGTCGCGCAGGGTGAGCGTGTTGAACCGCACCGGGTCGAGGGTGTCCAGCGAGACGTTCACCCGATCGAGGCCGGCATCACGCAGCGCGACGGCGGTCCGGTCGAGGCCGATCCCGTTCGTCGTGACCGAGAGTTTGGGGCGCGGATCGAGCCGCGCCGTCTCCGCCACGATGTCCACCAGGCCGCGCCGGATCAGCGGCTCGCCGCCGGTGAACCGCACCTCGGTGACCCCGAGCCGCTCGACCGCGATCCGGACGAGCCGCTTCACCTCGTCGTCGGAGAGTTGCTGCTGCTGCGGCATCCAGGCGAGGCCCTCCGCCGGCATGCAATACGTGCAGCGAAGGTTGCACCGATCGGTCAGCGAGACGCGCAGATCGGTCGCGATGCGGCCGAACCGGTCGACGAGCCCGGTCACGGTCGCCACCGGGCCTGCTCGGCTGATCTCATGGAGATGCGCACGTGTCGAATTTAGCCGCTCAACACCCATCCTGCCGCTAGCCATATCGCCCTATGGGCAAGGCGCCTCTTCGTTCGGGGCCTTTCGCCCCATAGATCAATGATCAAAAGCGCAGAACGGCCGTGGCGGCGGCCCGCACCGCGTCCCGGTACCCACCGCCGAACGCCGCGGTGTGCACCAGCAGCAGATGCAGTTGATGCAGCGGAACCCGGGCCTGCCAGCCCTCCGCCAGTGGCCACTCCTTCCGGTAGGCGGCCAGGATGACGTCCAGGTAGGGCACCCCGCCGAACAGGGACAGTGTCGCCAGGTCGGTCTCCCGGTGGCCGCCGTGCGCCGCCGGGTCGACGAGCCAGGCACGGCCGTCGGCGGCCCACAGCAGGTTGCCCGGCCACAGGTCGCCGTGGATTCGTGCGGGCGGTTCGCTCACCGCGTACCCCTCGAGGTCTTTGATGATCTGCTCGATGAGGGTGACGTCGGTCTCGGAGATCGCGCCGCGATCGGCCGAGATCTTGAGGTACGGAAGCAGGCGCCGGGTCGCGAACCAGGAGGCCCACGCGCCGGTGCCGGGGGTGTTGTCCAGCGGCAGCGGGCCGATCCAGCCGGGCCAGGCGGCGCCGAAGGCGCCGGAGCCGCTGCGATGCAGGCAGGCGAGCGAGCGGCCGAACGTCTCCGCCGCCTGCCGGGTGGGCTCGCCGGGCTGGACCCACTCGGTGGCGAGCAGATCGGGCAGGGTGACCAGGACCTCCGGCACCGGAACCGTCTCCGAGGAGCGCAGCCAGGCCAGTCCCGCCGCCTCCGCCGCGAACATGCCGTCGGGCGCCGGACCGGACGGCCAGGACTTCGCGAACAGGGACGTTCCGTCGTCGAGGGTGAGCCGGGAGGCCCCACGGGCCACCGGTGTCTCACGGATTCGCTGGTGGGTGAGAAATGTCGGGAGGTGCTCAGGGTGCGCACGCAGATACGCCAGGTCCACCCGGCTATCTTGCGCTTCTGGTGACGTAAGTCTCCATTCGGAGGCAAGATGACGTCATGACCCCTGTCGTCGTGCGCTCGTACCGCCCGAGTGACCACTCCACTGGCAGGCACCTGTGGACCGAGCTCACCAGACAGCACAACGAGATGTACGGGGAACACCGGGACGACGGCGGCGCCGGCTTCGAGGAGTACCTGACCAGGCTCGACCTCTCCGGACTGTGGGTGGCCGACCACGCCGACGACGGGGTGATCGGGATGGTCGGGCTGATCATGCGGGGCCGGGCCGGTGAGGTCGACCCGGTCGTCGTGACGATCACCCACCGGCACAAGGGCGTGGGCCGTCGCCTGCTGCAACACGTCGCCGGCGAGGCCAAACGCCGCAGCATGACCGCGCTGACCATCTCGCCGGAGTCCCGCAACGTGGAGGCGATCCGCAGTCTGCACGCGGCCGGCTACGACGTGGTCTCGTCGATCGAGCTGACCATGGACCTGGACCGGCACACCCACCCCTGGCAGCAGGAGGGTCTGCAACTGCACGAGTTGCCGTTCCGCTCCTAGCTGCGGCTTCGCGATCGCCGCCTGTGGACAGGCCGGCGTGTCGTCCACAGGGCATCCCACCGGCCGCCGAATGCGAGCACGCTGCCGGGCATGACAGGCGACTGCTCCCTCGTCCTCCGTACCCCCTCCGATCTCCTCGCGGCACTGCCGTTCCTGCTCGGCTACCACCCGCGCGACGACCTCGCCCTGGTCGGCCTGCGCGGCCGGGAGCTCGACTTCGGCGCATGTCTCGACCTGCCGCCGCCGGAGCGGTGCGCGGAGACCGCCCGGGAGGTGGCCGGAGCGGTGGCCCGGCAGCGTCCCGACGCGGTGGTGATCGTGGGCTACGGGCCGCCCCGGCGGGTCACCCCGGTCGTGCTGTCCGTCGCCGAGGCGCTGCGGGCCGCCGGCGTCCGGATCGACGACGTGCTCCGGGTCGACGACGGCCGCTGGTGGTCGTATCTGTGCGAGGACCCGGCCTGCTGCCCGCCGCAGGGGTTGCCCTGCCCGCCACCGGACAGCGTGATCGCGGCCACGGCCACCTACCTCGGCCAGGTCGCCCTGCCCAGCCGGAAGCACCTGGTGGACCAGGTCGCGGCGGTGCGCGGGCCGGCCCGCAGGGCCATGGCGGCGGCCACCGAGCGGGCCCGGACCCGCTTTCCCGAGCTGCTGGACGACGCCCGGCGGATCCGGCGGGCCGGCCGCCTGGCGATCCGGGACGCCGAGAAACGGTACCGGTCCGGTGCGGCCCTGACCGACGACGAGGTCGCCTGGCTCGGGTCGCTGCTGGTGGACCGGGCTGTGGAGGACTACGCGCTCGACCGGACCGGTCCGGAGGAGTGGCGGGTCCGGCTCTGGACCGACGTGGTGCGGCGGGTCGAGACGGCGTTCGTGGCGGCTCCGGCCTGCCTGCTCGGGTTCGCCGCCTGGCGGCTGGGCCGGGGCGCGCTGGCCCGGGTGGCGGTGGACCGGGCCCTCGGTGCGGAGCCCGGCCACCAGCTCGCCCGGATGCTGTTCGAGGTCCTGACGTGTGGAATCCCCCCGACCCTGGTGCCGGGCAAATGATCAGGAAGTGACGCGATGTGCACCGGAGTAGACGTTCATCCGCGGTTCGCGGAGGAAACCGACAAGTGTCATTCCGGCTTCCTCGGCCAGTTCCGCGGCGAGTGTGCTCGGCGCCGACACCGCGGCCAGCATCGGCAGCCCTGCCATCCACGCCTTCTGGGTGAGCTCGAAACTGGCCCGCCCGGACACCAGCAGGACATGCCCGGTCAGCGGCAGCCGGCCCTCCCGCAGCGCCCACCCGAGCACCTTGTCCACCGCGTTGTGCCGTCCCACGTCCTCGCGCAGCACCACCAGCTCACCCTCGGCGGTGAAGAGGCCGGCGGCGTGCAGACCGCCGGTGCGGTCGAAGGTCCGCTGGGCGGCGCGCAGCTTCTCCGGCAGGCCGGCGAGCAGCCGGGCCGGGATCCGCATCGGGTCGGCGGACACGTCGAAGTGCGACCGTACGCGGACCGCGTCGATGCTGGCCTTGCCGCAGACCCCGCAGGAACTGGTCGTGTAGAAGTTGCGGCTCGGGTCGGTGACCGGTGGCGGCACGCTCGGGTCGAGCACGACGTCCACCACGTTGTAGGTGTTCGGCGTGTCCGTGCCGGCGCACAGCTGGGCCGTCGTCACTTCCCCGGCCCGGCTGATCACGCCCTCGCTGAGCAGGAAGCCCATGGCCAGGTCGATGTCGTGGCCGGGGGTGCGCATGGTCACCGCGAGCGGCTTCTTGCGGACCCGGATCTCCAGCGGCTCCTCGGCCGTCAGGTGGTCCTGGCGGTGACGGGCGGCCGGCGACACGCTGACATCGATGGTCACCACCGTGCGGCGGGTCGTGCTCCTGGCCATAGCGGGAGCTTACGGGGTCCCCGGAAGACGTCGAACCGAGCGCGTGGTCACGTCCGGCACGTGGTCGGGATACGGTACTCACGTGGGGGGATTCGCGGCGGTGGTCTTGGCCGGTGGTGCGGCACGGCGGATGGGCGGTGCCGACAAGCCGGCCCTCGCGGTCGCCGGCCAGTCGATGCTCACCCGGGTGCTGGCGGCGGTGCACGACGCCGACCCGCGTGTCGTGGTCGGCCGGATAGCGCCGGACTTCCCGGTTCCGGTGCACGTCACCCGGGAGGAACCGCCCGGTGGTGGGCCGGTCGCGGCGGCCGCGGCGGGGCTCGCCCTGGTGCCGTCGCACATCACCTACACCGCCCTGCTCGCCGCCGACCTGCCGCTGCTGACCGGCGAGGCGGTCGACGTCCTGCGGTTGACCCTGGAGTCGGCGCCGATGGAGGGCGCGGTCTACCGGGACACCGACGGGCACCTGCAACTGCTGTGCGGGGTATGGCGTACGGCCGGTTTGCGTGCCGCCCTCGACCGGGTGGCCGAGGCCCGCGGCGGTCTGCACGGCGCCCCGGTCCGGGCGCTGCTCGATCACTCCCGGGTCGCCGAGGTGTCCTGGCGCCGGCCCGGCCCGCCCCCGTGGTTCGATTGCGACACCGACGACGATCTACGCACCGCGGAGGAATGGGCGCAATGAGCGAGCTGGACGAGTGGGTGGCCGAGGTCGCCGCTGAGTTGGGGCTCGGTGACGTCGAGGTGCCTACCCGGGAGGTGCTCGACGTGGCGCGCGATGTCGCGCACAACGTCCTGCGGCCCGGGGCGCCGGTCTCCGCGTACCTTCTCGGGCTCGCCGTGGCCGCGGGCGCCGACCCGGCCGACGCCGCTCAGCGGATCAGCGCGCTGGCACTGCGCCGGGCCGTTCCCGGTAGCTAGAGGCGGTCCACCCTGGACCCGCATCGCTCGATAGGGTGACGGGAACGGAGGTGCGATCATGACGGCAGAAGGCGCCGCGAGCGAGATTTACGAAGGCGGTTTGCTCGACGAGCCGACCACGGCCGACCTGAAGGCGAAGGTCACCCAGGCGTGGCGGGAGTTCGCCGCCGCGCTGGCCGGACTGCTGCCGACCCTGGAGCCGGGCGGGCACATCGACCTGACGCTCGACCCCACCGCCTCGGGCACCGGCACGGCCGTCTATTCGGTAAGCATCCGGGTGCTGCCGGAGGGCGTCGTCGAGGCGCTCGCGGTCGGCAACGCGGCGCTGCCGCAGGAGTTCCGGATGGACCGTGCCGCCGTCGCCGACCTGGTCGCGCTCGGCTGGTCGCCGCCGGGCGTGCTGCCGGGTTCGGGCGACTCGTTCGGGCTGCGCTCGTCGCAGGACAAAGCCGCCCAGGTCGCCACCATCGTCACCCGCACCCTGCGGGATGTGCACGGCGCCCCGCATCCGGCCTTTCTGGTCTACCTGGTGCACGACGAGGACGACGAGCCGATCGAGTCCAGCCCGCTCGGCACCGCCCGTCACGAGCCCAGCATCGAGGCCGGGCTGAGCCTGGACGACGACGACGCGGCTCTCGACGCGGCCCTGGCCGGGGTGACCGACGACGTGGTGCCGCTGGAGGAGCGGGTCCGTACGGTCGTGGCCACCATGTCCAAGACCACCGTCGACCAGCTCCAGGTCGACGCCGACGGCGACATCGGCATCCGGGCCGGCTCGGCGATGGTCTTCGTCCGGGTCCGGGACAACCCACCCCTGGTCGACGTCTTCTCCCCGATCCTCACCGAGGTCGAGCCGACCGAGCAGCTCTACGTGAAGCTGTCCGAGCTCACCAACCGGATGCCGATCGGCCGTCTCTACTGCGCGCAGGACACCGTGTGGGCGTCGATCCCGGTGTTCGGCCGCAACTTCCAGGCGGTCCACCTCATGCTGGCGGTGCAGGTGATGACCGGTCTCGCCGACGAGCTGGACGACCGGCTGCACGGCGAGTTCGGTGGCAAGCGGTTCTTCGGCGAGGGTGACAAGCCGTCGGCGGGCAAGTCCGACGACGGGCACCGCCCCGGCATGTACCTATAGCGGCACCGCGGTCGGCGTCTCCACCAGCCGCGACAGCACCACCATGCTCCGGGTCGAGGTCACGAACGGCTCGGCCCGGAGTCGCTCCAGCGCCTGTTCGAGGTGCCCGATGTCGGCGGCCCGCAGGTGCACCAGCGCGTCCGCCTGCCCGGAGACGGTGTAGGCGCCGACCACCTCGGGATGCCTGCGGGTGGCCACGGTGATCTGCGCCGGTGTGGTTCGCCCGGTGCAGAACAGCTCGACGAACGCCTCGGTGGTCCAGCCCACGGCGGCCGGCTCGATGACGGCCGTGAATCCCTTGATGACCCCGTCGGCGCGCAGTCGATCGACGCGCCTCTTCACCGCGGGTGCCGACAACGACACCCGTGCACCGATCTCAGCGTACGAAGAGCGGGCGTCCGCGACGAGGAGCGCAATGATTCGCTGGTCGACGGCGTCCATCTGCAACGATTCGCCTCCGAGAAGCAAGATTCATGGCTGTTTGCTGCAACTTAGCCTACCTACCCTTTAACCTCATGAGCTACACGGAGCGCTTGCCGCGAAACAGGACATACCTCATGTGTCCCCCCGAGCATTTCACGGTCGAGTACGCCATCAACCCCTGGATGGACACCACCGTCACGGTCGACGCCCGTCTCGCCGTCAAGCAGTGGGACCAGCTCCGTACCACCCTCGCCGGCCTGGGCCACGTCGTGCACGTGCTCGACCCCGAGCCCGGCCTGCCGGACATGGTCTACTCCGCCAACGGTGCCTTCTCCGTCGACGGGACCGTCTACGGCGCCCGCTTCCTGCACCCGCAGCGCTCCGCCGAGGCCGCCGCCCACCAGGCGTTCTACCTGGCGAACGAGGGCTGGAACTTCATCGCCCCGGAGCATGTCAACGAGGGCGAAGGCGACTTCGCGTACCTGCCGGCGGCGTACGGCGGCATCGTCCTGGCCGGCTACGGCTTCCGCACCGACCCGGCCGCGCACGCCGAGGCGCAGGAGGTTCTGGGCCGCCCGGTGATCTCCCTCAAGCTGGTCGACCCGGCGTTCTACCACTTGGACACCGCGCTCGCCGCCCTCGACGACCGGCACGTCACCTACTACCCCGGCGCCTTCTCGGAGGCGTCCCAGCAGGTGCTGCGCCAGCTCTTCCCGGACGCCGTCATCGCCGACCGCGCGGACGCCGAGGCGTTCGGCCTCAACCTGGTCAGCGACGGCCGGCACGTGATTCTCAACACCGAGGCCGTCGCGATGGGCCACAAGGTTCGCGAAGCCGGTTACCTCCCCGTTCACGTGGATCTCTCCGAGCTCAAACGAGGCGGCGGCAGCATCAAGTGCGCGGTAGCCGAACTGCGCCCCTGACGATCTCGAACCGGTGAGCGAAGATGGGCGCATGACCGACGACACCCGTACCACTGAGCACAAGGAAGACGGCTCCGTCATCGTCGTGGGCCCGGACGGCCGCCCGATGGGTACGGTCGAGCCCGACGGCTCGCTCACGCCCGAGGAGCCCGGCAACCTCATCGAGCAGCCCGCCAAGGTCATGCGAATCGGCAGCATGATCAAGCAGCTGCTCGAGGAGGTGCGGGCGGCTCCGCTCGACGAGGCGAGTCGCGGCCGGCTGCGGGAGATCCACCAGCGGTCGATCACCGAGCTCGAGGACGGTCTCGCCCCCGAGTTGCGCGAGGAGCTGGAGCGTCTGTCCCTGCCGTTCGAGGGCGAGACCCCGCCCAGCGAGGCCGAGCTGCGCATCGCCCAGGCCCAGCTGGTCGGCTGGCTGGAGGGCCTCTTCCACGGCATCCAGGCGGCTCTCGTCGCCCAGCAGATGGCCGCCCGCCTGCAGCTCGAGCAGATGCGCGGCGGCGTCCCGGGCCGCCCGGCCCTGCCGATGGGCGGCCTCATCCCGGGCGCCGCCGCTCCCGGCCAGGAGAACGTGCACGGCCGCACCGGCCAATATTTGTAAGATTGGCTCCGCTTCGCTCCGCGGCAAAACGCCTTGTAACCGGTGTCGAGGCAGGTGATTTCCCGCCGCCAAGCCAGCAAACCCCGCTGGCGTCGGCAGATCACTTGCCTCGACACCGGCGGCGTTTTGCGGGGACGCTGAGTGCACCGCCGTCCAGGCCAGCGTGACCGTTCCCTGGCTTGGGCGAGTGAGATCCGCCCTGGCGCGCGTTCTGCCGCTCCGGGAACGGGCAGGAGTTGGCAGCTAGCTGAGGTTGAAGAGAACCCGCAGATAGCGTGCGACGCCGTCCTCGTCGTTGGTGCCGGTGACATCGTCGGCGATCGCGCGTAGCGCGGGATGCGCGTTGCCCACCGCGACGCCTCGGCCCGCCCAGCTCAGCAGCGGAATGTCGTTGGGCATGTCGCCGAAGGCGACGACCTGGTCGGCGGTGACGCCGTGCCGCTCACAGAGCCAGGCCAGCCCGGCGGCTTTGGTGACGCCGGCCGCGGAGATCTCGACGAGCGCCGACGACGAGGAGCGGGTCGCCTCGGCCCGGTCGCCCAGGGTGCGGCTGACCAGCTCCAGGAAGTCGTCGGGGTCGGCGGTGGCGGAGCGGGCCAGCAGTTTCACGGCGGGGGCCGCGGTCAGCTCCTCCGGGGAGGCGATCACCCGGACCCGGTCGTCGTGTTCCCAGCGGATGGTCCACGTGTCCTCGTGCAGGAAGGCGCGGCCGTCCTCGATCTCGACGGCCAGGGACACGTCCGGAACTGTGTCGCGCAGGCGTTTCGCGACGTCGATCAGCAGGTCGCCGGGCAGCGGATCGGCGCGCAGCACCTCGTCGTTGTCCGGGTCGTAGATGACCGCGCCGTTCGCGCAGATCGCGGGCAGCGGCGCCGACAACTGGTCGTAGAGCTGGTGAAGCCAGCGCAACGGGCGGCCGGTGACCAGGACCACCGGGACCGGGAGGCGCTCCAAGACGTCCCGGGTGCCGGGGGACAGGCTGCGGTCGCTGGTGATCAGGGTGCCGTCGATGTCGGTGGCGACGAGCCGGAAGTCTGCCATCACCTGGACAATAGCCGGTCCAGATAGCGGGCTACGCCGTCCTCGTCATTGGTGAGCGTCACATCGTCGGCCACCGCGAGCAACGACGGGTGTGCATTGGCGACCGCCACCCGCCCCCAGCCGGCCCAGGCGAACATCGGCAGGTCGTTGGGCATGTCACCGAAAACCAGCACGTCCGACGGGTCGACCCCGATCGACTCGGCGACCACCGACAGACCGGTGCCCTTGTCCACCGAGGGTGGGCAGATCTCCACGTAGTCGAGGCCGGCCTGGGTGACCGTCGCCAGGGCCGGCGGCACCACGCGGTGGGCCATCGCGAGCAGTTCGTCGACGCCGAGCTCGAACGACCGGGCGAACGCCTTGATCACCTCGCTGTCGAGGCACTCGGCGCGTGACCGGGCCTCCACGGTCACCGGGAAACGCCAGGTCGGGTCGTAATCGCCCCAGAGCGGGGAGTCGTCGTGCTCCAGTGCCTCGAACATCACCGACAGGGGCCCGGCCACCGACTCCAGCGCGCCGAGCACCCGGCCGAGCGCCGGGCCGGGCAGGCGTGCCTGCCGCAGGTAGCGGGAGTCCTCCAGGTCGAGCACCCAGCCACCCTGGGCGAGCACCAGGAAGTCGGCGACCCGGATGTCGTTGCGGGTGAGCGAGGTGAGGCGGGGGCCGCGGCCGGTGGCGGCGACGATCCGGATGCCGGCGGCGCGGACCCGGTCGAGGACCTCGTGCGTGTACGCCGAGACGGTGTTGTCACTGCGGACCAGAGTGCCGTCCAGATCCGTGGCGATCAGCTTGGGGAGCCCAGGTTTCATCGAAACCTCCGAGGGTCTGCTAACCCCCGCGGAGGGCGGAAGGAGAACGGTACACCTGATCGGCTACCAGCTGCTATGACATCTGGTAGCCGATCGATGACAAGGTCGTTACCTGGCAGGTTCCAGGACCTCGCGGCCGAGGAAGGGCTGCAGCGCCTTCGGCACCCGCACCGAGCCGTCCGGCTGCTGGTGGTTCTCCAGGATCGGGATGAGCCATCGGGTGGTGGCGAGCGTCCCGTTCAGCGTGGCGGCGATCTGCGGCTTGCCGTCCGCGTCCCGGTAGCGGACGTTGAGCCGCCGCGCCTGGAAGGTGGTGCAGTTCGACGTCGAGGTGACCTCGCGGTACCGCCCCTGCGACGGCACCCACGCCTCGCAGTCGAACTTGCGGACCGCGCTCGACCCGAGGTCACCGGCGGCCACGTCGATCACCCGGTACGGGATCTCGACCTTGGCCAGCATCTCCTCCTCCATGGCGAGCAGCCGCAGGTGCTCGGCCTCCGCCTCCTCGGGACGGCAGAACGAGAACATCTCCACCTTGTCGAACTGGTGGACCCGCAGGATGCCGCGCACGTCCTTGCCGTGCGAGCCGGCCTCCCGCCGGTAGCACGTCGACCAGCCGGCGAACCGAGCCGGCCCGCTGTTCAGGTCGATGATCTCGTTCGAGTGGTACGCCGCGAGCGCCACCTCCGAGGTGCCGACCAGGTAGAGGTCGTCGGCCTCGAGCCGGTAGACCTCGCTGGCGTGCGAGCCGAGGAAGCCGGTGCCCTCCATCGACTCCGGCCGCACCAGGGTGGGCGTGATCGACGGCGTGAAACCGTGCTCGACCGCCTGCTGGATGGCCAGCTGGAGCATCCCGAGCTGGAGCAGGGCGCCCACACCGGTGAGGAAGTAGAACCGCGACCCGGACACCTTGGCGCCGCGCTCGGTGTCGATGGCCCGCAGCGCCTCGCCGATCTCCAGGTGGTCCCGCGGTTCGGCGATCTGCGGCTTGTCGCCGACCTCGCGCAGCACGACGAAGTCGTCCTCGCCGCCGGGCGGGGCGCCCACGGTCACGTTCGGCACCGCGAGGTGGGCCCGGCGCAGCGCCTGGTCGGCCTCGCCGGCGGCGGCCTCCGCCGCCTTCACCTCAACGGCCAATTCCTTGGTACGCGCGAGCAGCGCGGCCCGCTCGTCCCCGGAAGCCTTGGCGACCTCCTTGCCGATGGACTTCTGCTCCGCCCGGACCGTCTCGAACCGCTGGGTGGCGGCCCGGCGCTCCTCGTCGGCACGCAGCAGGTCGTCAACGAGCTCGGTGGACTCACCGCGCAGCCGCTGGCTGGCGCGGATCAGTTCGGGGTCTTCACGAAGCAGACGCAGGTCAATCACGGTTGTCGAGCGTACCGGCGTCCGGGTCCGATCATCACCCGGATATCCCCGGGAGTCACGATCGGTGTGGTTGATCCAGCTCGCCGGGCAGCGACGCGAACGGTGCGGTCGGGCCGATGCTCAGGTCGAGGTCGTCCTGATGGGCCGTCTCCACCGGGGCCGGTTCGGCGATCTCACGCCGGCGGGGCTCGGGCAGCCGGAGGGCGGCCATCGCCAGGATCACGGCGGCGAACGCGCACCACAGGCCACGGCCGGGTGCGATCGTCAGGTTCTCGTCGGCCAGGTCGACGAGGAAGTACTTCGGGATGATGAGGCTGGTGTCCGCGATCACCGGAACCAGCGTCACCAGCACGGCGAGCAGCAGGCCCCCGGTGGCCAGGCCGGCGAGCCGAGCGTAGCGGCGGCCCTCGGCCGGACCGAAAAGGGTCAGCACGACCGTGATCGCGAGCAGGAACAGCCCGATCAGGTAGCCGCCACCGGCCGCGCCCATGTCGACCAGTTCGGTCTGCACGACACGCTGACCGGGCAGGGATCCGTCGCCGTACGCCAGCCCTTCGAGGTCCGTGGTCTGCCACTCGGAGATCAGCGAACCGAACGCCGCCACCGCGGCGAGCGCCGCGGTCAGGATCGGCAGCCGATGGTCCCTGCCGAGGTCACGGAAGAGGCTCCGCCGCTCGGAGGCGCCGAACGAGATGACCGATTCGGCCGGAGAATCCTGCGACATGGGATCCATCATGACCCCAGCCCGGTCTGCGAACCAACGAGCGGGATATCGGATAGCGTCGGGGACATGCCTATTCGTTCTGCTTCTGCCCGCTGGGAAGGGAACCTCATCGAGGGTTCCGGCACTGTCAAGACCGGCAAGGGTGGCCTCCAGGGCGCCTACTCCTTCAAGTCGCGCTTCGAGGAGGGCGAGGGGACCAACCCCGAGGAGTTGATCGCGGCCGCGCACGCCGGCTGCTTCTCGATGGCCTTCTCGAAGGGTCTCGCCGACGCGGGCTTCACGCCCACCTCGGTGGAGACCGTCGCGAAGCTTCACCTGGACAAGACCGACGCCGGGTTCGGTGTCACCCGCATCGACCTGGAGACGGTCGGCGACGTCCCCGGGATCGACGACGCCAAGTTCCAGGAGCTGGCGGCGGGCGCCAAGGAGAACTGCCCGATCTCGCGCCTGCTCAGCCCGGGCGCGGAGATCAGCCTGGTCGCCAAGCTGTCCTGAGGCACTCCGGCGCGGCCGGGCACCGGTCGCGCCGGAAATCCGGAAACCCGGGCACAATGGGCTCGTGCCGGTCGACATGAGTCCAGAACGCTTCGAGGAGCTGGTCGGTGAGGCCCTCGATGAGGTCCCCGTCGAGTTGATGTCGTTGATGAACAACGTGGTCTTCCTGGTGGAGGACCTTCCGCCGGGCGGCGGTGACGACCTGCTCGGGGTGTACGAGGGCGTCGCCCTCACCGAACGCGGCTGGGACTACGCCGGTGCGCTGCCCGACCGGATCACCATCTTCCGGCTGCCCACCCTCAAGGTGTGCGACACCGAGGAGGATGTGGTGGAGGAGGTCGCGATCACCGTGGTGCACGAGATCGCCCACCACTTCGGCATCGATGACCAGCGGCTTCACGAGCTGGGGTGGGGCTGACCGGCCGGGTCAGCTCCCGGAGCGCAGCCGCTCCAGCCAGGCCGCCGAGTCGGCGAAGTCGTCGTCGGAGAGGCCGGGCGGCGCCGCCACCGGCGCCTCGGGCTGGAGGCGGTGCTTCGGGTAACTGCCGAGGAAACGGACCTCGGCACAGATCCGGCGCAGCCCCTGCAGCGCCTCGCCGAGACGCGGCTCGGCCACGTGCCCGGTGCAGTCGAGGAAGAACACGTAGGTCCCGAGTTGCTCCCCGGTCGGCCGCGACTCGATCCGGGACAGATTGATGCCGCGCACCGCCAGTTCGGTGAGCACCGCGAGCAACGCCCCCACCTGGTCGTGGCGGATCGACACGGCCAGGGAGGTGACGTCGTCCCCGGTCGGGGCGGCCGGCGGGCCGGGCCGGGTGAGCAGCGCGAAACGGGTGACCGCCTCGGCCCGGTCGGCGATCTTCTCGGCCAGCACCGTGAGCCCGTTGCGGCCCACCCCGATCGGGGCGCAGATGGCCGCGTCGTACTCCCCGGTGGCCGCGCTGATCGCGGCCGCCGCGTTGGACAGCACGTCGACGACGACCGCGTCCGGCACGTTCGCCTGGAGCCAGTGCCGGCACTGGGCGGACGCCTGCGGGTGCGCGGCGATCGACCGGATCGCGGCGAGCGGCGCCGCCGTCCGCGCTCCGAGCACGAACTCGACCGGCAGCAGCACCTCCCGCGTGATCATCAGCGGGCTGCCGGTGATCAGCTCGTCCAGGGTGACCGGGACCGCCCCGCCGACCGAATTCTCCAGCGGGACGAGTGCCGCGTCCGCAGTGCCGCTGCGCACCGCCTCGAGAGCCTCGGGAACGCTCCGGGCCGGGGTGCGCTCCCCCTGCTCGGCGGCGGGGATGGTGCGCAGCGCGGCCTCGGTGAAGGTGCCCTCCGGGCCGAGGTATGCGAAACGGACAGGCATTCCCGGAAGTCTAATCACTCACCGCAGGCGAGCACCCGGATCCCGGTCGGGGCCTCCGCCTTCACCCGTGGATTGCACACGTCGGTGCCCGCGGTGACGATCTCAAGGGTCGTTCCCTTGCCGGTGGTGACGACCGACAGCGGCTCGGCTGACTCGGCACCGACCAGGCTGACCGTGGCGAAGGCCCACGCCCCGGCGCAGTACGGCCCGCCGGTGACCGTCAGCTCCTTGTCCGGCACCGCTGGGCTCTCCTTGAGCTCGGTGACGATCTGTGCCGCGGTCGGCTCGCCGGTGCATCGGGGCGCGTGTGACCGCGTCGGGCTCGGGCTGGAGGTGATGGTCGTCGGCACCGTCGTCCGTACCGGAGTCGTGGTGTAAACGGTGGTCGGCGGCGTGTACGTCGGCATCGTCGTCGGCAGGGTGGGCGGGGCCGCCCCGGACGCCGGCGTGGCAGCGCTCAACCGGGGCAGGGGAGGGCTGGTGGGCAGCGCCTCGGGCGGGGCGCCACAGGAGGCGCTCAGCAGCAGCGCTCCCACCACCAGGGGAAGGTGACCTGTGCGGGGGGACACGCGCTCATGGTATGAGCCGAGAGGTCAGCTGGCGATCCGATGACCCGCGGCGGCGAGCGTGTTGATCGCTTCGGTCAGCCGCACGGCCGGGACCAGCAGATAGTCCGTGTCGTACGTCGAGAAGGTCACGATGTTGACCCTGGCCTCCGCCAGCGGCCCGACCAGCGACGCGAGCACCCCGGTCATGGCCAGGTTGAGGTCGGCGACGCGCAGACACCGCCAGGCCGTGTCGGCGACCGCGTCCGCGGGCACCCGGTCGTTGGGGCAGATCACCGAGAGCTCGTCGACGCCCCAGGTCACCGAGATGACGCTCTTGTCGTCCGGACCTGCGGTAAGCGAGGCGGGCAGGGTCGAGCCGGCCGGAAGCCGACACACCGCGTATTCACCCGGTAACAGGTCTAGATCGAGCATGTTCGCAGACTACGTTGCGGATCTGTAACGTCCAATGCCCGCCAAGTGCGTTGAACACCACACCGGCGCGGACAAAAAGGACGTCAGTAGCGTACCGGGGACAGGAAGGTCAGTGTCCCACCGATCCGGTCACCCGCCTGGAGCGGCGTGGAGACGGCATCGACGGTCAGCGCGGGCACGCCGTCACCCGGCACCACCCGCATGAGGCCCCGGGCCAGCCGCTCACTGCGCAGCGCCAGCAGCGGCGGGATGTTCTCCGCCTCGGGCTCCTCCAGGCGGCCACCGCCGGCCGTGAAGTCGATGAGGTGCAGCGCGGCGTTGAGCCGCTGACCGATCGCCTCGGCCGGCTTGCCCAGGCCGAGCAACTCGCTACCGGACGGCGACACCGCGAGTATCGAGCCGTTGACGTCGATCACCAGGCACGGCTCGGCGGCCACCGCGACCGTCATCGACCACCGCTCGACGCTGGTGACGAACTCGGCCTCGGACGGTGTGCGGGCCTGGGGTACGAACGCTCCCGAGAGGGAGAGCTCAACATGCGCCACCGGCTCCTCCTCGCTCCTGTTGGACGTCGCTGACCGGCGCGGAACGTCGGTCAGCGACGGCGTCGCAGGGAACGTTACCGGCGGCTCAGCCGCTTGTCAGCGGTCGTCTGTCCGTTGCCGTACGAAGAGTAGTCATGGTTCGGGCGCCACGGCGCGTTCGACCAGGTGCCCGGGTGCTGGGCGACGGCGGTCAGCTTGGCCGCGGTGGCCGGGGAGATCTTCCCGCCCCCGGCGATCAGGAGGCGGTCGAGCTCCTTGTCGGTGGAGACCAGGCAGTCCTTCGGCAGGCCGTGGACGCTGATCACCCCGGAACCGACGAACGTCAGCACGGGCGTCACCGGGACGTTGAGACCCACGACGGCGGAGATCGCCTTGGCGGCGCGGCGCCCGTCGCGACGGGCCTCGGCCACATACTCCGGGCGCTTTCCGTTGATCTGGACGACGTCACCGGCGATCAGCACGCGGGAGCGGCCGTGGTCGGCCACCGTGACGGCGTAGACACCGCCGGGTCCGATGGCGAGGAATCCGGCACGCTCGTCGGCCGGGTTCGGTTCGTAGTACGCGTTGGTCAGGTCGGTCCGCGGCCAGTCGACGATGTGCCAGTTCGGCCCGAGGCGGTCGAGGCGGGTGAGAGCGCGTGCTCCAGCGGCCTCGATGCGGCGGGCGCCACGTTCGGCGCGGCGACGGCGGGCCCACTCGGCCGGCGTGGTCATCCGCTGCGTGTCCTCCAGCAGGGACGAGGTCCGGTCGACGGTGGCGAGGGTTTGGGACGACATGGGCAGCGCGGGGCGGGCGGGGAAGACAGTCACTGCAGACCTCCGGCAAAAGGTCAGTCGGGCTCTCTTTTCCAACTACCGTACGTGCTCGTTCCCCTACAGAACAGGGTCACGGGGCGGGAAAGAAAGAGAATGAGTGTGGATGAATGACATATTCACGACAACGTCTTCTTTCGCATGGTGCATCGTCGCACCTTCTCAAGCTATCGCTCCGCCCGGCCCGATGCATGACTGTCCCAAGATCTAGTCAGAACGTCACGGCCCGATCGCGCTCGGTACCGGCTAACGTCGGCCATGTGTACGTCGACAGTGAAGTCAGTCGCCTCCGTACCGTACTGCTGCACCGGCCGGGGCCGGAACTGGCGAGGCTGACCCCGCGCAACAACGACTCGTTGCTCTTCGACGGCATCCCGTGGGTGAGCCGTGCTCAGGAGGAGCACGACGCCTTCGCGGAGGCACTCCGGAGCCGTGGAGTCGAGGTCCTTCATCTGGGTGACCTGATCGCCGAGACGCTGACCCTGCCGGAGGCCCGCGCCGAACTGACCGCCGGCGTGCTCTCCGACCGCCGCCTCGGCGACGCGCTGCGCGCCACGGTGGCCGACTACCTCGCCGATCAGGAGCCCGCCCGGCTGGCCGAGGTGCTGATCGCCGGGCTCGCGCACGAGGAGATCAAGTCCGGTGGGGGCGGTCTGGTCTACGAGATGATGGACCGGCTCGACTTCGTCATCGACCCGCTGCCCAACCTGCTGTTCACCCGCGACTCCTCGGTCTGGGTGCGCGACCGGGTGGCGGTCACCAGCCTGGCCATGCCGGCCCGCCGCCGCGAGACCACCCTCACCCACGCCATCTACCGGCACCATCCGCGGTTCGCCGGGACGGAGCTGCTCTTCGACCCCTCGCTGGAACATCTGGAGGGCGGCGACGTGCTGGTGCTGGCCCCGCGGGTGCTGGCCATCGGTGTCGGCGAGCGGACCACCCCGGCCGGCGCCGAACGCCTCGCTCAGCGGGTCATCGCGGCCGGCCTCGCGCACACCGTGCTGGCCGTCCCGATCGCCCAGGAGCGCGCCACCATGCACCTGGACACGGTATGCACCATGGTGGACGTCGACGCCGTCGTGATGTACCCCAACATCGCGCACACCCTGGAGGCCTGGACCGTCACCGAGCTGAAGGTCGGTGGGCCCCGGCCGTTCCTGGAGGCCGCCGCCGAGGCGATGGGCATCGACCGGCTGCGGGTGATCGATACCGGCCTCGACCCGGTCACCGCCGAACGCGAACAGTGGGACGACGGCAACAACACCCTGGCCATCGCGCCGCGGCTCTGCGTCGCCTACGAACGCAACGTCGAGACCAACGCCCAGCTCGAACGCGCCGGCATCGAGGTGGTCCGGATCAGCGGCAGCGAGCTCGGCTCCGGCCGGGGCGGCCCGAGATGCATGAGCTGCCCCATCGAAAGAGACCCGCTCTAGACCCCGACCCCTCGAACCAGAGCAAGCCCGGTCTCTACCCACGCAGCCCTGCGGTGAAAAGCGCAACCAGAGTCGCAGTGCGCCCGCTCGTGGTGAGGGCTCCGAAATCGGCTAGCGAAGCGTGGTCGATTTCGGCGCCCTCACCACGAGCTGAAGGGGCGCACTGCAGCCGAGCGGAGCGAGGCAATCAGGCTCAGCGCAGCGTCAGCTGGCGGCCGATCAGGCCCTGCTTGGCGCGGCGGGCGGCGGCGTCCAGGGGGCCGTCGACGGCGAGGGTGTCGGCGTACCGCTTGGCGAAGTCGGCCAGCGCCGCCTCGAATTCGGCGCCCTCCGGCTCGCCCGGGATGTCCCAGACCGGGACCAGCAGGCCGTGCGCCCGGAACATGCCGGCGAACTTGGTGTCCTCGCCGAGCAGCAGCTCCCCGGCGGCGGACAGCCGGGACAGCGTGTCCAGCGCCCGGTCCTCCGGCTCGC
This sequence comes from Actinoplanes hulinensis, assembly GCF_019429605.1. Classification (NCBI taxonomy): domain Bacteria; kingdom Bacillati; phylum Actinomycetota; class Actinomycetes; order Micromonosporales; family Micromonosporaceae; genus Actinoplanes; species Actinoplanes hulinensis. The sequence goes on along the minus strand of NZ_JAHXZI010000033.1, from coordinate 31,136 downwards.
TCAGCACCCAGCGGATGTGGCTCTTGTCCGGCGCCACCCGGCACCAGTAGGCGGCCTTGGCCGCGGCCATCCGCACGGTCGGGTAGATCGAGGCGTTGGCCCGCTCCAACGACGCCTTCACGGTGGCGTCCTGCATCTGGTCGACGTCCAGCCAGTACTCGAAACCGTCCTGCATGGTGATCTCGAGCGACCCGTCGACGAGCAGATCCTGCAGGCGCAGGCCCTCGCCGGGCAGAGCCGGCACGGAAACCGTGTTGCCCGGTTCGGTGGCCAGCGCGTTCAGGATGGCGACCGCCAGGTCGCGGGAGACGTCACCGGACTGGACGTGCCGTTGCAGACCGATCAGGACCTTGCCGTCCCGGCGGGACATGGCCGGCCACGCCATCGGCAGCACGGTGGAGAGGGTCACCGAGCGGTCGCCGTACTCCTCGACGATCTCCGGTTTGAGGGCCAGCGGGGCGGAGGCGGCCGGGACCAGCTCACGCAGGGCGACCCATTCCGGCTCGTCGGCCAGGCCCTCGAAGGGCCGGGCGACGAAGATGTCGCGCACCTTCGTTTTCGGTGCGGTTTCGCGGGACTTGCGACGCTTGCTCACGGGGAACCAGCGTAAGCGTCCCTCTGGCGAACCGGTGACGTGGGCCACCCCGGTGTGTCGCTGAAAAGAGTCACGCCCGGGGCAGGCGTACCTCGGCCACCGTGCCGCCGTCCTCCCGCGGGCGCAGCGAGACCCAGCCGTTCTGCCGCTCCACCAGCCGCCGGACCAGGTAGAGGCCGAGCCCCGCGCCCGGCCGGTGCGGCCCCGGGTCGGCCTGCCAGTACCGGTCGAAGGCGTGCTCGACGTGCTCCGGCGCTATCCCGGCGCCCCGGTCGGCGACCCGGAACCGCAGCGTGTCGTCATCGGCTCCGGCGCACAACTCGACCGTGCCGTCCGGATCCGAGTACTTCTCGGCGTTGGTGGCCAGCTCGGTGAGGATGGTCGCGATCGAGTCGCGGTTCCCGTACGCCTTCGGCAGGTCCGTCGGAAGATGCCCCAGCAGCAGCCGCTGCCGCAGGTCGGCGGGCAACTCGCCGGCCGCCTCGCGGAGCGCCTCCACCAGGTCGAACGGGCCGGCCGGGGAGGCGCCCACCGAACCGTCCTCCTCGCTGGCGGCGGAGAGCAGCCGGTCCACGAGCCGGGCCAGCTCGCCGGCGCGCGCCCCGATCACCCGGACCGCCTCGCGGCGCCCCGGTTCGCCCAGGGTCTCCCAGTGGTTGGTGAGCGTGTCCGCGTACCCCTTGATCACGGTGACCGGGGTGCGCAGCTCGTGGCTGGTGACCGCGACCCAGAGGTCGCGGTCCGCGTCCCGGCGCACCTCCTCGGGGGCCGGCGGGCCGTGCGCCGGCAGGCCGGAGCCCTTCCGGTAGAGACGGCCGATCAGGCTGGCCAGCAGCTCCAGCACATCCCGGTGCTCGGGGCCGGGCTCGCCGTCGAGGTAGACGTGCAGGGAGCCGACCGGGGTCTCCCGGCCCGGGCAGCGGGCGCCCAGCATCGACCGCGGGTCGCCGCCCTCGATCAGGTGCAGGAGCTCGTCGTCGAGCCGCGGCTCGACCGGATGTGTCACCCGGCGGCCCACGACGGCGGCCCACACCCCGGTGGCCGCGATGATCCGGCCGTGGTCGTCGGCGGACTCGGCGAAGGCGGTGCCGCGGGCGCCCAGCGTCTCCCCGGCGAGCCGGACGAGCTGCTGCAACACGGACAGGCCGGCGTCGCCGGACTCGACGCGGGCGAGGGCCGCGAGCTGACCCCGGGTCAGCGCCGTGTAGTCGGGACGGTCCGGCATGCCTGCGAGTTTGCCTCGCTCGGCGGCTTTTGGGCAGATGAACCTAAGCGAACCCTGCGGTTGAGTGGCATCTGGTGGCACACGTCACATCCGGGCGAGGTGATCCAGCACGAACCGGGGACGGTCGGTGATCACGCCATCCACGCGGTGCTCCAGGACCAGTTCTAGATCGGCCGGCTCGTTGACCGTCCAGACGTACGCCTGATGTCCGGCCGCCTTGATCGCCGGCAGCAGGGTGGGCCGCGCCCGGACCAGGTCGACACCGGGCCCGGCGGTCTGCGCGCCGAACGGCAACCGGCCGCGCCCGACCCCCGGCGGCACCAGTTCCAGCAGGTAGACGGTGGGCAGGGTGGGCGCCTGGGCGCGGATGCGGCGCAGTGCGAGCGCCGCGAAGGACATCACCGTCACCTGTACGTCGGCGTCCGGCTTCGGATCGGCCAGACCGTGGTGCCGCAGCATCCGCACCAGCCGGCGCTCGACCTCCGCGCCGTACCGGGAAGGGTGCTTGGTCTCGATCAGAAGCCGGACCCGCCGCCCGCTGGAGTGGACCGCGTCGAGCAACCGCTCGAGGGTCAGCAGCCGGGACAGGTCGGGGAGCTCGGCGTCGGCCGGGTAGCCGGGATGCCAGGAGCCGAAGTTCAGCGCGTCCAGCTCGGCCAGGGTCTTCGAGCTGACCCGGCCGTGGCCGTTGCTGGTCCGGTCCAGCCGGCTGTCGTGCACGCAGACCAGATGACCGTCCCGGGTGAGGCGGACGTCGCACTCCAGGCCGTCGGCGCCCTCGTCCAGAGCGCGCAGATAGGCCCCGAGCGTGTGCTCGGGCAGCGCGTCGGCGCCCCCTCGATGCGCGAAGACGAGGGGACGGTACCCGGTCACAGCACGCGGGCCGGTTGCCCGTCCTCGCTGACCATGTCCTTGCCGACGGCGGCCCACACCTGCATGCCGCCGTCGAGGTTGCGCACGTTGTCCCAGCCGTTGTTCATCAGGTAGGCCACGACCTGCCCGGAGCGTCCACCGGCCCGGCAGACCACGACGACCTCGCCGTCGGACGGCACCTCGGCCATCCGGGCGGGCACCTCCATCATCGGCAGGTGGTGCGCGCCGGGCGCGTGGCCGGCCGTCCACTCGTCCGGCTCGCGAACGTCGAGCAGGTAGGCGCCGGGAGCGACTTGATCAGCGGTGACGCTGGGAACCTGAGGTCCGAACACGGGTGACAGCCTAAACCCGCCGTCATTTCTCGTTGGCGAGGACGTCCGGGTGGTCGAGCACGAACTCGGCGAGGGTGTCGTTCTTGACGGCCTGGAACATCTTCAGGCTGGTCTCGTTGAAGACCTCACGCCCGCTGTCGTTGCCGGAGAAGGTGCCGTCGTTGGTGCGCAGCAGCACCAGGTCGTTGGCCGCGACGTTCTTCAGCCCGAGGACGAAATCGGTGAGCTCGATCTGGCCGGTGTCCAGCGTGAACGCCTTGCCGGCCGCCTTGATCAGCGAATTGATCTTCAGTGGGTTGCTCAGGACCCCGCCCTCCGAGGCCTTCTTGGCGATCGCCTTGATCAGCTGCTGCTGGTGCCGCTGCCGGTCGTAGTCGCCGTTCTTCAGGCCGTACCGCTGGCGGGCGTAGTCGAGCGCCTCCCAGCCCTCCATCTCCCGGCAGCCCACCTTGTGCACGACCGGCTTGCCGGACTCGCCGGCCTCCCGGGCCTCGGCCAGGTACATCGGCTTGCCGTCCACCAGCACCATGTGTTTCGAGGCGACCTGCTGGTCGACGCACATCTCCACGCCACCGAGCTCGTCGATCACGCTCTTGAAGCCGCCGAAGTTGATGATCGAGGCGCCGTCGAAGCTGATCCCGGTCATGTTCTTCAGCGTCTTGGCCAGCAGCTGTGAGCCGCCGGCCATCCCGGCGCCGTTCTGCGCGCCCCAGTAGAACGCCTCGGTGGCCTTGACCGTCCCGCCCTCGTATCTGCTCTTGGCGAACGCCGGGACCTCGACCTCGGTGTCCCGGGGGACCGAGATGAGGTAGGCCTGATCGTGGGTGGCCGGGATGTGCAGGATGATGATCGTGTCGGAGTGCAGGGCATCGTCGGCCCAGCGTTCCCGGGCGTCGACCCCCATCAGAAGCATGTCGATCGGGCCCTCGATGGTCGACCCGCCGCCCTCCGCGGTGGTCTTCTTCGCGTCACCGGTGAGGTTCTCGACCGCGATCGTCGAGGTGGTCTGCTTGACCACCATCCTGCCGCCGACCAGACCGCCGCCGCTCGCCACCAGCAACACCACGCCGAACGTCGTGGTGAGGCGCGCCCAGAGCGGCGAACGGCGTTTCCGGCGGGCCGCGGGCGGCGCCGCCGGAACCTCGGTGGGCCGGTCTGCGGCGACGGTCATGCAGCACTCCTGGGGGAGATCGGGGGCTGCATTACCTTACGGACAGAATCCGCGTCGGTTGAAGATCCTTCCGGTTTCAGAATGAAGTCATAGCCGTCTGACAGTTCGCGCTTACTTCTTCACCGGGTTGGCCTGGAGCCATTCGTCCACCTTGTCGTCGACGACCGCCTGGTAGAGGGCCAGCGCCTTCTCCCGGTCGGAGACCACCACGGACTGGCCGTTGATCGTTTGACCGCCCTTGTTCGGGCTGGTCAGGAACGTCAGGTTCTCCCCGCGCAGGCTGCGGAACTGGAGCACCATGTCCTTGAGCGAGAAGTTCTCGTCGACCGTGACGGCGGCCGTCGCCGAGTTCAGGAACGCGTTCAGCTTCGCCGGGTTGCTCAGCGTGCCGCTGCTCGCCGCCTTGTCCATGATCGCCTTCAGGAACTCCTGCTGATGCTGCATGCGGGCGAAGTCGCCGCGGGCGAACTGCTTGCGCTGCCGGATCCAGTCCAGGGCCTGCGCACCGTTCATGTGCATCATGCCCTTCTTGAACTGGCGGAACGGCTTGTGGATCGACTTGGTGTCCTGCTCCACGTACAGGTCGACGCCGCCGAGCGCGTCGGTGACCTCCTTGAAGCCGCCGAAGTCGATCGCCATCACGTGGTCGATGCGCACGTCGGTCATGCACTCGACGGTGCGGACCGCGCGGGGCAGTCCACCGAAGGCGAACGCCGCGTTGATCTTGGCCCGGCTGCCGGAACTGCACGGCGCGTTGTCCTCGCTCGGGATGACCACCCACAGGTCCCGCGGAATGGAGATGAGCTGCGCGGATTTGTGGTCGGCCGGCACGTGCATGAGGATCAGCGTGTCCGCGCGCCACTGGTTCGCCTGGTCCTGCTTGGCGTCCGGGTCCCGGGAGTCGGTGCCGACCAGCAGGATGTTGAAGGCGCCCTCGACCGTCTTGGCCGGCCGGTCCGCGGTGATGTCGGAGAAGGCGTTGGTGCGCTTCAGGTCGTCGTCCAGACCGGAGACGTAGCCCCACGCCGTGACACCGGCGACCAGGGCGAGCACCGCGATCACCGCGCCGACCACCAGAGCGATCCGGCCCCAGCGGGGCCGCGGGCGACGGCCGCGGTAGGAGCGGCCCCGGCCGGGACCGCCCGGGCCGCGCGGGCCACCCGGTGCGGCGGGCCCGGATCCACCTCGCGAAGGCCAGTCCCGGGAGTCGGGCCGGCCGGGCACGGACGCTCGTCCGGAAGAGTTGCCGCTGGGGGAGGTGGTGGCTGACATGACTCCAGGTTACGGAGTAAGAGCCGGTGATCTGTGACTCCGAGGCGCTTCGGCACGAAGGTGGGAGGAGAGTGACGACACGGTCACGGGCCGGCGTCGGCGACTACGCCGGCCCGTGCACTGGGATGAAGGTCAGTGCGCTCCGTGCCCGGTCAGGGACCGGACCTCCAGCTCCGCGTACTTCTCCGGGTCGGTCTCCTTGCTGATGACCGTGCCGAGCCAGCCGAAGAAGAAGCCGAGCGGGATGGAGATGATGCCGGGGTTGGACAGCGGGAACCAGTGCCAGTCCTGGTCCGGGAACATCGCGGTGGGCGAGCCGGAGACGACCGGCGAGAAGAACACCAGGACCACCGCGGTGGTGAGGCCGCCGTAGATGGACCAGAGCGCGCCCGCCGTGTTGAACCTCCGCCAGAACAGGCTGTAGAGGATCGCCGGCAGGTTCGCCGACGCCGCCACCGCGAAGGCCAGCGCCACGAGGAACGCCACGTTCAGGCTCTGCGCGAAGATCGACAGGGCGATCGCGATGGCGCCGATGACCAGGGCGGCGATCCGGGCGACGCTGACCTCCTGCCGCTCCGACGCGGTGCCCCGCTTGATCACGCTGGCGTAGAAGTCGTGCGCGAGGCTCGACGACGAGGCCAGCGTGAGGCCGGCGACCACGGCCAGGATGGTGGCGAAGGCGACGGCCGCGATGACGGCCAGCATGATCGCGCCGCCGGTGTTGCCGCCCAGGTAGTCGATGCCTAGTTGCTGGGCGAGCTGCGGGGCGGCGGTGTTGCCCGCCTTGTCCTGGGCGGTGATGTTCTTGCCGCCCACCAGGGCCGCCGCGCCGAAGCCCAGGGCCAGGGTGAACAGGTAGAACGTACCGATGATGCCGATCGCCCAGAGCACGCTCTTGCGCGCGATCCGGCTGGTCGGCACGGTGTAGAAGCGGGTCAGGATGTGCGGCAGACCGGCCGTGCCGAGCACCAGCGCGAGGCCCAGCGAGAGCAGGTCCATCTTGCTGTAGAAGGTCTTCGCCGCGTCGCCGGCCGTCTCCACGCCGTACCGGAGTCCGGGTTCGAGGAAGGCGTCACCCTTGCCGGATTGCGCGGCCGCGTCGCCGAGCAGCGCCGACAGGTTGAACTTGTAGTGCGCCAGCACCATGATCACCATGACCAGGGCGCCGCCCATCAGCATGAACGCCTTGACGATCTGGACGTACGTGGTGCCCTTCATGCCGCCGACCGTCACGTAGATGATCATCAGGGCGCCGACCAGGATGATCGTGGCGACCTTGGCGGTGTCGGCGTCCATGCCCAGGAAGGTGGCGCCCGGCTTGATCCCGAGCAGCAGCGAGACCAGCGCGCCGGCGCCGACCATCTGGGCGATCAGGTAGAAGACCGACACCACGATGGTGGAGACGCTGGCCGCGGTACGGACCGGGCGCTGGCGCATCCGGAAGGCCAGCACGTCGGCCATCGTGTAGCGGCCCGAGTTGCGCAGGAACTCGGCGACGAGCAGCAGCGCCACCAGCCACGCGACCAGGAAGCCGATCGAGTAGAGGAAGCCGTCGTAGCCGTACAGGGCGATGATGCCGGCGATGCCGAGGAAGGACGCCGCCGACATGTAGTCGCCACCGATGGCCATGCCGTTCTGGAACCCGGAGAACTGACGGCCACCGGCGTAGAAGTCGGTGGCGGTCTTGGTCTGCCGGCTGGCCCAGACGGTGATTCCCAGGGTGATCGCCACGAAGATCAGGAACAGCGTGATGGTCAGCGACCGGGAGCTGGACGCGGCCTCGGCGGCCAGGAGCTGTGGAGCGGCCATCAGTCCTAACTCCCCTCGGCGGCGGTGGCGGCGGCCGCGGGCTTCTCATCGATGTCGTGCAGGATCTTGTCGGCCAGCGGGTCCAGCTGCCGAGCCGCGTACCGCGCGTAGTACCAGGCGATCAGGAACGTGGAGACGAACTGGAGGACGCCGAAGACAAGCGCGACGTTGATGTTGCCGACCAGCTTGATGCCCATGAAGTCCCGCGCGTACGCGGAGAGCAGCACATACAGCGCGTACCAGACGATGAACGCGACCGTCGTGGGGAAGATGAAGCTGCGCAAGCGGTGGCGCAGTTGAGCGAACTCCTCGGAGTTCTGCACTTCGAGATATCTCTCGGCGGATGCCGGCACGGGTTCTCACCACCTTCGTGGGGGCGGACTTTCCGGCACCGTACGAAGGAGTGAGCCGTGTCACCGGCCGCCGGTCGAGGTCTGCGCTGAGTGGCGGCCTGACTGCGCTGAGCGGCAATCAGGCCAGTTCGGTGTACCTGCCCCGATAGTGGATCAGAGGTGATCCCGCGCTTCCGGTCTCGACGCGTTCGATCACCCCGTCGAGTAGCAGCGCCCATCCGCACGGACGGCTCTCCGTGAGCCGGCAGCCGGCCCAGGTGGCGGCGTGGGCGGGGACCGGCCCGAACTCGGTTTGGTGCCACTCCCCGGTCGCGAACGGGCCGCCCGGGGCGGGGAAGAGCCCGGCGAACCGGTCGGCCACCTGCCGGTCGCCCAGCCCGAGCGGTGTCACCGCGAACCGGCCGGCCGCGGAGGCCGCCGCCCAGAACTCGCTCTCCTCGTCGATCAGCCCGAGCACCCGGCCGGGGTCCCCGTCGGCGACCACCGCGGACGAGACGGTCAGCCCGGCCGGTCCGGGTGCCGTCCACAGCGTCACGGTCGACGCGAACCGGCCCCGCAGCCGCCGAACCTGCGACTTGTCCGCATCCGGAACGGCGAACGGATCGGTGGAGTGGATGCGGCCACCCGGCGCGTCGGGATTCATCCGATCATTCTCCCGTTTACAGATTGCGCACGCCGCTATCCGCATTTATTGATCAACAACTATTTTCTAGCTATGACTCAGGTGGTGCTGCGCCCGGGTGTCATCGTCCACGTCGGTCCCGAGGCGAGCGTGCAGTTCTCCGGTGACCGGGCACTGAACCTGCGGATCATCCGGGTCGACCCGCGGGTCACCTACGACGGGTGGATGTGGATAGACGGCTATGTGCTCGGCCCGGCCGGCAACGCGTTGCAGCGCCGCCGGATCTTCGTCCGCCGGGACGGACTGCGGCCGGAACGCGTGTAGCGTTCCGGCCGCGCAGTGCCGAGGACAGCGGGGCGGTCAGCCCACCCGTTCGATGACGGCCCGCCTGATCAGGAACTTCCCGGGCTCCCGCACCTCTTCGAAGGCGGCGTTGTTGAGCAGCACGCAGCTACCGGAAACGCTTGTCACGGTCACCGTGATGCTCTTGTTGTTGTCCAGGTTCCGGACCCGCAGGACGGTGCCGACCGGGTGGGTGCCGCTGGACGCGGCGGGCGCGCCGCCCTCGCCGGAGAGGGTCACGGTCGAGCCCGGGCAGACGACCTGGCCGTTCCCGGCCGGAGCCGCGGTGGTCGGCTTCGCGGCCGGAGCGGTAGTCGTCGGCTTCGCGGCCGGTGCGGCGGTGGTCGGCTTCGCGGCCGGAGCGGTGGTGGTCGGCTTCGCGGCCGGGGCCTGAGCCTGGGCGCCGCCGCAGCCGCCCTGCGCCTTCTGCACGTTGATCAGATCGATGACCGCCTGCCGGTTCGCCAGGATCGCCTCGGTCTGCGCGTTCGGGTTGGCCCGCTGCTGGGCCATGAACTGCTGATTCTCCCGGATCCGCTCGTCCAGGCCGTCGCAGAACGTCGAGGCGCTGCTCAGTCCGGTGCCGACCGCCAGGCCGCCGCCGACCAGAGCGGCCACCGCCACGCCGATCACGATGTTGCGCTTGCGCTTGTCTTGACCGGGCCGCCGGTAGGTACGTGTCATGACCGGATCTACGAACGTGGTTCACCGTCGGGCCGGGTGTTCTACCTTAAAGATCCTTAAATCAGGTACGAAGCGACTCGGGGGCGTGCAGCCGCAGCATCGTGGCGCCCACGTCCGGCGGCACGCGGCGGCCGGTCACCAGCGACACACCGACCATGACCAGGAACGCCAGCGGCACGGTCCACGCCGCGGGCTGGCCCACGAACTCGGCGAAGGAACTGGGCAGCGGAGGACCGAGCACCGTCACCAGCACCGCCGCCATGGCCGCGCCGCCGCCGGTGACCAGGCCGGCGATCGCACCGGCGTCGGTCAGCCCCCGCCACCAGATGCCGAGCACCAGCAGCGGGCAGAAGCTGGAGGCGGCCACCGCGAAGGCCAGGCCGACGACGCGGGAGACGTCCATGTCGGACACGTACAGGGCCAGGGTGGTGGGGACCAGCGCGGCCAGCACGGTGGCCAGCCGGAAGTCGCGGATCGAGCCACTGCGGCCGGACCTGAGCACGTCCGTGAAGATCACCCCGGCGACGCTGGTGAGCAGGCCGGACGAGGTGGACAGGAAGGCGGCCAGCGCGCCCGCGGTGACCAGCGCGCCGAGCAGCCGGCCCAGGTGGCCGCCGCCGAGCGCCGCCTCGGGCAGCAGCAGCACCACGGCGTCGGTGTTGCCGGTCATCAGCAGTTGTGGGGTGTAGATCCGGCCGAGCACCCCGTACAGGGTGGGCAGCAGGTAGAACAGGCCGACCAGGGCGAGCACCACGAGCGTGGTGCGGCGGGCCGAGGCGCCGTCCGGATTCGTGTAGAACCGCACCAGCACGTGCGGTAGGCCCATGGTGCCGAGGAAGGTGGCCAGGATCAGGGAATAGGTCGCGAAGAGGCCGGTCTTGCCGGGCAGGAGCCACTGGTCCCCGAACTCGGCGTCCACAGTGCTCACCGTCGGCACCGGATCGCCCGCCGCGAAGTGCAGCGTCTCGCCCGCCTCGACCGGGCGGACACCGTTCAGGACCGCGTCCTGTTCCACCACGACGGTGGTGGCGGCCGGGAAGACGGCGCCGGCCGGCGGGGTCACCTGCGGGCGGCCGTCCGACTGCCACTGCAGAATCAAGAAGATCATCGGTACGGCCAGCGCGGTCAGCTTCAGCCAGTACTGGAACGCCTGCACGAAAGTGATCGCCCGCATCCCGCCGAACGCCACGTTCGCGGTCACCACCACGCTGACCACCAGCGCGCCCCAGGCGTAGGAGCCGCCGGTCAGCGTGCTGAACGTCAGCCCCGCGCCCTGCAACTGCGGCAACAGGTAGAGGCAGCCGATGAACAGCACGAACGCGGTCGCCAGCCGCCGCAACGGTCGCGACCGGAGCCGGACCTGGCAGAAGTCGGGCAGGGTGAACGCACCGGAGCGGCGCAGCGGAGCGGCCACGAACAGAAGCAGGGCCAGGTAGCCGGCGGCGAACCCGACCGGGTACCAGAGGACGTCGACGCCGTAGCGCAGGACCAGGCCGGCGACACCGAGGAAGGACGCGGCGGACAGGTACTCGCCGCTGATCGCGGCAGCGTTCCAGGACGGGCTCACCGACCGGGACGCGACCAGGAAGTCCGAGGTGGTCCGGGCGAAGCGCAGGCCGTACGCGCCGATCGCCACGGTCAGCAGCAGGACCAGGATCAGGCCGGGCGCCAGGTACGGGTTCACCGCTCCGGCCTGCGGATCAGCGCCGCGAAGTCCTGCTCGTTGCGCTCCGCCCAGCGGACGTAGGCGGCGCCCACCCCGACCAGGAAGGGGAACGACAGCAGCCCGAGCAGAACCCACGGCAGATGCACGCCGAAGACCTTGAAAGCGCCCACCGCCGGGGCCACGGCGAACAGCAGCGGCAGCGTCCCGAGGCCGGCCGCCACCACCAGAGCGAGCCGCAGCGCGAGCGCCAGCTGGGCCCGCATCAAACCCTTGACCAGCGCCTCCCCGATCGGGGTCTGCTCGGTCAGGTCGGTGCCGGCCCGGTCGGACCCACCGCGCCGGGGCGCGGCGTCGGCCAGCACCACCCGAGTCCGGGAGCGCGGGGGCGGATCGGCGGCCATGTTCGGCAGTCTGTCCGTCCCGCGCTGATTGTCAATACCGGTTCACCTGTTCCCAGCACCAGGTGGGGCTGTCCTCGGGGTGCTCGGCGATCACCTCGCGGGCGGTTTCCCGGGCCAGGTTCCAGCCGCGCCAGGAGTCCTCCGGGGTGCGCTCGCCGATCACCATCAGCAGGCAGGACCGGTACGCCTCGTTCTTCAGTCCGGCGAGGGCCGGCACCGCGTCCGGGGACAGGTCGGACAGGTAGGGCAGGTCGATCCGCTGCGTCTCCTCGTACCGTTGCACGTGGTTCTCCGCGATCAGGCCGTCCGGGTTGGCCACCGACAACCCGAGCAGGGCGAGCACACCGGCGGCGATCGCGACCCGGGGCAGCCACGGCGCCCGGATCCGGATCCCGGCCACCAGCACCATCACCAGGACCAGCCCGAACCACGCCTCGCAGCAGGCCACCAGCAGGCGCAGGCGGGTCAGCCCGTACGTGTCGGTGTAGACGTTCATCCGGTGCAGCGCCGAGGCCACGATGACGAGGGTGAGCGCAGCCAGGGCGCCGAGCACCACGCGCAGCAGGATCCGGTCGGCCCGCTCGGTGCGCGGCGCCCACCGGGCCGCCCCGGCCAGCACCACGAGGGTCAGGGCGGTCACCACGCAGAGCTGCCAGAAGCCGCTCCGGGCGTACTCGGCGTAGGTGAGGCCGTCGGTCTCCACCACGTGCTGGTTGCCGCCGAACAGCACGGTCAGCTGGATCACCACGAACGCCGCGAACAGCAGCACCAGGAGGCTGAGCGGCACCGCCCACTCCAGACGGTTCACCTTGCGGCCCTCGGTGCGGTCCAGGTCGCCGGTCGCCGGCGGGGCGGCGCGCAGGAAGGCCGCGGCGGTCAGCAGGACCGCCGTGACGCCGCCCACGAACGCCCACCGGAAGATCGTGATCGGGCTGATCTCCGGGATCGCCGCCTCGAAGACCCGGGCGAACGCGGCGTCCGCCGAGATGAAGAGCCCGCCGAAGACGGCGAGCAGGGCGATCGAGACCGCGGTGGTGGCCAGCACACGGATCGGGAGGCCCGCCGAGCCCTGGCCGCGCATCCGGGTCACGCCGCGCAGGATCCACAGGCCGCCGCGGGTGGCGGCCGCCGGCGCCAGCAGGTAGGTCATCGCCACCGACCGCAGCGACCGCCCGTGGGTGATCGCCAGCGCGCCGGTCAGCGTCGCCGTCAGCAGGCAGAGCGTGAACAGCCAGCCGGCCGCCCGGAAGGTGCCGGTCGCCAGCAGGACCACGGTGGCCGTACCCCAGAAGAAGCGGTCCCACGAGCCGTGGCCGGTGTCACGCCGGACCGCGGCCGGGATCGCCTCGGGAACCCGGATGACCCGGGCCACGACCAGGGCCGCGGTGCCGGCCAGGGCGGTGACGAACCAGCCGAGACCGGCCCGGTCCAGCGGGACGCTGAGCGCCGCCACGACGGAGGCGGCGAGGATCGCCACGACGGTGGCGGACGAGGCCGGGCGCCCCGGTCCCGGCCAGCGCCGGCCGAGCAGGGTGTAGGGCGGCCACGGGCCGTTGAGTTGTCCTAATTGTCCGATAGCTGGTTCGTTTGTGGCCGTGGACATGTTCCACTCCTCAGAGCGCTTGCAGCGGGAGTCGTACCTGGATGTGGCAGCCGCGCCGGTCGTCGGGCTCGACGACGGCGATCGTGCCGCGGTGCAGCTGCACCACCCAGCGGGCGATCGCCAGGCCGAGCCCGGTGCCGCCGCCGGTGGCCCGCTCGCCCCGGGTGAAGCGTTCGAAGACCCGCTCGCGCTCCGCGGGCGGGATGCCGCCACCCTGATCGGTGACGGCGAGCACCACGTGGTCGCCGTGGCGCTCGGCGCGGACCGTCACGAGCCCACCGCTCGGGCTGTGCCGGGCCGCGTTGTCCAGCAGGTTCGCGAAGACCTGGTGCAGCCGCTCCCGGTCGCCGTGCATCAGCAGCCGGGGCGCGGACACCTCGAAGCGCACGTCGTGGCCGGTGCCCTCGGCGTTCACCGTCGCCTCCCGGACCACCTCCCCGAGGAAGGCCGGCACGTCGATCAGATCGCGGTCCATCGGCACCACCCCGGCGTCCAGCCGGGACAGGTCCAGCAGGTCGGCGACCAGGCGGCTGAGCCGCTCGGTCTGGGCCAGGGCGGTCTTCATCGTGTCCGGCTCGGCCTCGGCCACCCCGTCGACGATGTTCTCCAGCAGGCCCCGCAGGGCGGTGATCGGCGTACGCAACTCGTGCGAGACGTTCGCGATCAGCTCACGCCGCTGCCGGTCCGCGGCGGCCAGATCGGCGGCCATCTGGTTGAACGCGGTGGCCAGCTCGCCCACCTCGTCCTGTGACCGGGTCTCGATCCGGTGCGTGTAGTCGCCGCGCGCCATTTCCCGGGCCGCCACCGTCATCTCGCGCAGGGGCACCGTCGCGCCGTGCGCCATCACCTGGAGGGTGACCAGCCCGAGCGCCGCCGCGATGGCGATCCACAGCACGTCGACCCGGTAGAAGTCGATGCTCCACAGGAACACCAGCAGGCCGACGCCGCCGGCGAAACCCAGGGCCAGGGAGAGCTTCGCCTTGATCGACCGGACCGGGTCGAGCGGCCGGGGAAGGTACGCGAAGACCGGCGCCACCAGGTTGTGGACGAACACCATCAGGCGGGTGATCACTTGTCCACCTCCAGGGCGTACCCCACCCCGTGCACGGTGCGGATCAGATCGGCGCCCAGTTTCCGGCGGAGGCCCTTGATGTGGCTGTCGACCGTACGCGTACCCGAAGTGTCCGCCCAGCCCCACACCTCGGCAAGGAGCCGCTCCCGGGGCAGGACCGTACGCGGCCGCCCGGCCAGATGCACCAGCAGATCGAATTCGGTCGGGGTCAGATGCACCTCGGCGCCGCCCCGCAGCACCCGCCGTTCCGCCTGGTTGATCTCCACGTCGCCGAACCGCAGGGTCGGGGGCTGTGGACGAGCGGCGACCTGAGCCTTCTCGGCCCGCCGCAGCAGGGCATGCACCCGGGCCGCCAGCTCACGCATCGAGAACGGCTTGGCCATGTAGTCGTCGGCGCCGACCGCGAGCCCGACGAGCAGGTCCGTCTCGTCGCCGCGGGCGGTCAGCATCAGCACCGGGACCGGTCGCTCCGCCTGGATCCGGCGGCACACCTCCAGGCCGTCGAAGCCGGGCAGCATGACGTCCAGGACGATCACGTCCGGCGGCGTCTGCCGGGCCGCCGCGACCGCACTCGGCCCGTCGCCCACGACCTGCACCAGGAAGCCCTCGGCACGCAGCCGTGCGGCCACGGCATCGGCGATCGCCCGTTCGTCCTCCACGACGAGAACCCGTCGCTCGACCGTCTCCACGCCGCCGTCACCCCATCCCAATAGCCCTGGTCCCGGTCGGTGCGCCCCCGTGGCCCACCGGCCGGTGCCAGCAGCTTATTGACCACCTGGGCAGGCCAGGCGGTGGAGTTGTGAACAACCTGTGGAGATGGATCTTTGTGCCGGGAACGCCGGTGCGCCCAGGGTCGGACAGTGATTGGCAGGAATTGGTGAGATACCGCGGGAGCCTGTGGATAACTCTGTGGAGAAAGCTGTGGGGCTGTGGATAACCGTGTGGATTAACGGGTCCAGTCGTGCTTCGCGGCGCGGATCAGCCGGTCCTTCAGCTCTCGGGTGTGCCGTCGGCTGACCGGCAACTCCGCCCCGTCCACCGCCACCACATAGCCCGAACCGGTCAGCCGCAGCTCGGTGACCAGGCGCAACTGCACCAGATAGGACCGGTGGATACGGACGAAACCGGCGTTCGCCCAGCGCTCGGCCAGCGTGGCGAGCGAGACCCGGACCAGATGCGAGGCGTCCCCGGTGTGCAGGCGGGCATAGTCGCCCTGCGCCTCCACCCAGCGCACCGACGAGCGCGGCAGCATCCGGGTGGTGCCGGCCAGCTCGACCGGGATGGCCGGCTCGTCCGGTGGGGGCGGCGGCACCGACCGCAGGCCGGCCACCCGGCGCAGCGACTCGCCGAGCCGCTCGGCCCGGACCGGTTTGCGCACGTAGTCGGTGACACCCAGGTCGAAGGCGTCCACGGCGCCGTCGTCGTACGCCGTCACGAACACGATGGCCGGGGGCTGGGCGAACCGCCGCAGGATCCGGGCCAGCTCCATGCCGTCCAGGCCGGGCATCCGGATGTCCAGGAAGACCGCGTCCACCTCGGTGTCGCGCAGCACCCGCAGCGCCTCGGTGGCGTCGCCGGCCCGGTGCACGTGCGCCACCCGGCCGTCCGCGTTCAACAGGTACGCCAGCTCGTCCAGAGCCGGAGGCTCGTCGTCGACGGCCAGCACCACAAGGCTCATGTCGACGCCCGGACCTGTGGATGGAACTTCGGCACCCGCATGCTCACCTTCGTACCCGCTCCGGGGGCCGTCTCCACGATCAGGCCGTTGTGATCACCGAACACCGAACGCAGCCGCTCGTCCACATTGACCAGGCCGACGTGCTGCCCGTCCTCACTCTCCGAACCGTCCTGCCCGAAGACCGCCGGATCCATGCCGACCCCGTCGTCCTCGACCGTGATGTGGCACTCGGCACCCGCGTCGCGCGCCTCGATGCTCACCATACCGACGCCGGGCTTCCGGGACAGGCCGTGCCGGACCGCGTTCTCCACCAGTGGTTGCAGGCACAGGAACGGCAGACCGACCGGCAGCACCTCAGGCGCGATCTGCAACCGCACCTGGAGCCGGTCACCGAACCGGGCCCGCTCGATGGTCAGATAGCGATCGATGCTGCGCAGCTCCTCGGCGAGCGTCGTGAACTCACCGTGCGCCCGGAACGAGTAACGCGTGAACTCGGCGAACTCCAGGATCAGCTCCCGGGCCCGTTCCGGGTCGGTGCGCACGAACGAGGCGATCGCGGTCAGCGCGTTGTAGATGAAATGCGGGCTGATCTGGGCGCGCAGCGCACGCACCTCGGCTCTCGCCAGCCGCTCCCGCGACGAGTCGAGTTCGGCCAGCGCGAGCTGCGATCCGGCCCAGCGGGCGGTCTCCAGCGTCGCCTGCACCAGGCCCGGCGCCGGCGGTTCGTCGGCCACCGCGACCAGCGCGGCGTCCGCCTGGCCGGCGGGCCCGGTCAGAGGCGCCACCACGGCGCCGCGGACCACACAGTCCACCCGGTCACAAACCAGATCAGACCCATTGAGTACGACGGAGCGCTGCGATCTCGTGGCCCGCCGGGCCGCCGCCGTGAACTGTTCGGTGTGGTGTCCACCCCGCCCGTCGAAGGCCAGGCAGTCCGCCCCGTCGATGATCGCCAGCCCCACCGCGCCGACCAGCACCCGCAGATGCCGGATCGCCTTCCCCGCGGTCGTCGTGCTCAGGCCCGCCCGTAGCGGTTCGGCCGCCAGTGATGCCGTGTGCAGCACGTCGTAGGTGGCCCGCTGCATGGCCGTGGCGATGCCCCGCCGGGCCCGCAGGCGCAGGACGGCGACCACCGCGGCGGCGAGCGCGGCCAGCACGGCGACGACCGCCACCGCGCTACCGATCTGACCCGCCACGGGACAGATCCTGACGCGTGGACGCCCGCCGCGCCATCCCCGAAAAAATGTCGTACCCCGGTGGCAGCCTGGTCGGGCGGCTTGGCGCCGCACGGCCCACGTGATCCGGCTTGCCCCGGGGTGGGGGTGGGGGTGACCACTCACGCACGTCGCGCGGCGCGGCTCGCGTCATGGACGCGTCAGCGGCCAGCGAGCCGTGCCGCGCCCTCGGCGGGAGCGACGGTCCGCACCCACCACCCGGCTACGACATCGTGGTGTTGATCTTGAGGATTTAGTAGGCGCCCTTGCGCTTCAGGACCACCCAGATGGTGCGCCACAGGATGCTCAGGTCGTAGGTGAGTGACCAGTTGTCGACGTAGTAGAGGTCCAGCCGCACCGCCTCGTCCCAGGACAGGTCGGAGCGGCCGCTCACCTGCCACAGGCCGGTCATGCCGGGGCGGACCAGCAGGCGCCGGCGGACGTCGCCCAGGTAGTCGCCGTCGTCCGCGGGCAGCGGGCGCGGCCCGACCAGGGACATCTCACCCTTGAGCACGTTGATCAGCTGGGGCAGCTCGTCCATCGAGGTGGCCCGCAGCTTCGCACCGAAGGCGAAGATACGGGGGTCCTGCTTCATCTTGAAGAGCATGCCGTCGGACTCGTTGAGTTCGTCCAGCGTGGCCTTGCGCTCCTCGGCGTCCACGTACATGGTCCGGAACTTCCACACCCGGAAGGTGCGGCCGTCGTGGCCGACCCGGGTCTGCCGGAAGAAGACCGGACCAGGGTCGGAGAGGCGGATACCGAGCGCGATGAAGGCCAGGATCGGGCTGATCATCAGCAGGCCGAGACCCGCCGCGACCCGGTCCATCAGGTTCTTGACCAGCCAGCCGGGGCCGGAGAGCGTCGGCTCCTCGACGTGCAGCAGCGGCAGGCCCTCGATCGGGCGGATGTGCACACGCGGCCCGGCGATGTCGGTGAGCTGCGGTGCGACCACCAGATCGACGCCGGTGCCCTCCAGCTGCCAGGCCAGGCGGCGCAGCTCGCCGGGCTCAGCGCTGGCCGAACCGCAGACCGCGATCGTGTCGGCGCCGACCTCGCGGACCAGGGAGAGCACGTCCCGTCCGGCGTAGACCGGGACCGGCGTCTCGATGCCGCGGGCGGCCGCGTAGCCGTCGGTGAGGTGGATGGCGACCGGGATGAGGCCGGCGGCCGGGCTGCGGGTGACCGCGGTGTAGACCTCGAGTGCCTCGGGCAGCGTGCCGACCAGCACCATCCGGTGCGCGCCGTGCCCGGTGCTGCGCCGGGCGAAGTGCAGGAACTGGCGGGCCGTCACCCGGCAGATGAGGATCAGCAGCAGGGCGCTCAGCGACACGGTGGCGACGGTCCCGCGGGACAGGTCGGCCTTGGTGGCGAACGCCAGCAGCGACACGCAGGCCACGACGGTGACCGACGCGCGGACGACGCGCTTGAACTCCTCGCTGCCCAGGCCCAGGTAACGGCGGTCGTAGGTGCCGTTGGTCCACAGCACCAGCAGCCAGCCGAGGGGCAGCACGATGTAGGCGTAGAGGATGAACGACTCGGAGGTCGAGAAGCCGGCCCGCGACTTCTCGAGGAAGCTGGCGATGTAGCTGGCGCCGACCACCGAGAGCAGGTCGAGCACGATCAGAGCCAACGTGTAGGGCCGGTGCCAACGGGAGAGGCGACGGCTCGTGCGGCTCCAGACGTTGCGGGGCACCCCGTTGCTCGGTGGCTGTTCCTGCCACTCGAAGCTTTCGTACCGCACGGGTTTGCTCCGGCTGCTGTTGTCGGTAGATGGGCGATGCAGGCTAGTAGTCACTTCGCCTACGTCCTCCCGCATCCGGAAAAAGATTACGCACCGCCACGACCTTGGGATCGTCGGCGGGTCCGCCGCTACCCGTTCGCGTCACAACGGTTGCCATGGACCGGGCCACTATACCGATGGATCGGCCGGAGAGAAGGTGACGTTGCGGCCGCAATCCTTACATGTACGCACAGTGATGATTTCGTGGCAGGATCACCGCACCAGTTTGGAGAGCCGTCGATCAGCCAGCGGTTTTCCGCCGGTCTGACAGGTCGCGCAGTACTGCAGGCTCTTGTCGGCGAAGGACACCTCCCGGACCGTGTCGCCGCAGACCGGGCAGGGCAGGCCGGTCCGCGCGTGGACCCGCATCCCGGCTCGTTTCTCGCCTTTGAGCTCGGCGGCCTTCTGCCCCACCGACCGCTCGACGGCGTCGGTCTCGATCTCCCGCATCGCCGCGTAGAGCGCGTCGATCTGCTCGTCGGTCAGCTTTCCGGTAAGTGCGAAAGGGGACAACTTGGCCGCGTGCAGGATCTCGTCGGAGTAGGCGTTGCCGATCCCGGCGAGCGCCTCCTGATCGACCAGGACACCCTTGATCTGCCCGTTGCGGCCGCGGATCCGCTCGGCGAACTCGTCCCGGGAGACGGCCAGCGCGTCCGGGCCGAGCCGGGCCACGCCGGGCACCTCGGCCGGGTCCCGCACCAGGTAGACGGCGAGGGACTTCTGGGTGCCGGCCTCGGTCAGGTCGAACCCGGAGCCGTCGTCCAGCCGCACCCGGACCGCGATCGGCCCGCTGCCCGGCTTGAGCGGGGCCGGCGACTTGAACGAGTCCCGGTAGTGCAGCCAGCCGGCCCGGGCCAGGTGGACGATCAGGTGCAGATCGTCACCGAGGCCCACGTCGAGGAACTTGCCGTGCCGGCCGGCCGTGGTCAGCGGCATGCCGGTGAGTGCGGTGGGCGCCGGATCGTAGGTCTTCAGGGCGCTGAACGAGGCCACTTCGAAGCGCTGGACGGCGCGGCCGACGGCCCGCTCGCGCAGGTATGCCGCGAGCGCCTCGACCTCGGGGAGTTCGGGCATTCCCTCACGGTAGCGTTTGCCGGCATGAAGGTGGTGGTAGCGCACAACCGGTACCGCGAGGCGATCCCCTCCGGCGAGAACGTCATCGTCGACACGGAGATCGGTCAGCTCCGGGAGGCCGGGATCGACGTGGTGCCGTTCCAGCGCAGTTCCGACTCGATCGGCTCGCTGTCATTGGCGGGGAAGGCGCTACTCCCGGTCTCGCCGGTCTACGGAGCCGAGGCCCAGCGTGACCTGACCGCTCTGCTGACCACGGAGAAGCCGGACGCGCTGCACCTGCACAACCCGTACCCGTTGCTCTCGCCTTGGGTGATCCGGACCGCCCACGCGCACGGCGTCCCGGTGGTCCAGACCGTGCACAACTACCGGCAGGTCTGCTCGTCGGGGCTGTACTTCCGGGACGGGCACAACTGCCAGGACTGCCGCGGCAAGGTGCTCGGCTGGCCGGCGGTCAAGAACCGCTGCTACCGCGGCTCGGCGGCGCAGAGCGCGATCATGGCGACCACGCTGGCCGTGCACCGGCCGACCTGGCGCTCGGTGGACCGCTACATCGCCCTTACCGACAAGATCGCCGCGCACCTGGCCGACTACGGCATCCCGGACGACCGCATCGTGATCAAACCGAACGGCCTGCCCGACCCCGGCGCCCCCGCGCCGCTGGGCGAAGGTTTCCTCTACGGCGCCCGGCTGTCCCCCGAGAAGGGCCTCGGCCTGCTCCTCGACGCCTGGCGCCGGCACCCCGACGGCAGCCTCGGCACCCTGCGCATCGCTGGCGACGGCGAACTCCGGCCGCTCGCCGAGCAGGCTGACCGAGACCGGTCCGACGTCACCTACCTGGGCCCGCTGGACCGGGCCGGGATGACCGCGGCCCGCCGTGACTCAGCCGTGGTGATTGCCGTCCCCACCTGGGAAGACGTCCTGCCAACGGTGATCCTGGAGGCGATGTCCACCGGCCGGGCGGTCCTGGGCACCGCGGTGGGCGGCATTCCCTACATGGTCGGTACCGGTCCCGACGCCGCCGGCTGGCTGGCCGAGCCCGACCCCGCCGCCCTGGCCGCCGCGCTCCCGCTGGCCCGAGCCGGTGCCCCCGCCGCGGCGCTCGCCGCCCGTGCCCGCTACCAGCAGCACTTCCACCCCGACGTCCTCACACCCCGCCTGATCTCCATCTACGAGGACATGTCCCGCCACGCCCACAAATAACCCGCCCGCGGTACGGCGCGACGCCCGCCCACTCCCGCACTCCACGCGATGCGCCGCCCGCCCACTCCCGCACTCCACGCGATGCGTCGCCCGCCCACTCCCGCACTCCACGCGATGCGTCGCCCGCCCACTCCCGCACTCCACGCGATGCGTCGCCCGCCCACTCCCGCACCCACGAGATCTTGGACATTCGCCCACCCCGTCCGGTGGGAATTCGTCCAAGATTTGGCGTGTGCGGCGTCCGTGGGTGCTTCGTCGCGTTCGCCGGCCCGCGTTCGCCGGCCCGCGTTCGCCGGCCCGCGTTCGCCGGCCCGCGTTCGCCGGCCCGCGCTGCGCGATCTTGGACGATCTCCTACCTTATCCGGTGGGAATTCGTCCAAGATTTGGCGTGTGCGGCGTCCGCGGGTGCTTTGTATCGCTCACCACCCCGCACCGCGCGATCTTGGACGTTCGCCCACCTCTTCCGGTGGGAAATCGTCCAAGATCCGGCCCGTGCCGCGGGGTGCGGCGGGGCGGTGGGGCGGTGGGTGCGGTGGGCGGGTGGCGGGCTCAGGCCTTTAGGGACTCGCGGCCGGCGAAGGCGATGCTGGCGGCGAGGAAGCCGCCGTTGATCAGGGTGAAGAGGGCCACGAACCACACCGCGAACTGAGGGGCCATGGTGAGGACGACGCCGGCCAGGGCGATCACGGCGCCGTAGTCGCGGACCAGCTTGGCCGCGCGGATCGGCAGCGACCTGCCGGTCACCATGCTGGCGGCCTGGCTGCCGGTCTGCATGACCGAGGTGACCAGGTTGACCATCCAGGTGGCGGCGAAGGCGGCGAGCAGCCACGCCGGGGTGTCCGGTTCCTGGGCGGCGGCGGTCGCGGACAGCGCGGCCACCAGCGACGCCTGGACGGCCACGTCGCAGAGCACGTCCAGCCGGCCACCGGCGGGGCTGCTCTGGCCGGTGACCCGGGCCAGCTGGCCGTCGGAGCAGTCGAACGCGTACGCCAACTGCCAGCCGATCAGCGCGAGCAGGCCGATCGGCGCGGCCCAGACGCGGCCGTCGGCGACCGGGCCGGCGGCCGCGATGACGATGAACGACGTCAGGCAGCCGATTCCCAGGTTGAGGATGGTCAGCACGGTCGGCGTGAGGCGGCGTTTGTGTGCGCTGACCGCGATCCGCGCGCCGATCCGCTGGCTGATCGCCTCGCTGAAGAGGCCACCGCCACGGTTGACCGCGTAGTAGTCGGCGGCGGTGGGCGTACCGGTGAAGGGTCTGCCGGAAGGCCCGGGCGGCCCGGCGGCGGGCGACGGCGCGGGATTGTCGATCCGGGTGGGATTGACCGGAGCGGACCGGGCCGTCGGCGGCCGGCCACCCTCGACGGGAGGGTGACCGGCGCCGTGGCCGGACTCAGAGGGTCGCGAGGGCATCGTTGTATTCGGCCAGCTTCTGCCGGGTCTGCTCCGGCGTCATGGCGAGGTGTTCCAGGATGGTGTAGCGGTCCGGCCGGGTCCGCGGCGCGAACTCGATGGCCTGGACGAACTGTTCGACGTCGAGCCCGACGTCGGACGGCGTACGCGGAAGCTGGTGCCGCAGCAGGCAGTCGGACATCTGCTTGAGCCGTCGCTCGTCGCCGCGCAGGAAGGTGCAGAACAGCGCACCGAGTCCGGCGAGTTCACCGTGCGAGGCGGTGGACGGGAAGAGCGAGTCGATGGCGTGCATGATCTCGTGGCAGCCGCCGCTGGACGGCCGGCTGCTGCCGCACACCGCCATCGCCAGGCCGCTGGAGATCAGCGCCTCGGCCAGGACCGTGACGAACGCGTCGTCGGA
Source organism: Actinoplanes hulinensis (assembly GCF_019429605.1). Lineage (NCBI taxonomy): Bacteria > Bacillati > Actinomycetota > Actinomycetes > Micromonosporales > Micromonosporaceae > Actinoplanes > Actinoplanes hulinensis. Next base: position 8,357 of record NZ_JAHXZI010000033.1, on the reverse strand, counting down.
CATGTCGCCGGGCATGGTCAGCACCGCCTCGGCGCCCATCCGGGCGAGGGAGGCGGCCAGGCCGTCGACGGGCTCGCCGCGGACCTGGCGGGCCAGCTCCCAGTCGGCGAGCGCGCTGATGTTGCTGATCACGTCGCCGATGCCGGCCCGGTTGACCAGCTCCGGCCCGTTCTCCACGAAGTCGAGGTCGACGACGACGCCGAACGGGATGTGCACCCCGTACGACCCCTTGATGCCGTCGTTGATCAGGCTGGCCACCGGCGAGGCGATGCCGTCGTTGGCGAGGCTGGTCGCGACCGAGACCATCGGCAGGCCCCAGCGGCTCGCCGCGTACTTGGCGGTGTCGACGGTCTTGCCGCCGCCGATGCCGACGACCGCGTCGAAGTGGCCGGAGCGCAGCTTGCCGGAGAGCTCCAGCGCCGCGTCGAGGGTGCCGCCGCCGGTCACGAAGATCTCGGCCGAGGTGAGTGACGGGCGGAGCAGGTCGACGACCTTCTCGCCCAGGCCCGGCCCGACCACCACGGCGACCTCGCCGCCGGAGGAGATCCGGCCGTCGGCGAGGATCTTGCCGAGGTCGGCGACCGCACCCCGCCGCACCTCGATGTGCAGCGGGGTCTGGACGCTACGGGCTAGTAGCGGCATGCGATGTCCCGGGCCTTCGCCAGGTCCTCGTGGTTGTCCACCTCGACCCAGGGCACGTCGCCGATCTGCGCGGCCCGGACCTCGCCGCCGCGGTCCGCGTACAGCTGGAAGCCGTCCTCGTAGAACTGGTTGGGGTCGCGCTCGAAGGTCGCCTTCAGCGCGTCGGCCAGCTTGCCCGCCGCGGCCGGCTCGATGATGTTGGCGCCGATGTACTCCCCGTACGCCTCGGCCGGGTCCATCAGCTTCGTGATTTTGGTGAGCTGTCCATCTTCATTGAAGATGGTCTTCATCTCCTCGTCGGCCAGCTTCTTCACAGTGTCGACGGCGAGGAGGATGCTCGAGCCGCGCGCGGCCAGCAGGGTGTGCTCCACGCTGACCGGGTGGACGGTGTCGCCGTTCACCATGAGCGCGCCCTGGGCGAAGTGGTCCCGGGCGAGCCACAGGGAGTAGGCGTTGTTCCACTCCTCGGCCTTGTCGTTGTGCACCAGGGAGATCTTCACGCCGTACTTCTGCTCGAAGCCCTCGACGCGCTCCTCCACCGCGCCGGCGCAGTAGCCGACGACGATGGTCACGTCCTTGAGGCCGGCGGCCGCGAGGTTCCGGAGCGAGATGTCCATGATCGTGGTCTCCCCGTCAACGGGGACCAGCGCCTTCGGGAGCGTGTCGGTGTACGGGCGAAGCCTGCGCCCGGCCCCGGCGGCGAGTACCAGACCGATCATGGGGTGGTTCCTTCCAGCGATGTGAGGGGTGCCCAGCGAGGATAGCGGCAGGTGTCCCATCCGTAGGACTCGCAAGGGGCGCTGGGGAAATGGTATAGACCCGGCTTCTAAGCTGATGGGCATGACCGCTGAGCAGCTGATCTCCTTCGCCCGTGGCGCCCCGTCGCTGGACATCGTCGACGTGGAGGGCCTGAAGGCCGCGGCCGCGCGTGCCTTCGACGCCGACCCGGCCGGTGTGACCGCGTACGGCACCTCCGTCGGCTATCTCCCGCTGCGCAAGTGGATCGCCGACAAGCACAACGTCTCCCCGGACCAGGTCATCGTCACGAACGGCTCGCTCCAGGCGGACGCCTTCCTGTTCGGCCACCTGGTGAAGCCGGGTGACGACGTCGTGGTGGAGAAGCCGACGTACGACCGGACGCTGCTCAACCTCCAGAACCTGGGCGCCAAGGTGCACCAGGTGACGGTCCAGCCGGACGGTATCGACGTCGAGGAGCTGCGCGCGCTGCTCGAGTCCGGGGTGCGGCCGAAGCTGGCGCACATCATCCCGAACTATCAGAACCCGGCCGGTGTCACGCTCTCCGAGGAGAAGCGGCGCGGCCTGCTCGCCCTGGCCGAGCAGTACGAGTTCATCATCTTCGAGGACGACCCGTACGTGGACATCCGGTTCCGTGGCGAGCCGCTGCCCTCGATGCTGTCGCTGGACTCGAACAGCCTGGTCGTGCACGCATCCAGCTTCACCAAGACGGTCTGCCCCGGCGTTCGCGTCGGCTACCTGGTCGGCCCGGCCGCACTGATCGACGCGATCGCGAAGAAGGCCACCAACCTGTACATCTCCCCGGGCATGGTGTCCGAGGCGATCGTCCACCAGTTCTGTGTCTCCGGCGACATCGAGAAGTCGGTCCAGACGGTCAGCGCGGCGCTGGGCGAACGGGCCCGGGTGCTGGCCGAGTCGATCCGCAAGCACATCCCCGGCGCCACCTTCATCGAGCCGGACGGTGGTTATTTCCTCTGGGTCGACCTGCCGTCGGACGTCGACGTGGACAAGCTGTTCCCGGCCGCCATGAAGAAGGGCGTCGCGGTCGTGAAGGGCAGCGACTTCCTGCTCGAGGGCGGTAAGAGCTCGCTGCGGCTGGCGTACTCCGCGGTCACCGTCGACCAGATCGACGAGGGTGTGCGCCGGATCGCCGAGGCGATCGAAGAGGTACGCGGCTGACGGACCCGCACGCCGGGTGGGCTGCCGTCCACCCGGCGTGGGTACCCTCGGTTGGTTTGTCGTCCCGGGGGAGGTTGGCATGACGGAACGCAGTTGGACCCGTGGCCGGCCCCTGGGCGCGGCCTGGGCGGCCCGGATGCGCGGGCTGCTGAACAACGGCGAGCACACCGAGCCCGGCGACGCGGACGCCGGCGAGCCGACCTCGGTGGTGGACTGCGGGGTGTACGCGAACGGCCGCCGGATGCCCGGTGAGTTCACCCCCGTCCAGGCGCTGGCCGAGGCCTGCCGGCGGGACGGCGCCTTCGTCTGGCTGGGCCTGCACGAGCCGTCCGAGGCGGAGATGGCCGCCATCGCCCGCACCTACGGCCTGCACGAGCTGGCCGTGGAGGACGCGGTCAAGGCGGAGCAGCGGCCCAAGCTGGAGCAGTTCGGTGACGTGCACTTCCTTGTGCTGCGCACCGCCCGGTACGTGCCGCACACCGAGCTGACCGAAAGCTCCCAGGTGGTCGAGACCGGCCAGATGATGATCTTCATCGGCGAGCAGTTCGTGATCACGGTCCGGCACGGGGACGCGTCCGAGATGGCGCCGGTCCGGGCCGACCTGGAGAGCCGGCGGGCGGTGCTGCTGGAGCAGGGCCCCTGGGCGGTGGCCTACGCGGTGACCGACCGGGTCGTCGACCACTATCTCGAGGTGGCCGACGAGGTCGAGGCCGACCTGGACATCATCGAGGAGGGCGTCTTCTCCCGCGAGCGCAGCGCCCCGATCCAGCAGGTCTACCAGCTCAAGCGGGAGCTCGTGGAGTTCCGCCGGGCGGTGGTGCCGCTGCAACGGCCGCTCGCCTCGATCACGTCGAGCCAGGGCGTCGTGCCCAAGGAGATCCGGCGCTACTTCCGGGACGTCCAGGACCACCTGACCCGTACGGTCGAGCAGGTCTCCTCCTACGACGACCTGCTCAACTCGATCCTCCAGGCCCGGCTCGCCCAGGTGACCGTCGACCAGAACAACGACATGCGCAAGATCGCCTCGTGGGCCGCGATCGCCACGGTCTGGACCGCGTTCGCCGGGGTCTACGGCATGAACTTCGACTACATGCCGGAGACCGACTGGCGGTACGGCTACCCGGCCCTGATCGCCCTGCTGTCCGGTGTCACCGTGCTGCTCTACCGGGCGCTGCGGCGCAACGGTTGGCTTTGAGCCCACGAGGGCCCCACGAGAAATGCCCGGAACCCCTAGAGTGTCGGGGTGCCGTCGCGTCAGGATGAGCTGCACTCGTATCAGTACTCGGTGCAGCGTGTGGTGGCGGCGCTGGTGTCGCATGACCCGGACCCGCATCGTTCCCCGCTGCGCAGGGCCGGTGTCACGGCCCTGATCGGGTTGCTGGTCGCGGCGCTCGCGGTGGGCGGTTTCGCGGCGTACGGGCTGTTCAACGGCCACACCATGGCGAAGGCCACCGACGCCACCTCGGTGCTGGTCGAGAAGAAGACCGGAGCGAGGTATGTCTACCTGCCCGCCGACGGCAGGTTGCACCCGGTGCTCAACTACACGTCCGGCCTGCTGCTGGCCACCGGCAACCCGCCGCAGCTGAAGACGGTCCCGGCCGACGAACTGGCGAAGGTGCCGCTCGGCGCGCCGCTCGGCATCCCGAACGCGCCGGACGCCCTGCCCGCCTCGGGGGACCTGCTCACCGGCGCCTGGTCGGTCTGCACCGACACGTCCGGCGGGCGGCCGCGCAGCACCCTGCTGATCGGCACGGCCCCGGCGGGTGGCGCCGCTCCGACGGCCGGGTTGCTGGTCCGGGACACCGCCGGGCGTACGCATCTGGTGCACGGCGGCAAGCGGTTCCTGATCCCGGCCGCCCGGCTGGACGCCGTCCAGCGGGCCCTCGGGTGGTACGGCACCCGCCCCTGGCAGGTGTCCGCGGCCTGGGTCGACGCCGTCCCGGCCGGTCCCGACCTGGACGCCCCGGTCATCCCGAACTTCCGGCGGGCCTCGGCGGCGATCACCGGCCGCAAGGTGGGACAGGTGCTCACCGCGGACGGCAAGACCTTCGCGCTGGTGCTGTCGGACGGCATCGTGCCGCTGACCGTGATGCAGGCGCGGCTGCTGGCCGCCGTCTACAACCTGTCGGCGCCGGTCACCGTGGGCGCCGAGTTCCTGGAGCTGCCCGAGTCGCGTACCGGGACGAGCCGGTTCGCCGACGGCCTGCCGGCCACCGTGCCGACGCTGGCCGAGGCCCCGAAGAGCGCGTGCATCGCCGCCACCGGCGACACCCTGCGGGTGAACAGCACCTACCCGGCCGGCAGCGCGCCCGGCACCGGCGCCCGGGTCGACCTCGTGCACATCGCCCGAGGTAAGGGGGCGCTGGTCGAGGCGGCCGGATCACCGGACGCCCCGGCCGGCACCGGCACGGTCAGCCTGGTCACCGACGCGGGCCGGTTCTATCCGCTGGCGAGTCGCGAACTACTGGGCCGGCTCGGGTACTCGAACGCCCGCCCGGTACGCGTTCCGGCCCAGTTCATCGCCTACCTGCCGGCCGGACCGGCGTTGGATCCGGTCCGGGCCGCCAAGTCGTAGCGCTACCGAGGGGTCTGCTTGGTCTGATCCGACACGGTGCCGTTGGACGTCGTGTAGACGGTCGGCTCCATCGGCTCGAAAGCGGCGTCGTCGGCCCCGCCGGAATGCGGGCCGGGCTCGTACTCCGCCCACTGCGCCTCACGGCGACGGCGGACGAGGTACGCGGCGCTGATCCCGATCGCGGTGCCGAGCAGCGCGTACCCGGCCAGTTGGCCGCCCCGGCTCTTCTTGTGCCCGACCGCCTTGTCGGCCTTCTTCTGCAGCTTGCGGGCCTGCCTCATCTCCTTGCGGCTGGACTTCTTGGCTGTCTTGCCGGCGTGCCGGACGTTCTCTGACGCGGCGACCAGCGCGGCGAGCGCGCTGTCCCAGCTCTGTGTGGCGGCGTCCCGCGCGGCCGTGGCGGCCGGCTGGACCTTGTCCCGGGCGGCATTGATCGTGGGTGCGACGGTCGCGCTGGTCTCATGTGCCGCGATCGTGGCTGCGCGCTTGAAGTGATCCACACTCTGCCCGAGCTCGTTGCGCATCCGAGCCCTCCGGCTCCGACGGCGAATGGTTGCGAACACCAGTGCCCACCTCCTGTGGTCTCTCCAGCCATGTTGCCTTCTCGGGTACCCCCGCGCGACCGGATCCACGACATGGGGGAGGATCCGAATTGCACGAGATAAGCCCATCACCGCAGACGGGAGTACCCGTGGCCGAGAACCTTTACGCCACCCTTCACACCAATCACGGCGCGATCCGGGTCCAGCTCTTCCCGGATCACGCCCCGGCGACCGTCCGCAACTTCGTGGAGCTGGCCGAAGGCACCAAGGAATACAAGGACCCGCGCACCAATCAGCCGGGCAGTGGGCCGTACTACGACGGCACCATCTCGCACCGGGTCATCGCCGGGTTCATGGTCCAGATGGGTGACCCGACCGGCACCGGCCGTGGCGGCCCCGGCTTCCAGTTCGGCGACGAGTTCCACCCGGAGCTCTTCTTCGACCGGCCGTACCTGCTCGCCATGGCGAACGCGGGACCGGGCACCAACGGCTCGCAGTTCTTCATCACGGTCGCGCCGACGCCGCACCTGAACCGCCGGCACACGATCTTCGGCCAGGTGGCCGACGAGCAGTCCGCCAAGGTCGTCGACTCGATCGCGAACACTCCGACCGGCCCCGGTGACCGTCCCCGTGAGGACGTCGTCATCCAGCGGGTGGAGATCACGCGCGACTGAGCGCTCAAGGTACCTTTGGGTCATGAGTGAGGCTCCGTCGACGGCACCGGTGTGCTACCGCCATCCGTCCCGGGAGACCCTGCTCAGTTGCAGTCGTTGTGACCGTCCGATCTGCACCAGTTGCATGAACGACGCGGTCGTGGGCCACCAGTGCCCCGAGTGCGTCAAGGAGGGTCGCCGCAGTCAGCGGTCGGCGCGCACCGCCTTCGGGGGCGGTCGCGCCGGCCAGCTGGGCTATGTCACGACCGCCATCATCGCGGTCAACTCGCTCGTCATGATCGCCTCGGCGGTCCTCGGTGGCCCGCAGGCCATCATCGGTGGTGGCGGTGGCGGCTTCAACGGCCTGCTCGGCAGCGGCACCCCGCTCACCGACTTCGGTGAGGTGCTCGGCCACGCCATCTACGGCGGCGAGATCCACGGTGTCGCCGAGGGCGAGTGGTACCGGCTGGTCACCGCCATGTTCCTGCACTACGGCGTGGTGCACCTGCTGCTCAACATGATGCTGGTGGCCCAGGTCGGCCGCTACCTGGAGGCCCAGCTCGGCCCGATGCGGTTCGCCGCGCTCTACCTGCTGGCCGGGTTCGGCGGCAACGTGGCGGCCTACGTCTTCCAGCCCGCCAACCAGGCGTCCGCCGGCGCGTCCACGGCCACGTTCGGCCTGGTCATCGGTGCCATCGTGATCAATCGCCGGCTGGTGAAGGACAACAGCGCGTTCACGTCGCTGCTGATCATGAACCTGATCTACACGTTCTTCATCCCGAACATCTCGATCGCCGGGCACCTCGGCGGCCTGGTGGCGGGTGGCGCGACGGCCTTCGTGCTGGCCTACTCCCACCAGCCGCACCGGTCCATCAAACAGGCCGCCGGCTGCGCGGTCATCCTGGCGCTGATCGTGGCCGCCGCGATCGCCCGGACCGCGGCGCTGCTCAGCTGACGGGGCGCAGGTCGGTCAGTTGGGCGGCCACGTCGTCCGGGTCGGCGCCCAGCTCGTTCGCGCCGAGCATGTAGATGGCGTCGCCGGTGTCGATCTCCAGAAGGGCGCCGCGGAGAATTCGCCGGTGGGTGCGATCCACCCGTACCCTCTCGATCTTCGCCCACGGCACCTGCCGGCGGCGGGCGACTCCGGTGACCACCGTGATGCCCTCGTCGTCCGCCGTGAGGCGGACCCGGACCATCAGGTCGCGGACCGCCCAGAGGACCAGGACCGCCGCGGTGACCGCGGCGACCGCCCAGCGCGACGGGTCACCGCCGGCGAACACGGCGGCGAGAGCGAGCACGGCGCCCGCGGTGATCAATTTTGCGATCGGGAGGGCCGGTTTGGCGCGCCATTGCATCGCACCACTATCCCAGAATGATCAGCATTAAATCGGAGCTACCGCTGTAATTCGATATTCAGTGGCGACGGCCGACTCCTTGCTCATTCATCTTCCGTTAACACTTGCATGGACGTGTTCGCCAGTACGTTTCACGCCGCGGCCCTCCCGGGCGCCCACCACCACCTGCCGATCTTCCGGAACTGTGTGGACCCGGACGACCCCGCCATCCTGGTGGCCCGGTGTGTCCGCCCCGGAGCGCCGCTCTCCGGCGACTGGTTCCTGCTGCTGACCCGGCGCCGGATGGTCGTCACCCAGGACACCCGGCCGCTGCACCGGACCCGTCTGCACCTGAACGCCCACCTGCGCCAGGTGAGCAACGTGACCTGGCGGCTCGACCTGTCCAAGCCGGGTGTCGAGCTGGCCTTCACCGCGATGGACGGGGTCCGGGAGCGGCTCCGGATGCGGCTGGGCGACTCCGACACGGTGTGGCGCGTCGAGCAGCTGCTCCGCGACACGTTCGTGAACAAGCCCGCCCTGGTCTAGAGCCAACGCCGTTCAGTTAGGCGGTCCGGGCTGGCGTCAAGGGTGTGTTGATCAGAAAGTAGGAAGCGGAGTTCCGGTATAGAGGTTTGTCACTCCAAGACAACCCACCCCAGGACTCCGCTTGCTCGAT
>NZ_JAHXZI010000032.1:0-75554 GCF_019429605.1 Actinoplanes hulinensis | reverse complement strand
AAGCCCTGCACTGATCCAGCACCACCCCACGGCGGGGAACTTATCTGGCCGCCAGCGGGGAGAAACCGTGGCCGCCAGCGGGGACAACTACTGGCCGCCTCTGGGGCGAACTGATTGGCCATTGACAGCCGGTCATTGCAGCGCATGAAGCGATCACTCATCTGCCGCGATCCGCGCGCTACCCGTGTGACGGGGGTTGGCTCGCCCAGCAGGCGGATCGCCAGAAAGGGGCTCTGGCGGAGCCGACAGAGATCGCATCCGCTTGATATCTGCTGGCGAGAGCCCGTCATCATCAACGCATGAAACGACAGTGGTCTCCTCTTGTCACGCTGACGCTCCTGGTCGGCTGCTCGGCCCCCGCGGCCCCCTCGGCTCCCGCGGTTCCCTCGGCTCCCGCGGTTCCCTCGGCTCCCGCGGTTCCCTCGGAGGCCGCGCCGAAGCCGGTGTTGTGCAGGTCGGGTCAGTTGACATTCGGGACTGCGTCTGTGGCTGCCCTGCTGACTGGCGTGACGCCGGTGCTTGAGGCGCCCACCAAGGGCATGACCTTCGACGAGCACTATGCGGAGATCAACACCCGGACGGCCGGTGTGCGGGCGGGTGCCGAGGTTCCGGCCGAGGACGTCTATCGGCAGCTGGCCGCCAAGTACGCGGAGAAGCGGCCGCTGGTCGAATACGGCACCGTGCACCACCTGCCCGTCGGCGACTCGGTCACCTTCGGCGGGAGGGGGCGTTTCGTAGGCTTCGACTCGATCCGGACCATCGACGTGCCGTTCAGCTATACCTGCGATGGCACCACCAGCCAGGGTGTGGTGACCTCGTGGGAGGCGGGCGGCCGAGGTGGCTATCTGAAGTGCGGCGAGCCAGATCTCGACGCCGACACCGATCACTACGTCGCGATTATGCGCCAAGTGCGCACACTGCGCTGCGATGAAGGCTGACCCAGCCTCGGGGCGCACGAAACAGAATCAGGCAAGGTCACGGGCACTGATCTGCCGCCGATAAGGCGCGGGTCGTGTTGGTCGGCGATGTCAGGAAGGCCAGGTCGGTCAGCCGCGGCCGGTGTCTGCCTGATCAGTAAGAGAGCGGGTTGCGTCTGGACCGGGGATCCGCGGGGCTGGCTGCCGGACACTCAGCGTTCCGGTCAGCGTGTCGGCTGTCTCGCGCGCGGGTCGGGCAACCGCTACCGTCGCCGACCCACCAACATCGATGTGACAAAGAACCGCTTGACTGGTGCGACGCCCACCACATCGTCAGCTGGGCAGACGGCGGGCCAACCGATATCGCCAACTTGACTCTCCTCTGCGGCCACCACCATCGCCTCATCCATGACGACGCCGGCTGGCGGATCCGCGTCGCCTCGGACGGCCGCCCGGAGTTCCTGCCTCCGAGTTGGCTGGACCGGGAACGCCGCCCCCGCCGCAACCAGTGCTACCGGCGAACATGATCTCGGTTCTGCCGCAATGGCTCGGCTCGGGCGGGGCCGAGTCCGGGTTCGCCGTGCCGGCCCCTGCTGCCGTGCCCCGGGTCCGGGTCCAAGTCCGTCGCCGCGCCTTGCGGGGCTCTGGTGGCGGCGGGGTTCTGCTGGGGTGCGGGTTCTTCCGGTGGCGGGCGCTCTGCTGGGGCGCGGGCTCTTCCAGCGGCAGGGGCTCTGCTGGGGCGCGGCTTCTGCTGGGGCGCGGCTCCTGCTGGTGGCGCGGCCTTCGCTGGTGGCGCGCCTCTGCTGTCGCCGCAGCTCCGCTGGACGCGGTCAGGCGGGCGCGGGCGGGCGCGGTCGGGCGGGCGGGCGCGGTCAGGCGGGCGCGGTCAAGCGGGCGCGGTCAAGCGGGCGCGGCGGACCGCCGGACGGTCTGTTCGAGGATGTCGCGGAAGGCGCGGGCCGCGGGGGACGCCGAACCGGCCAGGCGCTGGGCGGTGAAGATGGTGCGCCGCGGAGCGCCGTCCAGTTCCAGCAGGCGCGCCGGGGTGCTCCGGCCCGCCCAGATGAGGTCCGGGATGAGGGCGACCGCGTTCCCGGACTCGACGAGCCGCATGTGTGCCTGGAGGTCGGCGGTCTCGTAGCGCACGTCCGGTTCGAAGCCGGCCCGGCGGCACACCTGTTCGGCGAAGTGGCGGGAGGCGGCGCCGCGCGGCTCCATCACCCACGGCATGTGCCGGGCCGTCGCCAGGGAGTCGACCGGGTGCAGCGACTCGGGCACCGGGGGCAGGGCCAGCCGGATCGCGTCGGTGGTCAGGTCCCGGCGGTCCAGGCCGGGATGGTGCGGGGCGGCGTGCGCCGGGTATTGCTCGGCGATGACCATGTCGAAATCGCGGGCCCAGGTCTCGCGCAGCGCCTCCTCGGGTTCGCGCTGGGTCATCTCGACCCGGACGTCGGGGTGCAGTGACGCCATGGCCCGCAGCGTGGCCGGCATGAAGGCGAGCGCCGCAGACTGGAAGACGGCGACCCGGACCCGGCCGGTGACCCGGGTGGCCGCGGCCTGGAGGCGGGCCTCGGCACGTTCCAGGGTGTCCAGCACCTCCCCGACCGACGCGACCAGCACCTCGGCCTGCGGGGTGAGCTGGACCCGGCGGCCGGCCTTGCGCAGCAGCTGCGTACCGGCCTCCTTCTCCAGTTGGCTGAGCTGCTGGGACACGGCGGACGGCGTGAAGTTCAGCGCGTCGGCGACGGCCGCGATGGTGCCGCGGATGGCCAGTTCACGCAGCAGGACGAGACGACGGATCTCCAGCACGAACGAAACGTTAGCCCAACTTAAGAACATCGCTCATAAAGCATCGCTTTTCCTAACCGTAAATGGGCATACAGACTGTGGCGGAAAGCGGAAGGAGCATCCCGATGTCTGAGATCGCCGAAGAGACGATCGCCCTTGTCCGGCGCTGGCTGCGCGAGGCCGCGGACGTCCCGGTCGGCGGTTCGGCCGCGCAGCTCGCCGGTGTGCTGCGCGACCCGAAGGGCCTGGCCTTCACCGTCGGCTTCGTCGACGGCGTGATTCGCCCCGAGGACCTGCGGGTCAGCGCCCGCACGCTGTCCGCCCTGGCCAAGGACGTGCCCGGCTTCCTCCCGGCGCACCTGCGCCTGGCCGTGAAGACCGGTGGCGCGCTGGCCCCGATGATGCCCGGCGTGGTCGTCCCGATCGCCCGCCGCGCCCTGCGCCACATGGTCGGCCACCTCATCGTCGACGCCACCGACGCCCGCCTCGGCAAGGCGATCAAGCGGATCCGCGGGCGGAACGTCCGGCTCAACGTGAACCTGCTCGGCGAGGCCGTCCTGGGCCGTGGCGAGGCGTCGCAGCGGTTGAAGAACACCGAGCGCCTGCTGGCCCGCCCCGACGTCGACTACGTGTCGATCAAGGTGTCGTCGACGGTCGCCCCGCACAACCCGTGGGCCTTCGACGAGGCGGTCGCCGACATCGTCGAGCAGCTCACCCCGCTTTTCACGCTGGCCGCGAAGACCGGCAAGTTCGTCAACCTGGACATGGAGGAGTACAAGGACCTCGACCTCACGATCGCGGTCTTCACCCGTCTCCTGGACCGGCCGGAACTGCTCGGGCTGGAGGCCGGCATCGTGCTCCAGGCCTACCTGCCGGACGCGCTGAGCGCCATGATCCGCCTCCAGGAGTGGTCGGCGGCGCGCCGCGAGCGCGGTGGAGCGGGCATCAAGGTCCGCCTGGTCAAGGGCGCCAACCTGCCGATGGAGCGGGTCGAGGCGGAACTGCACGGCTGGCCGGTCGCCACCTGCGACAGCAAGCAGGCCACCGACACCAACTACAAGCGTGTCCTCGGCTACGCGCTGCACCCGGACCGGATCCGCAACGTCCGCCTCGGGGTGGCCGGCCACAACCTGTTCGACGTCGCGTACGCCTGGATCCTGGCCGGTGAGCGTGGCGTGCGTGACGGCATCGAGTTCGAGATGCTGCTCGGCATGGCCGAAGGCCAGGCCGAGGCGGTCCGGCGCGAGGTCGGCGGTCTGCTGCTCTACACCCCGGTGGTACGCCCGGAGCAGTTCGACGTGGCCATCGCCTACCTGATCCGCCGGCTGGAGGAGGGCGCCAGCGCCGACAACTTCATGTCCGCGGTCTTCGAGCTGCACTCCGACTCGGCCCTGTTCGCCCGGGAGCGGGACCGCTTCCTGGCCTCCCTGAACGACCTCGACGACAACGACCTCGACGCCAAGGTGCCGGCGCCGCACCGGGTCGCCGACCGGTACGCGGCCGTGCCCCGTTCCGAGCCGGGGCTGTTCGTCAACACCCCGGACACCGACCCCGCCGTTGCCGTCCACCGCGACCGCGCCCGGGCGATCCTCGGCCGGGTGGAGGATTCCACGCTGGGCCTGGACCTGCCCCGGATCACCGACCGCGAGCACCTGGACGAGGCGTTGGAGAAGGCCGCCGCCGCGCAGTGGGGCGCCATCGACCGCCGCGCGGTCCTGCACGCCGTCGGCGTCGCCCTGGAGGAGCACCGGGACACCCTGCTCGAGGTGATGGCGGCCGAGGCCGGCAAGACCATCGACCAGGCCGACCCGGAGGTGTCCGAGGCGGTCGACTTCGCCCACTACTACGCCGAGCTGTCGGCCGAACTGGACGGCACCGACGGCGCCGCCCCGGTCCCGGCACGGCTCACCCTGGTCACGCCGCCGTGGAACTTCCCGGTCGCGATCCCGGCCGGCTCGGTGCTGGCCGCCCTGGCCGCCGGTTCCGCGGTCGTCCTCAAGCCGGCCGGCCCGGCCGAGCGCTGCGGCACCGTGCTCGCCGGCATCCTGCGGAACGCCCTCTCCTCGGCGGGCGCCGACCCGAACCTGGTGACCCTGCTCCAGGTCGACGAGGGCACGCTGGGCCGGGAGCTGATCGCCCACCCGCTCGTCGACCGGGTGATCCTGACCGGCGCGTACGAGACCGCCGAACTGTTCCGCTCGTTCCGCGCCGACCTGCCGCTGCTCGCCGAGACCAGTGGCAAGAACGCGATCATCGTGACCCCGAGCGCCGACCTGGACCTGGCCGTGAAGGACGTCGTGTCGTCGGCGTTCGGTCACGCCGGGCAGAAGTGCTCGGCCGCGTCCCTGGTGGTGCTGGTCGGCAGCGTGGCGAGGTCGCAGCGGTTCCGTACCCAGTTGCTCGACGCGGTCTCGTCACTGGACGTCGGCTACCCGTCCGACCCGCGCACCCAGGTCGGCCCGCTGGTCGAGCCGGCCGCCGGCAAGCTGCTCGACGGGCTCACCACGCTCGGCGCCGGTGAGCGCTGGCTGCTCGAGCCCCGCAAGCTCGACGACTCCGGGAAGCTGTGGAGCCCCGGTGTCCGGGACGGTGTGCGGCGCGGGTCGGCCTACCACCGCACCGAGTACTTCGGCCCGATCCTCGGCATCATGACCGCGGACACCCTGGACGAGGCGATCGACCTGGTCAACGAGGTCGACTTCGGTCTCACCTCGGGCCTGCACTCGCTCGACGAGACCGAGGTCCGCACCTGGCTGGACCGGGTCCAGGCCGGCAACCTGTACGTCAACCGCGGCATCACCGGCGCCATCGTCCGGCGGCAGCCGTTCGGCGGCTGGAAGCGCTCGGCGGTCGGCCCCGGCACCAAGGCCGGCGGCCCCAACTACCTGACCGGGCTCACCGGCTGGGCGCCCCGCCCGGCGTCCGCGACGGCCGAGGTCACCCACCCCGGCGTACGGGTCCTGCTCGCCGATGCCCGCGCCCTGCTCACCGCCGAGCAGGTCGCCTCGGTGGAACGGGCCGCCCGCAGCGACGCCGCCTTCGACTTCCGTACGCCCACGGACGTCTCCGGCCTCCAGGCGGAACGCAACGTGTTCCGCTACCTGCCCACCCCGGTCACCGTCCGGTTCGCGGCCGGAGCCCCGCTCGCCGACCTGGTCCGGGTGCTGGCCGCCGGCCTGCTCACCGGCGCCGACGTGCACGTCTCCACCGCGGAGCCGCTGCCGGACGCGCTGGCCGTGCGGTGCCGTTCGATCACCGTCGAGGACGACGCGGCCTTCGCCGCGGGGCTCTCCGCGGGGCGGGTCCGGCTGATCGGCGGCGACGGCGCGGCGCTGGCCGCGGCCACCGGCGGGCGGCCCGACCTGGCGGTCTGGTCCGGTCCGGTGACCGAGGCCGGGCGGGTGGAGTTGCTGCCCTTCCTGCGCGAGCAGGCGGTCAGCGTGACGGCCCACCGCTTCGGGAATCCGCTCACCCTCGCTGCCGACGTCCTCTAGAAGACCCTTTCCCGGTACGCCCTCCGCGTTCTTCCTCTTCTTCCGCGCGGAGGGCGTACCCCGGTCTGCTCTTCCGGGCGCCGGTTCAGGGGCAGGGCAGGTTCGCGTACGCCGCGCGTACCCCCTCGGTGAAACGGCAGCCGAAGGACGCGGCAGCGACCGTGCGCCGGTCCAGGATCGCGTCACCCGCCGGACGGTGGCCCCGCTCGACCCAGGTGACCAGGTCGTCGAAGCCGCGGCGCAGTTCGGCCTGGCTGAAACCGCAGTGCGCCACGTCCCGGACGGCGCGGGAGACGAAGAGGCGGGAGCGGCCGTTCGCGGCGGCCTCACGGGCGTACTCCTGCTCCATGGAGAACGGCACGAACAGGTCGCCGATGCCGTGCAGCGACAGCACCGGGATCGACGGGCGGCCGGTGATGCGCGGCACCCCGGTCGTCGCGGTCCGGCCGACCCGCAGCACCTCCGCGTTGAGGCGCTTCTCCTGCGGCGTGAGCCGCCACCCGTCGGTGGAGCGGTAGCGGGTCCACCGGTTGTCGGTCAGGTTGCCCTCCGCCATCCCGGCCGTGCCGCCGCTCAGTCCCGGGTAGAGGCTGAACAGGAACGGCAGCCCGCCCTGGGTGGCCGCGTTCCAGTAGGCGAACGCCGCCGGGAAGCCGGGCCGTTCGCCGCCGCTGCGCCGCTCCACCACATCGGACCAGGTCGCCCCGGCGGCCGTGCCGGTGAGCGCTGCCCGGATCCGGCCGACCTGTTCCGCGAAACGGGCCGGATATCCGGCGTCCGGCCGTAACGGGAACTCGATCGGCACACCGGCGAGGGCGGCCGCCGTGACGTTGGCGTCCAGGAAGTAGTCGAACAACTCGACGTCGCCGAGCACCCCGCACGTCGGCATGGCCCCGGCGAAGGTACGTGGGTACCGCTCGATCGCCACGCCGGTGACGTGCCCGCCCATCGACGCGCCGGTGATGTAGACCTTCCCCGGCCGTTTCCCGGTGACCGCCCGGAACAGGCCGACCAGCGCGTACGTGTCCGAGACGCCCTGCGCCACGTCGTAGCCGTTCGTCGCGTAGCTGGACGCCGCCCACGCGAACCCGCGGTCGACGTAGTGCTGCCGCAGCTCCGGATCGGACACGTAGACGGTTGTCCCGGTGCCCCGGTAGCCGTGCGCGTAGACCACCAGCCGGCCGTTCCACCGGCTCGGAACCTCGATCCGGTACGCCGCGCCGTCCCTGATCCCGGTGTGCGTACGTGCGCCGGGCAGCGCGGTGAACGGGGCGCCGTCCAGTCCGCAGTCCGGGTCGGCGACCAGATAGCCGGGCTTCGTGTCGCTCGGCACGGGCGCGGTGCAGGGTTCGGGCGCGGCCGTGGCCGGCGCACCGGTGAGGATGCCGGCGAACAGCGCGGCGACGACGACAGCACGGCGGATGATCATTCGCGTTACCTCCCGGTAACATCCAATGACCGTGCTCGATGCCTGTCAAGCGCCCGGTGCGGGCCGTCTCATCCGGCGTGCCCGGGGATCTCGGAGACGCTGTGGTAGACGGGAATTCCGCGTTTTTGCGCGATTGCTACGTCCTGGTCGGCGCCGGCCGACGCGCCGGGCAGTCGCAGCACCGCGTCGCAGTGCGCCAGCAGCCGTTCCGCCGTCGGGTACATGATCTGTGCCGCCACCGGGTCGGTGACGCTCGTGCCGCCCGCGCCACGCAGTACCGGCAGGGCCACCCACTCGCCGATCATCGGCACGTGCCCGGCCTGGAAGACGGGCCAGGCGGCCTCCTCGAGGCGGTGCAGGTTGGCGGCGAGGAGGGCGGGGTCGTCACCGGTGCCGGAGCGGTACGGCCCGGCGATCAGAATGAGCATTGGCTTGTCCATGACGGGCAACCTACACTGGGAAACACGCAATAGTCGACAACAATGAGGAGAAACGCGGATGTTGGCTGCGGAGCGCCGAGACTTCCTCCTGGCCCGGTTGCACGCCGACGGCAAGCTGGTCGCCAAGGAGATCGCCGCCGAACTCGGCGTCGCCGAGGACAGCATCCGGCGGGATCTGCGCGAGATGGCCGCCGCCGGTCTCTGCCAGCGGGTGTACGGCGGCGCGCTCCCGGTCTCCCCGGCGACCGCCGACTACGCCACCCGGGCCACCGTCGCCACCTCCAGCAAGGAACGGGTCGCCGCCGCGGCCGCCGCGCTGATCCGCCCCGGCGCCACGGTCCTGCTCGACGGGGGCACCACGGCTCTGGCGGTGACCGCGGCACTGCCCCGCGATCTGGTCGCCACGATCGTCACGCACAGTCCGACGGTCGCCGCCGCGCTCGTCGGCCACCCGGCCGTCGACGTCTACGTCCTGGGCGGCCGCCTCTTCAAGCACAGCGCCGTGACCTGCGGTGCGGCCGCCGCCGAGGCCGCCCGGTCGGTGTCCGCCGACCTCTTCCTGCTGGGCGTCACCGGCGTCCACCACGAGGCCGGCCTGACCACCGGCGACGCCGACGAGGCCGCCATGAAACGCACCCTGGCCGGGCGGGCCGCGGACACCTACGTGCTGGCCAGCATCGAGAAGATCGGCGCCGCGTCCCCGTTCCTCGTCCTGGCCCCGAACGAGGTGGCGGGCATCATCACCGACGCACCCCGCGACCACCCGGCCCTGGCCGGCCTTCCGGTCATCCCCGCCTGACGCTCTCCGTCCGGTAGGTCGCCGTGCGCCACCACGAGCCGTAAGCGACCGCGCCCGCTGTTGTGAGCGCGAACATTCTTCGACGTGAGGTTACCGTCGGGTAGGGAAGGCCATAGGCTGCGCTCTATGGTCCGGAGAATCCTCACGGTGTGCGTGCTCGCCACGCTGGTCACCGCTCCCAGCCCCGCCTCGGCCGCCGCCGCCCCCACCGGCGGCTCCTTCAACGTCCTCACCTACAACGTCGCCGGTCTCCCCGAGCTGATCTCCAGCGCCGAGACCGACCGCAAGACCGCTCACACCCTGATCGGGCAGCGCCTCGGCCCGTACGACATCGTGCACGTCCAGGAGGACTTCAACTACCACGCCTACCTGTACGCGGCCGACACCACGCACGCCTACCGCACCCCGACCAGCGGCGGCGCCGGCATCGGCTCCGGCCTCAACACACTCTCGAAGATCCCGTACGACACCGACGACTTCGAGCGTGGCGACTGGGACTCCTGCCAGTTCGACTCCGGTGACTGCCTGACCCCCAAGGGCTTCACCCTCACCCGTCACCGGATCACCGACGGCGTCTTCGTCGACCTCTACAACCTGCACACCAACGCCGGTACGAGCAGCGGCGACCAAGTGTCCCGCGCCGACAACCTGAACCAGCTGACCGCCTTCATCGCCGCGCACTCGGCCGGCAACGCGGTGATCGTCATGGGCGACACCAACACCCGCTACACCCGGGCCGCCGACACGATCCGCGACTTCACCACCGCCAACGGGCTCACCGACGCCTGGGTGCGGCTGGAACGCGGCGGCAGCGCCCCGGCCGCCGGCTCGGACGCTCTGGTCTGCGACGCGGCCGCGGTCACCGACGCCTGCGAGGTGGTCGACAAGATCCTCTACCGGAGCGGCCGGGCGGTCACGCTCACCGCGACGGACTACCACAACGAGGACGCCGGATTCCGCACCGGCGACGGCCTGATGCTCTCCGACCACTTCCCGGTCAGCACCGCGTTCAGCTGGACGGCGAACCCGGACTACCAGCTCAGCGACCAGTTCGGGGGACCGCACGGCGACCACTACAACGACATCGTGTCGGTCCCGGCGGCGGCCCGCGCCACCGTGATCGGGCTGCGCGCCGGCTCCCGGGTCGACCAGGTCAACCTCACCCTCGCGACCGGGACGGTCCTGGCCCACGGCGGCGCCGGCGGCACGGCGAAGTCGCTCACCCTGGGCAGCGGAGAGTACGTCACGAGCGCCTACCTGTGCCGTGCCCAGTACAGCGGGCACACCCGGATCTTCTACGTCAGGTTCACCACCAACCTGGGCAACAGCGTCGCCGGTGGAACCACCACGTCGGACTGCGTGACCCGCACGGCGCCGAGCGGCTGGCAGATCGCCGGCTTTCACGGGCGCTCCGGATCGGCGGTCGACAAGGTGGGCTTCGTCTACTCCCAGCGCTGAACGATGCGGGGCGTCGCCTCTGCCGCGGCCCATGCGTTCCGCTCACCCTTCATTCATCCGGTTCCGGTACGGGTGAGCCCGGGCAAGGCCAGGCGTACCGAACTGGACCGCGACACCCCCGGCGGTGGTCCCTAGCGTTCAGAGGCGTGCATCAGCGACTCGCCGACGACCTCGACCAACTGCCCGCACTGCTCCAGGCCACCCGGGACTACGCCACCCGGGTCCTGGACGGCCTCGCCGAACGCCCGGTGGCGCCCACCCCGGCCGCTGTCGTACCGGTCCCGCTCCCGGTCGGCGGCGCCGGTACGGCCGGGGCGCTGGCCGAGTTCCGGCGCCGCTGGGCGCCCGGCTTCTCGGGCAGCGCCGGCCCCCGCTACCTGGGGTTCGTGACCGGCGGCGCCACCCCGGCCGCGCTGGCCGGCGACTGGCTGACCGCGGCCTTCGACCAGAACGTCTCGAACCGTGCCGGCTCCGCGGCCGCCGCTTTGGAGGACGAGACCGTCTCCTGGCTGCGGGACATGTTCGGCCTCGGCCCGGACCACGTCGGCGCGTTCGTCAGCGGCGCCACCATGTCCAACCTGACCGGCCTGGCGACCGCCCGCGAATGGGCCGGCGAGCGGCTCGGGGTCAGCGTCGCCCGGCAGGGCCTCGCGGCACTCGGCGAGATCCCGGTCCTGTCCGGGGCCGCGCACTCCAGCGTCCACAAGGCGCTGTCCGTGCTCGGCGTGGGCCGTGAGTCGCTGCGCCCGGTCCGCACCCTGCCGGGCCGGGAAGCCGTCGACGTCTCCGCGCTGGCCGAGGCCCTCGCCGCACTGGACGGCCGCCCGGCGATCGTGGTGGCCAACGCCGGAACGGTCAACACCGTGGACTTCGACGACCTGCGCGCGATCCTGGCACTGCGTACGGAGTACCCGTTCTGGCTGCACGTGGACGCGGCCTTCGGCGGGTTCGCGGCCCTCTCGCCGGAGCACGCCCACCTGGTCGATGGTCTGGGCGAGGCCGACTCGGTCTGCGTCGACCTGCACAAGTGGCTCAACGTCCCGTACGACTCGGCGGTCCAGTTCACCCGCCGCCGTGACCTGCAGGTGGCCGTCTTCCAGAACACCGCCGCCTACCTGCCGGCGATCACCGGCGACCCGGACCACTGCCATCTCACCCCGGAGAACTCGCGCCGCCTCCGGGCCCTGGCCGCCTGGTTCACGCTGGCCGCGTACGGTGTGGACGGCCATGCCGAGATCGTCACCCGGACCGTCGCGGCGGCCCAGCGCCTGGGTGAACGTCTGGGCACCCTGCCCGGCGTGGAACTGCTGTCCCCGGTCCGCCTGAACGTGGTCTGCTTCGCGGTCCCCGGCGACGTCCCTACCGTGCTGCGGGCCGTGGCCGACTCCGGCGAGGCGTTCCTGACCCCGACCGTCCTGCACGGCCGCCCCGCGCTGCGTGCCGCGTTCAGCAACTGGCGCACCGCCGGGGCCGACGCCGACCGCGTCGCCGAAGCCGTCCGCAAAGCCCTCTGACGAAGCCCTCGGACGAAGCCCTTTGAAGAGGTCCTCTGACAAGGGGATGGCTCCCCGCCTCGGGTTGGCGGGGAGCCGTGGGTGGTGCTGAGGGGACGGTCAGGCCGTGATGTTCCACTGCTGGCAGGCGTTGCCCAGCGAGGCCCACTGGCGTACGGCCACGCCGTCGGCGGTGCCGCAGTTGGTGACGTCGAGCACCATGCCGTTGCCCCGGTTGGCGATCAGGTAGCCGCCGCTGATCGGGGTGAGGCTCCACTCCTGACAGCTGTTGCTCAGGTTGGCCCACAGGTTGAGGGCCGTGCCGTTGGCGGTTCCGCAGTTGACCGAGTCGAGCACGGTTCCGCTGTTGACGTTGGTGATCCGGTAGTAGCCGCTGGTCGTCTTCGTGAACGTCCACTGCTGGCAGGCGTTGCCCAGCGACGACCACTGCTGGATGGCGGTGCCGTTGGCGGTGCCGCAGTTCGCCGCGTCGAGGACCTTGCCGCTGGCCTGGTTGACGATCCGGTACCTGGTGCCGGCCACCGGGTAGGAGACGGTGCCGCCCGGGTCGCCGGCGGGTGCGGTCAGCGTGGTGGAGAGCTTGTCCGGCGTACCCAGGTTGGGGGTGCCGTCCGAGTTCCAGTTGACCTTCTTGAGCCGGGTGGTCCGGGTGGCGCCGCAGCCCTGGGCGGTGGTCTCGTTGGCGTGGTAGGCCATCCACGTCTCGGAGCCGTCCGGCGACGTGAAGAACGAGTGGTGACCCGGGCCGTAGACGCTGTTCGCGTCACTGCGCTGGAAGATCGCGGTGCTCTTCTTGGTCCACGACGAGGCGGACAGCGGGTTGCTGCCGGTCAGGGTCAGCATGCCGATCTTGTAGTCCGGCGTGTTGCAGGAGCTGGCCGAGAAGGTCAGGTAGGTGACCCCGTTGCGCTGGAGAACGTACGGGCCCTCCTCGGTGTTGCCGCCGACCTTCTCCCAGTCGTACGTCGGGTAGGAGATCCGCGTCCCGTAGGCGGACACCGTCCACGGGTTGGTCATCGGGGCGATGAACAGGCTCTGCAGGTTACCGACCCACGACGAGTAGAGGAAGTAGTTGGCGCCGTTGATGGTCGCCACACTGCCGTCGATGGCCCAGCCGTTGTTGGCCTGGACGTTGAGCTGGCCCTTGAACGTGTACGGGCCGAGCGGGTTGTCGCCGGAGCTCTCCAGCACGAACGACCGCTGCCCGTCGCAGCACGCCGCGGTGCCGGCCGAGTAGTACAGGTACCAGCGGTACCCGTTCGGGCCGTTCAGCCGGTGCATCGACGGCGCCCACACGTTGCAGCAGCTCGCCGTGGCGGTTCCGGTGTAGACGACGTTCTCGGTGGCTCCGGGCAGCGCGGCCACCGAGGTCGCCCGCTTGATGACGACCTGGTTGTTCCACGTGGTCGCGGCCAGGTAGTAGTAGCCGCTGTAGTAGCCCACCCACGGGTCGGCGCCGTACGGCGCGGAGGCCACCGGGTTGGTGAAGGTGGCGGCGGCGCGGGCCGGCGCCGCGGTGCGGGCCTCCACGGCGACGGCCACCGCGAAGAGCAGGAGGAAGACGGCTCCGACGGATTTCAGGCGTGCAAGAGACATGACAGTCCCTTCGGGGAGCGGGGAGTGGCGCATCGATACGGGGGAGTCGGGCGCGCCCTGCCGGTGGGCCGGGGCGCCGCGGTGTCCGTCCGGACGGTGGGGATGGACGGACCGGTTCTGCTCGATGTATTGCCAGTATGTTAACGATCACAAGTGGAGTGTCAAGAGGCGGTATCCATGCTGATCAACGACGCTGGTTTCGCTCAACCGGCGCGGACCCCCCGGAGCACCCGTCCAGCCCGGGTCCGGTTCGCCGGGGCGGATCGGACCCGGGAAGCCGTGACCGGTACGCCCGCCTGAGGGTTCTCCCGGCCATCCGCGGGTATTCAACAACGGTGGACCGTCCCCCCGGCGCCATCTACGCATGAGAAGGGACGGACGATGACGACCTGGATGACCCAGGAACGAATCGAATTGGGTTCGGTAAGCCTGGACGCCGACCTGACGCTTCCCGAGCACGCCACCGGGGTGGTGCTCTTCGCCCACGGCAGCGGCAGCTCCCGGCACAGCCCCCGCAACCGCGTGGTGGCCGCCGAACTCAACCGGCGCCGGTTCGCCACCGTGCTGGCCGATCTGCTCACCCCCGAGGAGGAGGTACGCGACGCGCGTACCGGTGAGCTGCGCTTCGACATCGGCCTGCTCGCCGACCGCCTGGTCGGGATCATCGACTGGATGCGGGTGCAGCCGCCCACCGCGGCCCTGCCGATCGGCCTGTTCGGGGCGAGCACCGGCGGAGGCGCGGCCCTGGTCGCGGCGGCGGCCCGGCCGTCGGCGGTGTGTGCCGTGGTGTCCCGTGGCGGCCGTCCGGATCTGGCCGGCCCGGCGCTGGTCGAGGTGCGCGCGCCCACGCTGCTCATCGTCGGTGAGCACGACCCTCAGGTGATCGATCTCAACGAGGAGGCCCGCAACACCATGCGGATCCGCGCCGACCTGCGGATCGTGGCCGGTGCCACGCACCTGTTCGAGGAGCCCGGGGCGCTGGAGACGGTGGCCGACGAGGCGGGCCACTGGTTCGGTGATCACCTGGTGCCGGCGATGGCGAGGTGAGTCCGGCGATGATCTTCGCGAATCGCGCCGAGGCGGGCCGGGCGCTCGCCGACCGGCTGGCGCACCTGCTCGGCGCCGACCGGCATCCGCTGGTCCTGGCCCTCCCGCGGGGTGGCCTGCCGGTGGCCGGGCCGGTCGCCGAGCGGCTCGGCGGTGATCTCGACATCGTGGTGGCCCGCAAGATCGGCTCGCCCCGGTATCCGGAGTTCGGGGTGGGCGCCATCGCCGAGGACGGCCCGCCCGTCTACGACCCGGACAACCTGCGCTACGCCGGGGTCACCGAGGCCGACCTCGCCGGTGTCCTGGCCGCCGAGCGGGCCGAGTTGGCCCGCCGGATCCAGCGGTACCGGGGCGGCCGCCCCGCCCCGCCGGTGGCCGGCCGTACGGTGATCGTGGTCGACGACGGGCTGGCCACCGGGGTGACCGCGCACGCGGCGCTGCGCTGGGTGCGCGAGCAGGGGCCGGGCCGGCTGATCCTGGCCGCGCCGGTGTGTGCGCCGCAGGCCCGGGACGCGCTGTCCGCCGAGGCCGACGAGGTGGTGTGCCTGAGCGCGCCCGACCCGTTCTACGCGGTGGGCCGGTGGTACGAGGACTTCGAGCAGCTCACCGACGAGGACGTGGGCCATTTCATCATGTGTTGAGTTGGAGCCTTGCCCCGTCCCGGGGAATTCATCTACCGTTGATTTCAACACTTGATGAGTTCCCCGGGAGGAATGATGTCCGAAGCGATCGAGGTCCGCGACCTCGTCGTGAGACGCGGGAAGAAGACCGTTCTGGACGGCTTCTCCTGTGTCATCCCGCGCGGCAGCGTCACCGGCCTGCTCGGCCCGAGCGGCAGCGGCAAGACCACGCTGATGCGCGCCGTCGTCGGCGTGCAGATCGTCGCGTCCGGCACGGTGACGGTGCTCGGCCACCCGGCCGGCTCCGTGCCCCTGCGCCGCCGGATCGGTTACCTGACCCAGGCGCCGAGCGTCTACGCCGACCTCACCGTGGCGGAGAACGCCCGCTATTTCGCGTCGCTCTACGGTCTCAAGGCGGCCGCCGCCGACGAGGCGGTCGAGGCGGTCGGCCTGACCGCGGCACGCGGGCAGCTGGTGGCGAACCTGTCCGGCGGCCAGCGCAGCCGCGCGTCGCTGGCCTGCGCGATCGTCAGCCGCCCCGAGCTGCTGGTCCTCGACGAGCCGACCGTCGGGCAGGACCCGGTGCTGCGCGACGAGCTGTGGGACCACTTCCGCCGGCTCGCCGCCGACGGCGCCACCGTCCTGGTGTCCAGCCACGTGATGGACGAGGCCAACCGCTGCGACCGGCTGCTGCTGATCCGCGAGGGCGCGCTCATCGCCGACGACACCCCGGCCGGGGTCAAGGCCACCGCCGGCGTCGACGACCTCGACCAGGCGTTCCTCAACCTGATCCGGCGCCAGGAAGAAGAGGTGGCGGCATGATCCTCGCCAGCACGATTCGGCGGATCCTCGGCCAGCTGCGGCACGACCCGCGGACCATCGGCCTCATCGTGGTGGTCCCGACGCTGCTGATCACCCTGATCTACTTCATGTACGAGGGCCAGCCCGCCGTCTTCGACCGGGTCGCCCTCACCATGCTCGGCGTCTTCCCGTTCATCGTGATGTTCCTCATCACCAGCATCGCCATGCTGCGGGAACGCACCACCGGCACTCTGGAGCGGCTCTTCACCACCCCGGTCGGCAAGATCGATCTGTTGTTCGGCTACGGCGTGGCGTTCGGTGTCGCGGCCGCCGCGCAGGCCACGGTCGCGGCCGCCTTCTCGTACTGGGCGCTGGACATGCGGACCGCCGGCAGCATCGGCCTGGTCATCCTGATCGCGGTCGCCAACGCCGTGCTCGGTGTCGCGCTCGGCCTGCTGTGCAGCGCCTTCGCCCGCACCGAGTTCCAGGCGGTGCAGTTCATGCCGCTCGTGGTGGCGCCCCAGCTGCTGCTCTGCGGGCTGTTCGTGCCGCGCGACGAGATGGCCGGCTGGCTCCAGACGATCAGCAACGTGCTGCCGATGTCCTACTCCGTGGAGGCGCTGACCGAGGTGGGTGTGCACGCCGAGCCGACGGGCATCATGTGGCGGGACCTCACCGTCGTGGTGGGATCGATCGTGGTGGCCCTGATCCTCGGCGCGGCCACCCTGCGCCGGAGGACCGCTTAGGGCGTACAGGAAAAGGGGTTTGATGGTGCGACGGACCGGACGCCGGCCCGGCAACCCGGACACGCGCGAGGCGATTCTCGTGGCCGCGCGCAGCGCGTTCGCCGAGAAGGGGTACGACGGCGCCTCGATCCGCGCGATCGCGACCGGCGCCGGGGTGGACCCGGCGCTCGTGCACCACTACTTCGGCACCAAGGACAAGCTGTTCCTGGAGACGATGAACTCGCCGGTCGACCCGCTCGACCTGATCAACGAGGCGACCGCGGGGGAGCGGGACGAGATCGGTGTCCGGTTCGTCCGCGCCTTCCTCACCATGTGGGACGGGCCGCGCGGCGCGGCCGCCGTGGCGCTGCTGCGATCGGTCGTCGGCACCGAGTGGACCACCAAGCTGTTCCGCGAGTTCATCATCACCCAGATCCTTCGCCGGGCGGTGCCCAAACTGGGCCTCGACCCGGCGGAGGCGCATCTGCGGGTCACCCTGGCGGCCAGCCACCTGGTCGGCCTCGCGATGGCCCGCTACGTGATCAAGGTGGAGCCGCTGGCCTCCGCGCCGACCGACGCGCTGGTCGCCGCGGTCGGCCCGGCCGTGCAGCGCTATCTCACCGAGGATCTACCGGGCGTGTTCCCGCGGGAGGCATGAACCACGGCCCGGCGGGGCAACCACCGCCTCATGCGACGGGCGGCGATCCGGCGTGGAAGGCTAGGGCTCCGCGGGAATCTGCCGGGACAGGAAGCGGCTCACCTCGTCCCGGGTGTGCTCGGGCACGCCCTGGAACTCCAGACCGATCTCGATGCTGTCGCCGCGTGTCATTCGGCGGACCACCCGGGCGTCGGCGCCCGCGGCCAGGCCGTCCCACGCGAACTGGACGCGTACCAGCTCGCCGTCCGCGATCCGGGCGCCGGCCGGAACCAGGCAGCCCAGCCCGTCCGAGCTGAGGTCGATCATCTCGGCGGTGACCGGCGCCGGCAGTGACGCCGTCTCCAACCGGACCGTCCCCTTGACCGGCAGCCGGTCGTGCCGACGGCGCTCCAGCCGCTCGGCCACGTTGGACAGGTCCTCGATCTGGGCCATCGTCGCCTCGACGCTGCGGTGCAACTGAGCGACGATGTCGTGCTGCTGGTCGGCGATCCCGTCGAGGTGGCGCATCGCGTTCTCGATGTCGCCGACGTCGGCGATGATGGCGCTCAGTGTCTGGCCCATCTGGGCGACGTCAGCCTCCAGCGCCGCGACCGTGCTGGTGATCTGCTCGGTGGAGTCGGCGGTCGTGTCGGCCAGGACCTTCACCTCGTCGGCGACCACCGCGAAGCCGCTGCCGGCCTCGCCGGCCCGGACCGCCTCGATGGTGGCGTTCAGCGCCAGCAGCCGGGTCTGCGAGGCGATCCCGGAGATCACGCTGGCGATCCCGGCCACCTGGCGCAGGCTGGCGTTCAGGGCGGTGGCCGCCTCGTCGGCGCTGTGCGCCCGCCGGACCAGGGCGCTCGCCGCGTCACTGGTGATCGTCACCCCCTCGTGGGTGGAGGCCGCCGCGTTCCGGGCGGCGCCCACCTGGTGCACGACGTCCGCCAGCTTGCCGCCGATCACCTCGGCCGTGTCGTCGATCGCCTCCCGGGCCCGGCGCCGCAGCCGCTGGTTCAGCTCCCGCTGCCGGTTCTGCGCGACCTGTTCCCGCGCGTCCAGTTCGGCCCGCAGGCGCTCCAGTTCGGCGTCGCGCTCCCGCAGCGTCTCGGTGAGCTCCGTGATCCGCCCCGAGGCGCTCGGATCGCCCACCCCACCGGCGGGCGGGCGGGCACGCCGGCGAACCACGAACACACCGACACCGGCGGCAAGCGCGGCCAGCGCGGCCGACAGGATCAGCCAGGTGGGCATCAGGCCCCTCCGGGCGCGGTCGTCGGGAACGTTTCCGACGCTACCGCGCCCGGATTCGCGGTGCGGGCCGTTCAGCCCGCGAGGATCGCGTCGATCTGGCCCATCGCGAGCCGCATGCCCTCCTCCATGCCCATCTCGGCCATCCGTTCCAGCTGCTCCGCGCTGCGGAACGTGGAGACCGTCGTCATCCGGGTGCCCGGGCCGGCCGCCTCCAGGGTGACCACGGCGTGCGTGATGTCCTCCGGGTCCACCGGCTCGCCGTCGTCGCCGGCGAACCCGTCGTCGAACTCCAGACGGGACGGCTCGTCGATGTCGGTGATCGCCCACCAGCCACGCGCCTTCGTCCCGTCCGGCCCGGTCATGTGGTAGCGGACCGCGCCACCGGGCTTGAAGTCGTACCGGTCGAAGGTGGCCGGCCAGGTCGGCGGGCCCCACCAGCGCTCCAGCTTGCGCGGATCGGCCCAGACCTGCCAGACCCGGTCCACCGGCGCCGCGAACTCGGCGACGAACGTCAGCGTCAGCGCGCCGACGTCCTTGGTGCTGCTGATGACCGTCACTGCTCCTCCTCCAGGATCTCCTCGATGGCGGCGGCCCGATACCGCCACAACCGCTCGTACCCGTCCAGCAGCCGCGCCACCCGGCGCAGCGCCTCGACCTCTCCCCGCACGATCTGCTCCCGGCCGCGCCGGGTCTTGCTGACGAGGGCGGCCCGCTCCAGCACCACGACGTGCTTCTGCACCGCGGCGAAGCTCATCGGATAGAGGCGGGCCAGCTCCGAGACGGACATCCCGCTGCGGATCACCCGGGTCAGGATGTCGCGCCGGGTCGCGTCGGCCAGCGCGTGGAAGACGCGGTCGGCGTCGGCGACCCCGGAATCTACAACCATGTGGTTGTACGTTAGGGGGTGCGAAGGCTCCCGGCAACCCGGCTCGGCGGAATTCCTTCAGACGGGGGCACCGCGGCCGAAGATCCGGGCCGCAGGGACGAACCTCGACGTGGAGGTGGCAGTGACCATCAGCATCGGAACATCCGGCTCGCCCTCGGCCCGCGACACGCACGCCGCCTGGCTGCGCCGGCGCGACGACGGCGGGCCGGCGTCCGGTCAGTGCAGCGTGACGAGGGCCTCGGCCAGCGCGTCGGTGGCGTACTGCACGTCGACCTCGAGCATCCGCAGCGGGCCGCCGGTCTCGGTGAGCAGCGCGGCGTGCGGGCCACCCACATAGAACGGGGCGAACCCGAGATCCCGGATGATCCGGACGGTGGCCTCGCGGGCGTCCAGCTGGTCGGTGCAGACGTACTCGGTCAGTAGCGGATCATGCCCGCGCCGCCGGCTGAGCACCTCGGTCGACATGGTGTTGAACGCCTTGGCCCAGTGCGCCTCGGGCGCCCATTCGATCAGGGTCTCCAGGCCGCTCAGCCCGCCCGGCATGCCGATCCCGGCCAGGCCGCCCGGGCCCGGCTCGCCGTCCGGCTCCGGGTTGGTCGCGTCGATCACCACCTTGTCGGCGAGCACGTCGCGGGTCATGTCGATCGCCTCCCGCGCCGAGGACCAGTTCGGGCTGAAGATCACCACATCGCCGAAGGCGGCCGCCTCCGGGATCGGCATCACCCGCAGCGGCGCGCCGTCGCCGTCCATCTCGGCACGCAACCGCTCCGGATGACGCGAGGTGACCGCGACCTCGTGCCCACTCTCGGCACACCACCTGGCAAGAGTGCCGCCGAGCTGGCCCGCTCCAATGACACCGATACGCATGAACCCAGGGTGCGCGCCGGGTCACCGGATCGGGTGGGGAATCCGGAAATCGCCGTAGAGCATCCGCAACTCGACCGTGACCAGGTCCTCCACCAGCGCCTCGGGATCGGCGGCGGTGGCGAACGCGGCGGTCCGCAGATCGTCGACCAGCCCGGCCAGCACACGCGGCGCCGGCCCGTCCGGCGCCAGGCCGGCGGCCCGGTCCCGGCTGACCCGGGCGGCGAGCCGCTCCACGTGGGCGGCCCGCAGCCCGGCCCGCCACTCGGCCAGCGGCGGGCAGCCGGGAGCCGCGGCCAGCGCGCCGGAGATCAGCCGGCCCTGCTCGCGCCAGAGCACGGCCAGCGCGGTCAGCGACCGGCGCAGCGCCGCCTCGTCCGGGCCGGAGCCCTCCAGCCACGGGCCGGAGTCGCGGCCCAGCTCGCCGGTGAGCCCGTGCAGCAGCGCCACCACGACCGCGATCTTCGAGTCGAAATAGAAGTAGAAGCTGGACCGGGAGATGTCCGCGCCGGCGGCCAGCTCGTCGATGGTGATGTCGGCGAGCGGCTTCCGGGCCAGCAGGGTGCGCGCCGTCTCCAGGATGGCGCGCTCGCGCCGGTCGCCCTTGCTGGGACCACGGCGCCGGCCCGGGCCGGGAAGTGTGCTCATGCGGACACACTAACGCGGTGTCGAGTTTTTCGACGTAGTGTCGATTCCATGAGAGAGATCCGCCTCGCGTCCCGCCCCGTGGGCTGGCCCACCGTCGACAATTTCGAGATCGCCGAGACCGCGGTCCCCGAGCCCGGCCCCGGCCAGGTGCTGATCCGCAACGTCTTCATGTCCGTCGACCCGTACATGCGGGGCCGGATGAACGACGTGAAGTCCTACATCCCGCCGTTCCGGGTGGGCCACCCGCTGGACGGCGGCGCGGTCGGCGAGGTGGTCGCCTCGAACGCCGACGGTGTGCCGGTGGGCGCCTTCGTCAGCCACAACCTGGGCTGGCGTGAGTTCGCGGCGACCGACGCCACCCGGGTGCAGGTGGTCGACCCGGCCGCCGCCCCGAGCCTCTCCGCCTACCTGGGCCTGCTCGGGATGACCGGCCTCACGGCGTACGTCGGCCTGTTGGACATCGCGCGGTTCCGCGAGGGCGACACCGTCTTCGTGTCCGGCGCGGCCGGCGCGGTGGGCAGCGTCGTCGGCCAGATCGCCCGGCTGCGCGGGGCCAAGCGCGTGATCGGCAGCGCCGGTTCCGCGGAGAAGGCCCGCCATCTGGTCGGCGACCTCGGCTTCGACGCCGCGTTCAACTACAAGGACGCCCCGGTGCGCGAGCAGCTGCGCGCGGCCGCGCCGGACGGCATCGACGTGTATTTCGACAACGTCGGTGGCGACCACCTGGAGGCCGCGATCGGCTCGCTGAACAAGTTCGGCCGGGTGGCGCTCTGCGGCGCGATCGCGCAGTACAACGACACCACCCCGGCGGCCGGGCCGCGCAACCTGGCGGCGGCCATCGGCAAGGAGCTCAACCTGCGCGGTTTCATCGTCGGCAACCACGGGCACCGGACTTCCGACTTCGTCGCCGAGGTGGGCGGCTGGCTGCGGGAGGGCCGGATCACGGCCCGGGAGACCATCGTGGACGGGCTGGAGAACGCGCCGGAGGCGTTCCTCGGTCTGCTTCGCGGGGAGAACACCGGCAAGATGGTGGTCCAGCTCTAGGTTCGCGCTGCCCGGCGGCCCGTTTTGGGCGGGTCGCCGGGTTGCTCCGCGACTGAACGGTAATTTAGTTGCTCTCGCGAGTGGCCCGGATACGGAACGTACGGTTGATCGCACTCATCCGTACGGGTGAGGTCACTGACGGAAAGCAGACACTAGCGTTTCCGCGTGGCGAATCGGTTCCAACTTTGGGGACAAGCGGGCTGGGCGAGTGCCGAGGTGGTCGGCGAAACGCACTACGCGAAGGCGATACGTGCGCTCTTCGGCGACGACTTCAATCCGCAGGGGACCGACATAACCGTCCCGGTCCAGCTCATCCCGGACCGCAACAACCGGCACGACCGTAACGCCGTCGGCGTCTGGTCCGGCTCCAGCCTGCTCGGGCACCTGCCCCGGCCGGAGGCCGCGCGGTACGTCCAGGTGTTCACCTCGCTCACCGCCCGCGACCTGATCCCCGAGGTCAACGCGCGGATCACCGGCCGGGAGTGGGTCGCCGCCGACGGCCGTCCCGCCGCCTTCGACGCCGCCATCCGGCTCGACCTCGCCGAACCGCACATGCTCGTCCCGGCCAACCCGCCCCCGTTGAGAGAGCATCGCCTCCTGCCCTCCGGCTCGGCCGTCCAGGTCGTCGGCCAGCAGCCGTCCCTCGACGCGCTGCGGCTGGTGCTGCGCCCGGAGGGGGAGTGCTGGGCGTACGTCACGCTGCACGAGATGGCCGACCACCTGGTCGAGGTGCGCATCGGCGAGGCCCGGGTCGGTGATCTCAGCCCGAAGATGAGCGGCGAGCTGCTCCCGGTGCTGCGGCACATGGCCGAGCAGGGCCTGGTCACCGCGGCCCGCGCCATCGTCCGCGGCAGCACCGACAAGAACGAGGTGATGCTCTACATCGCCCGCGTCCAGGACCTGCCGGAGAGCTGGCAGGCCCCGGCCCGCCGCCCGGCCGTCGCCCCGGCCCCCGGCCGCGGCACCGCGAGCGTCCCCGGCTCCGGCGTGGCCACGGGACCGGCCACGCCGGGCACCACTCCCACCCCGGCCGGCAGCCCGGTCATGTCCGGTGGGCCCGCTTCCGGCGGCCTCGTGCCGAACTGGGTGACCACCGGCGAGCCGCTGCCCAGCTGGGCGGCGCCGGCGACGATGCAGCCGCCGGTGTCCCCGGCCGGCCCGTCCGCCGTGCCCGCTCCGGCGGCCCTGCCCGTACCGGGGCATCCCACCTCGCTGGCCGACCTGCCGCCGAGCTGGGCGTCCGCGGCGGACGATGCCCCGCAGTGGGCCGAGCCGGGCGCCGGCCTGCCGAGCTGGGCCGTTCCCAGCAACGGCGTGCCCACCTGGGCGGCCGGGAGCAGCGCGCTGCCCGGCCTGCCCGCCACCGGCTCGCTGCCCGGAGCCGGCGTGCCGTACCTCGACCCGCCCGCCACCCGGCCGGTCCCGCAGACCTCGACGCTCACCGAGCCGATGCCCACCCCGGTGTCCCCGGTCCCCGACGACGTCCAGGCCATGGAGATCGCCGAGACCACGGTCCTCCCGGCGCTGGCCGCCGTGGTGAAGGCCAACTCCGGCGCGCTCAGCACCATGAACCCGGTCTCCCCGGTGTCCCCGGCCGTCGACCCGCACCCGCCGATCCCGCCCGCGCCCACCGGCATCAGGTTCGTCGTGCCGCCGGACTGGCCGACCCCGCCCGCGGGGTGGTATCCGCCGGACGGCTGGCGACCCGATCCGGCCTGGCCCCCGGCCCCCGCGGGGTGGCAGTGGTGGGTCCCTACCTGGGACTGACTTCACCGGATAAAGCCGGATACGTCGGATTAACCTGGAAAAACGGCACGGTGACCCACCCAGCCTTGCTGGAATGAGGAGATGCGGTGGGATGATGCTGACGGGCTGACCGGGCGGCCGGATGCGCGCGTACGCGGAGTGCTGGAGACCTGGCGTGCCGGTCTGCTCGACCTCAGCGCCACCAATCCGCTCATCCACGTCGACCCGTGGGGCGACGGCGTGGTGGCGATCGACGACCCCTCACCGCGCAGTGTCCTCGAAGCCCTCCAGCAGGGCCGCGAGTGCGGCTTCCTCGGCGTCGAAGAACGGCGGGAGGGGCCCCGGCCGCGCGTCGCCAACGCCTTCCAGACCCATATGACCGACGCCGAGATGGACGCCGCCCTGCGCGCGCTCAGCCGCGAGGCCCACCGCGACCAGCTCGAGTACGGCATGTCCACGCTCTTCCTCGCCGTCGGCACCCTGCACTGGAAGGACGACCAGCGCGAGTACGCCAGCCCGATCCTGCTGCTTCCGGCGGACCTGGTCAGCACCGACCCGCTGGACTACCCCCGGCTGCGTGCCCGCCTGGACGATCCGCTGGTCAACCCGGCGCTCGCCGTCCGGCTCAAGCGGATGGGCGTCGCACTGCCCGCCGTCGAGAGCCTGACCGGCCTCGACGTCACCGTCTTCTGGGCCCGGCTGGACGCGGCGATCAGCGAGCACCAGGAGTGGCGCACCGACGAGGCCATCCTGCTGTCCCGGTTCACCGTCCACCGCGAGGTCGTCTACCAGGACCTGGTCGACAACGAGCGGCAGATCCTGGCCCACCCGGTGGTCCGCGCGCTCGCCACCGACGCCCGGGCACAGATCGACGCGTTCAAGTTCGAGCCGATCCCCGGCCGGCGCATCGACGACGTCGCCTCACCCGACGACGTCCCGCTCGTCCTCGACGCCGACGCCGCCCAGCGGGCCTGCATCGCGGCCGCCATGTCCGGCCGCAGCTTCGTGATGCGCGGCGCCCCCGGCACCGGCAAGTCGCAGACCATCGCCAACATGATCGCCGGCCTGATCTTCGCCGGGAAACGGGTCCTGCTGGTCTCCGAGAAGGCCGCCGCCCTGGACGTGGTCAAGGAGCGGCTGGCCGGTGCCGGGCTCGACGACTACCTGCTCGAACTGCACAGCGAACACAGCGGCCGCGACCGGGTCGCGACCACCCTCGCCGCCGCCCTCGACTTCATCCCGCTCCCACCGCCCGGCCTGTCCACCGACGAGCGGGAGGAACTGCGCGACCACCGGATACGGCTCAACGCGTACGCCGAGGCGATGAACGAGGTCCGCGAACCGCTCGGCCACCGCCTGCACGACGTCCTCGGCATGTGCGCGCAGATGATCGACGTACCGGCCGCCCCCGTCCCGCCGGCCCTGCCGATCCCGCTCACCACCCAGTCGTTGCAGACCGTCCGCGACGCCGCCGAACGGATGGGCCGCGCCTGGCGTCCCGCGTTGCAGGGCGAGGACTTCCTGTGGCGTGAGGTGATCGACCGCAACCGGCTCGACGCCCGCCTGCACCAGGCGCAGACCGCCCTCGAACACCTCGCCGGGGCGGTCGGCACGGACCCGATGGCCGCCGCCTTCCGGGCCCGCGACCTGGCCGACGCGATCGCCCTCACCACCCTGATCGGCCACGCCGCCCGCCGCCCCGCCGAAGCCGCCGACGAGTGGCTCACCCTGCACAGCCTGGAACCGGTGTCCCACGCCGCGGAGAGCCTGCTGCGCCACCTCAAGGCGCTGCACCAGGCCGCGGAAGCGGTCCGGGCGCGATCCGGCGTCACCTGGGAGTCGCTGCCCACCCCCAGCAAGCTGCCGATCGTGCCGACCCTCGTACACCTCGACCCGCCGGCGGTCGAACTACTGCCGCTCACCGCGGCCCAGGCCCGCGGCCTGGCCCGCCGCTTCGCCGAGGAGGCCGACCGGCTGGAACAGCATCAGCACAGCCTGGACCGGGTCACCGCCCGGCTCGGGCTGCCCAACGTGATCACCTTCTCCGACATCCACCGGGTCTCCGACATCGTCGGCCTGCTGGCCCGTCCGGACAAACCGGAGGCCGCCTGGTTCAGCCCGGCCGGGCTGGCGAACGCCCGCACCGCCGTCCGGATCCTGCGCCACGCCGTCGACGCGGCCACGACCGCCGAGTCCAGGGCGCGCGAGCACTTCAACGAGGAGGCGCTCGCCCACCCGGTCGACGAACTGGCCACCCGGTTCGCCACCGTGCACAAGGGACTGCGGAAGCTGCGGGCGCCCTACCGGCGGGACCGGAGGACGGCCGCCGAGATCGCCCGGCCGGACGTCAAACGCTCGCAGGCGGTCGCCAACCTCAGCACCGCGGCCGCCTGGAAGAGGTCGATGCAGGACCTGGACCAGGCGGAGGACGAACACGCCCGGATCCTGGGCCGCCACTGGCGACGCCTGGACACCGACTTCGACGCCATCGAGCGCGCCCTCGACACCGCCGACGAGGTGATGCGGGTGACCCCGCCGGAGGCTCTGCCCGCCGTCACCGAACGGGTCAGCGCCGCCACCCCGAACAACGCGATCATCCGGATCGTCAGCGAGGCCGGCCAGGAATTCGACCGGTGGACCGCCGCCCTGCACCCGCCGCCCGAGCCCGCGCCCCGGCCACAGCTCGCCGCCGGGCCGATCCACGACGCGATCACCTGGTTGCGCTCCCACGTCGACCCACTGACCGCCGCGGCCGAACTCGTCCAGGCCTACAGCGCGGCCGCCGGACGGGACTTCACCCTCGCCGAGTCGGCCGCCATCGGGATGCTGCGGGAGAGCGCCGCCGACGCGGCCGCAGCCCTGTCGGCCAACGCCACCGAGTACGGCCGGGTGCTCGGCCCGGTGTCCCAGGGCGTCCACACCGACGTCGAGGCGCTGGCCTCCGCGATGTCCTGGACCGCCGAGGCCCGGCGC
Source organism: Actinoplanes hulinensis (assembly GCF_019429605.1). Taxonomy (NCBI): domain Bacteria; kingdom Bacillati; phylum Actinomycetota; class Actinomycetes; order Micromonosporales; family Micromonosporaceae; genus Actinoplanes; species Actinoplanes hulinensis. Next base: position 48,880 of record NZ_JAHXZI010000032.1, on the reverse strand, counting down.
ATCCGGACCGGCGTCGACACGGCGTTCACCCCCGAGCAGGCCGCCGCCCTGTCCCGATCCCGGCCCACCGACGCGCTGCCGTCCCGGGTCGCCGAATGGCAGGCCGCCCGGGACTGGATCCTGCGCGCCTTCGCCCCCCGCCGGCACCCGTCGCTCACCGCCGCGCTGGACGACTACGAACAGGCCCGGGAACTGATCCGGGCGCTGATCGAGGACGGCAAAGGGCAGCAGGAGTGGTTCGAGTACCAGGCCGCCCGTACCGTCCTGACCGAACACGGGCTGGACGCCGTCATCGACTTCTGCGCCCGCGAGGACCTGCCGGTCGAGCAGATCCTGCCGGTGCTCGGGCGCGCCCTCTTCCAGTCCTGGGTGGACACCGTGATCCGGGAGGACGACCGGCTCCCACCGCTCGACGCCGTCGCCCGCGAACGGCTGGTCGAGGAGTTCCGCCTCTGGGACGAGCGACTGCAACGTGCCGCGGTCGCCGACGTGATGAACGCCGTCGACGAACTCCAGCCGACCGGCGCCGTCGCCGGCGAGGCCGCCCTGCTGCGGGCCTCCGCCGCACAGGCCGCCCGTCGCCTGCCGGTCCGCGACCTGATCGGGCAGACCCGCAACGCCACCCTCGCGGTCAAACCGTGTGTGCTCACCGTGCCGGCCGACGTCAGCCGCCTGCTGCCCGCCGACCTGATCTTCGACGTGGTGATCGTCGACGAGGCGTCCCGGGTACCCGTCCCGGATGCCGTCACCTGCATCTTCCGCGGCGCCTCGTTCATCGCGGTCGGCGACGACCGGCAGCTCACCGCCCTGCCCACCCCCGGCGGCGGCCGGTCCATCCTCGACCTCGCCATCGGCTGCGCCGCGTTCCCCGTTCTCGACCTGGGAACCCACTACCGCAGCCGGCACGAGTCGCTGATCACCTTCGCCAACCACACCTTCTACCAGCGGGCGCTCAACACCTTTCCGGCGGTCGCGCCGGCCGGACCGGACACCGGCGTCCAGCTCTTCCCGGCCGACACCGGCACCGGCGAGCACGACGTGGCCGGGATGGTCGCCGGGCGGGTCGCGCACCACTTCGTCACCCGCCCCGAACTCTCCCTCGGCGTCATCGCCTGCACCCCCGAACTCGCCGCCGAGATCGAGACCGCCGTCGCCGACATGGTCATCCCGCCGGAACACGACCGGCTCCGCGGCTTCTTCGTCAAGGACCTGGACACCGTCCAGGGCGACGAACGCGACGTGGTCATCCTCGCCATCGGCGCCGACCTGGGCGGACTGGCCGGCGCCGACGGCTGGCGGCGGCTCAACGTCGCCACCACCCGGGCCGCCCGCCGGGTCGAGGTGATCTCCTCGATCCGGGCCCATGACCTGCCCGACACCGAGGAGATGCGCCCGCTCGCCGGATACCTCGACTACGCGACCCGCGGCGAGGCGGCACTCGGCCTCGACGAGCCAGGCCCCGCCGGGCAGACCCCGTTCGAGGAGTCGGTCCGCGACGTGGTGCGGTCCTGGGGCTACCGGGTGCGTACACGGGTCGGCGCCGGCGCCTTCCGCATCGACCTGGCGGTACGCCGCTCACCCCGCGGCAACGCGCCGTTCGTGCTCGGCATCGAGTGCGACGGGACCACCTACGACTCGGCGCCCGCCGCCCGCGACCGCGACCGGCTCCGTGAGCAGGTGCTGCGCGACCACGGCTGGCGGCTGCACCGGATCTGGGGCACCGCCTGGTATCTCGACCGGGAGAACGAGGAACAGCGTCTGCTCGCGGCCATCGAGCAGGCCCTCGCCGACCTGCCGCCGGAGGACGCGGCGCCCGAACTGACCGTCGAGGTCGGGGACGCCGCCGGCGGCGAGAAATGGGCCGAGCAGCGTGAGCCGGTCACGGTCACCTCAGAGGGGTACGCCGAGCAGGTGCCGGACTACGCGGCGGCCGGTCCCACCGCCGGGTATGACGAGATGGTGCCGGACTACGCGGCGGCCGGTCCCACCGCCGGGTATGACGAGACGGTGCCGGACTACGCGGCGGCCGGATCCGGTCCGGAGGAGGCCGGTCAGGCCACGGATCTGCCGATGGCCGGGATCCCGGACGGGTTCGGTGAATCGGAGGCGGAGCTCGCGATGTCCGAACCGGACTTCGGGACGGTCGCCGACGTCGATCTGGATATGCCCGTCGACATGGCTACCCCCATCCCCATCGAGGACGACGCGTTCGACGCCGAGGTGGAGGAGTTCGCCGAGGAGGTGGCCGAAACCGTGGCCGAGGCGATCGCCGAGGTCGGTGAGGAGGCGGACGCCTACCGGGCCGGGGCCGAGGACCTCGAACAGCACGCGGCCGAGGAACGGGACGGCGTTTCCGCTTCCCGGGCCGGGGGGATGCGGGCCGCCGAACCGGATCGGGGGCCCGCGTGGCCGACCTGGCCGGACGAGCCCTCGGGAACCGGCGGGCGGACCGGCCCCGGCCTGGAGCAGCCCTTCACCGCCGTGCCCACCGGCCCGGCCGTGCCCACCGGCTCCGCCGGCACCGCTGGTTCGGTCGCGTCGGCCGGTCCGGTTGCTCAGGGTGAGCAGGTTCCGGCCGCGTTCGAGCGGGTCAGCCGCGCCCACGTGTGGCCCGTTGCGCCGGATCAGGTCCCGGCGACGGCCGAGCCCGATCTCGGATCCGCCGCCGGAGAGCCGGACATCCACGCGGAATCGGCTGCCGAGGGGCCGGCCGGCGTCGAGGAGCCGGTCGTCCACGCGGAACCCGCCGATGCGGAGCCGAGAGTCACTGCCGCGGTGTTCGAGCGGGTCAGCCGGGCCGAACCGGGTTCCGTGGGCTCCGTGCTCTTCGCGCGTCCGGCCGAGGAGCCGCGCGCCCAGCGGGCGGCGCCCGGACGGACGGAACGGGAAGAGCAGCCCTCCGCGGGTTCGACGTTGTTCGGGCACGGGGCGGGGGAGACCGGCGAGTCACGGGTGACCCGCCCGGTCTTCGAGCGGGTCAGCCGGGCGGAGGCGGGGGTCGCACCCTCCGCGTTCGAGCGGATGAGGCACACGGAGGAGCCGGGCGCCGGTTCGGTGGGGGCCGGGGAGCCCACCGTCTCGCCGGCTGTCTTCGAGCGTGTGAGCCGGGCCGAAGAGCCGGGTATCGGTTCGGTGGGCGCCGGGGAGCCCCGTGTCTCGCCGGCCGTCTTCGAGCGGGTGAGCCGGGATCAGGAGACCCGAGCCGGCGCCGAGAAGGGGACCGGGACGATTTTCGGGCGCGTCACCCGTACCGAAATGGTGGAAGAGGCCGGGATGAACGTTGCCCCCGCCGTCTTCGAAAGGGTGAGCAGGGTGGATGTGGCGCGGGCCGAGGCGGCCCGGAATGCCGCGGCGCAGGCCGCCGTGGCCGCCGGCGCCGAACCGGAGGCGGCGGAGAGCCGGCCGCCCGCGGAAACCCCGGAGACCGCATCGCTGTTCGTGTCCGTGGAGGAGGCGCAGGAGGCAGCCGAAGCGGCGGCGATCGCGCATGCCCAGGAAGCGGCGGACCGGGCGCGGGAAGCGGGGCCGGCCCGGCGGGCGTCACTCGCTGAGGAGATGGTGCGGGCCCGGCAGGCGGCGCAGGTCCGGTCGGCCGAGGCGAAGAAGTCCACCAAGGCCGGGGCGGCGAAGACCGCCGAGCCTGCCCGGACCGCGACCGAGGCCACCGGGCGGCGGAAGGTGGCCCGGCCGGTCAAGATGATGCCGGGCAAGGGAACACCGGCGGAGGGAAAGCCCGTCAAGGTGGCCTCCCGGCGGGGGACCGGCGGCGCGGCCGCGAAGGGTGGGCACGGGCTGGAGGAGTGGGCACAGCCGTACCGGAAAGCGGAGCTCGCCCCGCTCCCGGCCGGAGCCGGCATCGCCGACGCGGGCACCCACGAGCGGATCGTCGAGGCGATCCGGACGATCGCCGAGGTGGAGGGGCCGGTCCACATCACGATCGCGCTGCAACGGTTGCGTGACGAGTGGGCGCTGACCCGGATCACCAAGCAGGCGCGGGCTGTCGTGGACGCGGCCATCGCCGAGTCCGGGGTGGTGTGGGACGGCGAGTTCCTCAGCGACCCCGGCCAGTTGGCGCCGGTCGTGCGGTTGCGGGCCGAGGGGGTGGCCCGTAAAGCGGACCAGATCGCCGACTCGGAGCTGAGGATCGCCCTGGAACAGTTGGCCGTCGACGCGGGCGCGATCGACGTGGACGGGCTGCTCGCCGCGACCGGCCGCCTCTACGGCTGGGCGTCGCGGCGGTCGACCGAGGTGGACGCCCGGCTCACCACGATCATCGCCGGCCTGGTCGCCGACGGGCGGCTGCTCCGCAGAGCCGACGGGCTCAGCGCCGCACACGATCTGCCGGATCCGCTGTCGCTGCCGCGGCACGACGCCGCCCCGGCCCGGTCGAGCCGGCGCCGGTCACGTACCTGAAGGGTGAATCGTGGGATGGGCGACCGGTGGTTCCGGGCGTGTGCCTCGGCGCAGACCGGCCGCTACCGTACCGTCGGCCACGGTTCATCCGTGCTCCCTAAGGTCCGGCCACATGCGAAAGACCATTCAGAGCGGATCGCTGGCGCTGGTGCTGACCCTGACGCTGACCGGCGCGGCGCAGGCCGGCGGGCATGCGAAGGTCACCACCCCGACCCTGACCGGGTTCGCCTCGCTGCCCGCCGCCACCTTCGTGCCCGGCAGCGAGCCGTCCGGCAGCCTGATCACCGGCAACACCAACGGGCACGCGGTGCCCTTCGCCGACCAGCCGGTCCAGGGCTTCTCCGGCATCGTGAACAACGGCGACGGCACCTTCGACGTGCTCTCCGACAACGGCTACGGCAACCAGGCGAACTCGGCCGACTTCCTGCTGCGCGTCCAGCGGCTGTCCCCCAAGTTCGCCACCAACACGGTTCGCGTGGCCGGTGGCATCAATCTGACCGACCCGAAAAGGCGCGTGCCCTGGAAACTGACCCGCGAGGACCGGGTGCTCACCGGGGCCGACTTCGACGTCGAGTCGATCGTCGAGGACTCGTCCGGCGGCTACTGGATCGGTGACGAGTTCGGCCCGTACCTCCTGCATTTCGACCGGGCCGGCCGTCTGCTCTCGGCCCCGGTCCCGCTCGACGGCGTGACCGCCCCGGAGACCGCCACCCGTACCGGTACGACCGCGAACCTCGGCGGCAGCAAGGGCTTCGAGGGGCTGGCGAAGTCGCCCGACGGCCGTTACCTGTACGCGCTGCTGGAGGGCACGGTCACCGGTGACACGGCGGGCGACCTGCGGCTCAACGAGTTCGACACCCGCACCGGGAAGTACACCGGCAAGCGGTACGTCTACCGGCTCGGCGCGCCCAACCTGGCCATCGGCGACGCCATCGTGATCGACCAGAACCGGTTCCTGATCATCGAGCGGGACGGTGGCCAGGGCGCCACCGCCGTGATCAAGCGGCTCTACGTCGCCGACAAGCGGGACCGGAACTCCGATGGCCTGCTCGACAAGACGCTGCTCGTCGACCTGATGAACATCGCCAACCCGCGGAGGCTGGCCGGCTTCGGCGAGACCTTCGCCTTCCCGTTCCAGACCATCGAGGACGTGGTCGTCCTGGACGAGAAGACCGTCGCGGTATTGAACGACAACAACTTCCCGTTCTCCAGCGGGCGGACCGCATCAGTGGCCGACAACAATGAGTGGATCACCATTGCGCTGCCCTCTTCGCTGCACCCCGACAGGCGCATCTTTCCAGCTCACGGCCGCTAGATAGACGTACCGGTAAACGAAAAGAAAACGACCGGGCGCGCCGTCACGGAATTGCGGTAATGGCTTACCTTGACGGTGTGCCCGCGTTTATCGAGGCGATGTTCCGGAACGAGACACCGGCACGCCTGAGACTGTGGACCGCGTCCGCGGTGTGTGCGGCCGTCGCGCTGCTGCTCTCGGTCAGCCTGGTGATGGCCCAGGTGCGTGACCAGATCGGGGTCATCGGCCGGGAAGCCGCCCCGCAGGCCGCCACCGCCGCCGACCTCTACTTCGCCCTCAGCGACCTGGACGCCCAGGTCACCCGCATCCTGCTGGCCGGCGACAGCGACGACCTGGCCGGCAGCCGGATCGACGCGCTCGGCGCCTACCGGGACCGCGGCTACCAGGTGGACCAGGACCTGCAACGGTCGCTGACCACCGGCACCGAGGAGGCCGAGCGGGCGATCGTGCTCGACCTGATGGACGGGCTCGCCGTCTACCGGCAGCGGGTCGGGCAGGCCGTCACCGCCCAGGCCACCGCCCCGGCGGCCGGCGCCGGGCGGCTCGCCCCGGACGCCCTCGGCTACTACACCCAGGCCACCAACCTGCTGCATCAGCGCCTGCTCCCGGCCGCCCAGGAGCTGCGGGAGGCGGGTACGGAACGGCTCGATGACGCGTACGCCCGCAAAAGCGCCACCGAAGACACCGGGGTGACCCTCGTTCTGCTCCTCGGCGGCGCCCTGCTCGGGCTCCTCCTCGGGCTCCAGATCTGGCTGGCCCGCCGCTTCCGCCGGACGTGGAGCCCGCCGCTCGCGGTGGCGACCGTCCTCGGCGCGATCCTGGCGCTCGCGTCGATCGTGGTCCTGCACACCCAGTCCGGGCAGCTCGCCGACGGCCGGGACCGTGGCCTCGGCCCCTACCTGGCACTGTCCGAACTGCGCGCGCTCGGCTACGACGCCGCGGCCGACACCGGAAGGTATGTGGTCAGCGCCAACCTGGCCTACTACCGGGACGATTTCGAGGGCAAGTCGGCGTGCCTCACCGGTACGCCCGCCTGCCGTTCGCCGGAGATGTCGCTCGCCTCCCGGGAGACCGAGCCGGCCCGCGGTGGTCTGATCGGGCTGGCCGGAACCGAGACGGCCGACCGGTGGACCGCCTACCAGGCCGGCCACGAGCGCATCCTCACCCTGGCCGACGACGGCCGGACCGCCGAGGCGGTGCGGCAGCTGACCGGCATCCGGCGGGGCGACGCGGCCTTCGACTTCGCCTACTTCGACGCGTCGCTGGCGGGCGTCACCGAGGTACGCAAGGAGGAGTTCGACCGGGCGCTCCGCGCCGCGGAGAGGACCACGACCGGCTGGGTGGTCCTGCCCGTCGTGACCCTCACGCTGATCGCTCTTCTGATCCCGTACGGGGTCCGCCGGCGATTGGCGGAATACCGATGACCCCGCTTCCGAACGTCCGAAGGAGATCGCGGGTCCTCGCGGTCGTGGGGCTTCTCGCGCTGACCGGATGCGAGGCGCCCGCCGCGCCGGCCGCGCCACCGTTCTCCTGCGCGGCCGGCACCGCGGCCGGGCAGGGGTCGTCGGCGCAGACCAACGCGGTCAACGCCTGGATCAAGGGCTATCAGATCGCCTGCCCCGACGCGTCCGTCGAGTACGCGAGCACCGGCTCGGGCGCCGGTGTGCGCGCCTTCCTCGCCGGGACCGGTGACTTCGCCGGGACCGACACCCCGCTGTCCGGATCTGATCAGAGCCTGGCGGATCGGCGGTGCGGGAGCGGCCCGGCCGTCCATCTGCCGTTGGTGATCGGGCCGATCGCGCTCGCCTACAACGTGGCCGGTGCCGGGGAACTGCGGCTCGCCCCGGCCACCCTCGCGAAGATCTTCGGTGGCCGGATCACCGCCTGGAACGACCCGGCCATCGCCGCCGACAACCCGGGCGCCGCCCTGCCCACCACGAGGATCCGGGTCGTCCACCGTTCGGACGGCTCCGGCACCACCGACAACCTGCTGCGTTACCTGGCGGCGTCGGCCCCCGCCGACTGGCCGCACGGAACCGGCGGCGACTGGCCCGTCCCCGGCGGCTCCGGATACCGGGGCAGCCAGCGGGTGGCCGCCGCGGTCGCCCGTACCGACGGGGCGATCGGGTATGTGGAGTTCTCCTACGCCCGGGTGGACTCGCTGGCGACCGTCCGGGTGGGCACCGCGGACGGCCGGTTCACCGGTCCGTCCGACTACGCCGCGGGCCTCACGGTGGCCGCCGCCCAGATCACCGGCACCGGCGGTGACCTGCGCCTGGAGATCGGCCACGCATCCGCGTCCGGCGGCGCCTACCCCATCGTGTCGGTCACCTACGAGCTGGTGTGCCGCGGTTCCGTCACCGAGACGGCGCGCAGCTTCCTCGCCTACGCGGCGAGCGGCCCCGGCCAGGCCGCCGCCGAGCACGCCGGCTTCACCCCGCTGCCCCCCACCCTCCGCACCCAGGTAGCCCAGACCCTGACCACCCTCCGCTGACCCCACACCCCAGCCGGCTCCCAGTGCTGTCTCAGACCCCTCCGAAACAGCCCCCGGAGCCAGCCGCGGAGATCCGGCTGGCTCCGGGGGCTGTCTCAACGCCCTCGAAACAGCGCTGACCCCGCTGGTCGATTGCCCCACTGTCATCCGCTGCCCGCGCTGTCCGGTCCGGCGGGCGCTCACGTCGCGCCGTCCGTGTGCCCGGCCTGCCGCTATGACGTGGGCGGGCGACCACGGGAACCGTTACGTGTGCGCTGGTCGGCGCAAACGAGCGGGGGAACGGACAGCGGACCAATCGACCAGCAGGGTCAGCCCTGAGCGCCAGCCGGGAAGATCCACTCCCACGGAACTCGTCCCGGCCACGGAACGATCACCCTGAGCGGGACGGCGGTGCACTCGACGCCCCCCGCAAAACGCCGCCGGTGTCGAGGCAAGTGATTTGCCGACGCCAGCGGGGTTTGCTGGCGGCGGGAAATCACCTGCCTCGACACCGGTTACAAGGCGTTTTGCCGCGGAGCGAAGCGGAGCAATCAGGCACAGTTCCCGGGTGGCCGGGGGCGAAGGGGAAGGTTCGGCCACCCGGGAACGCGCGTCAGGGGCGGGGGTTGCCGTAGTAGGCGCCCGGGCCGTGTTTGCGTTCGAAGTGGCGTTCCTGGAGGTGGGGCGGGGTGGAGGCGGCCGGGTTGAGGGCGAGTGTCTTGATGGCCATCTCGGCGACCGCTTCGAGGATGATGCCGTGTTCGACAGACTTCTTCGGGGTGGCGCCCCACGTGAACGGACCGTGGTTGGCGACCAGCGCGGCGGGCATGCCGGCGGCGGCCGTGTCGTCGCCGATGCGTTCGACGACGACGCGGCCGGTGTTCAGCTCGTAGTCGGTGGCGCATTCGTCGGCGGTGAGCCCGCGGGTGACCGGGACGGGGCCGTCGAAGGTGTCGGCGTGTGTCGTGCCGAGGACCGGGATGTCGCGGTCGGCCTGGGCGAACGCGACGGCGTTCGTCGAGTGGGTGTGGGTGACGCCGCCGATCGACGGCCACGCGAGGTAGAAGGCGCGGTGGCTCTCGCTGTCGACGGACGGGCGCAGGTCGCCCTCGATGACCTTGCCGGTCTCCAGGTCGACGGGGACCATGTCGTCCTCGGTGAGGTCGGAGTACGCCACGCCGGACGGCTTGATCAGGTAGTAGCCGCCCTGGCGGTCGATGCCGCTGACGTTGCCCCAGGTCAGCTGGGCGAGCCCGGCCGCCGGGATCATCTGGTTGGCCAGCAGCACGGCCCGGCGCAGGTCCGGTGAACCGTAAGTCACGTCGTCGTCTCCTCGACCGCCATTGTTAGCGCTAACGATAGAGATCTTCCGCGTGAAGATTCAAGTCCGAAACGCAGGCGATGTTAGCGATCAACTCCGGCGCGGCGGGCCGGGCGCTCCAGGTGGCGCGGGACGTTCCCGGCCGGTGGTCGTGGCTGCGGGACCCGGGTGGAGGCGGAGGGCAGCGACGGCGCGCGCCAGGTGAACCGGACCCCGTCGAGCTCGATGGTCCCGCCGGCCGCGCAGAGCCCGGACATGCGCTCGCCCTCGACGTCGCCGCGTCCGTAGACGATCATCAGCCGGGTCTCCGCCGTGGGGCTGCCGGCCGTGGTGTGCACGGCCCAGACCTCACCGTAGCCACGCAGGCCGGTGCCGCCCGCGGTCAGCAGCGATGCTCGGCCACGCAGGGGCACGACCAGCTCGTGCCCGGTGACGTCACGGATGTGCAGGGTGCCGGAGAGCCGGGGCACCTTGCGCCGGAACCACCCGCCCGCCCCGGAGGCCACTGTTCACCGTCCGTTCTCGTCGTTGAGCACTCCTCGGACTGTAGTGCTCCGTGGCCAGGACGCAACCGTCCGTCACCCGGCCGGGGCCGCGGCGCTGGTCCGGGGGACGAGGCGGGGCGCGACCACCACACCGTCCGGTGGGGTGTCGCCGTCGGGCAGGTCCAGGTGGCGCAGCAGCAGGGCGAGCGCGCGCCGGCCGAGTTCGGCGAAGTCCTGGTGGACGGTGGTGAGCGGAGGTAGGAAATATCCCGAGTCAGGCATGTCGTCGAAACCGACCACGCTCACCTCCTCGGGCACCCGGCGGCCGGACTCGTGCATGGCGCGCAGCACGCCCAGGGCGATCCGGTCGTTGGCGCAGAACACCGCGGTGACCGCCGGGTCGGCGGCCAGGCGGCGGCCCTGCTCGTAGCCGGCGGCGGCGTCCCACCAGCCGGCGGTCACCGGCGGTACGACGGCGTCGGCGGCGTACAGGGTCTCGCGCCAGCCGTCCACCCGGGCCTGCGCCTCCGGCCAGTCGAGCGGGCCGGCGACATGGTGGACGGTGGCGTGACCGAGGTCGAGCAGGTGCCGGGTGGCGAGACGGGCGCCGGCGGTGTTGTCCACCCGTACGGTCGGGAAGCCGGCCTGCCCGTCCCCGCCCACCGCGACGCACGCCATCCCGGCCGGGGCGTGGGTGAGCGCCGTGGTGACGGCCGGTTTCGGGGCGATCGCGATGATCCCGTCGACGCCGTGCTGGACCAGGCGGTCGACGGCTTCGAGCACGGGGCGGTGCGACAGGTCCCGGACGGTGGCGACGCTGACCAGGTAACCGGCGGCGCGTGCGGCGCTCTCGATGCCGTACAGCATGGACTCCGGCCCGAACAGGGTGGTCTCGAAGCCGACGATGCCGAGGGTGTGCGACTCCCGGGTGGCCAGGGTCCGCGCGGCGAGGTTCCGCCGGTAGTTGAGCGATCGCATCGCGGCCAGGACACGCTCCCGGGTCTCGGCCCGAACGTTGGGATGCTCGTTGATGACCCGCGAGACGGTCTGGTGCGAGACACCGGCCAGTTTGGCCACGTCGCGCATGACGCTCCCACGTTCCTTGGGCGATCGCCGGGGGACGGGTACGGGCAGGTCAGCGGTGGCCTCGGGAGCTCCCGGCGCCGGCTCAGATGTCGCCATTGGATGATTCCTAGCAGCTTGTGTCCGATCACCAGCGGTGACGTGGGCGTTCTTGCAACCTTTACGAAACAGCGATCAGGATCTCTTGACGAGCGGGATGAGAACGGTAACACTCTCGAAACGCAAGCTGTGACGGCGATCGCAACACACCGCGATCTTCGCGGCCTGGGGCGTGGAAGCTCCAGCCGCTAATTATTTGTGAACGGTAACAGTTTCGGGAGGTTATGGTGCGCAGGAACTACGCGGCCGCGGTCCTCGGTGGTCTCATGCTGGTCTCCTCGCTCGCCGGTTGCGGCGGCAGCGGAGACAGCGGCTCCGAGAGTGGCGGCGACGACAAGCTGGTTCTCGGTTTCTCCCAGGTGGGTGCCGAGAGCGGTTGGCGTACCGCGAACACCAAGTCGATCCAGGAATCCGCCAAGGCGGCCGGGATCGAGCTGAAGTTCTCCGACGCGCAGGGTAAGCAGGAGAACCAGATCTCCGCTATCCGCTCTTTCATCACCCAGAAGGTCGACGTCATCGCCTTCTCTCCGGTGGTCGTGTCCGGCTGGGACGCGGTCCTCAAGGAGGCCAAGGACGCCGGCATCCCGGTCATCCTGACCGACCGCGCGGTCGACGCGCAGGACACCTCGCTGTACGAGTCCTTCATCGGCTCGGACTTCGTCGAGGAGGGCAAGAAGGCCGGTGAGTGGCTGGCCAAGGAGTACGAGGGCAAGACCGAGCCGGTCAACATCGTCGAGCTGCAGGGCACCACGGGTTCGGCCCCGGCCCTGGACCGGCAGAAGGGCTTCGCCGACGCGATCGCGTCGAACACCAACCTGAAGATCGTGAAGTCGCAGACCGGTGACTTCAAGCGCGCCGACGGCAAGACGGTCATGGAGACCTTCCTGCAGTCCACCCCGGACATCGACGTGCTTTACGCTCACAACGACGACATGGGTCTCGGCGCCATCGAGGCGATCGAAGCGGCCGGCAAGAAGCCCGGCACCGACATCAAGATCATCACGGTGGACGCGGTCAAGGACGGCATGACCGCCCTGGCCGACGGCAAGATCAACTACATCGTCGAGTGCAGCCCGCTCCTCGGCCCGCAGCTGATGGAGCTCGCCAAGAAGGTCGACGCCGGCGAGACGGTGGAGAAGCGGGTTCTCACCAAGGAGACCACCTTCACCCAGGAGCAGGCCAAGACCGAGCTCCCCAACCGCCAGTACTGATTGATCTGCTCGCGGGTCGCCCCGGCCGTCACCGGCCGGGGCGCCTGCGGCGCTCGAAACGGAGCACTCCATGGGCGAGCAGTCCCCGGTCCTCGAGATGACCGGGATCAGAAAAGTCTTCCCCGGCGTCGTCGCCCTCGACGGCGTCGATTTCCGCATGTTCCCGGGTGAGATTCACGCCCTCATGGGCGAGAACGGGGCCGGCAAGTCCACCCTCATCAAGACACTCACCGGCGTCTACGAGATCGACGGCGGCGAGATCAAGCTCGGCGGCGTCCCGGTGCGGATCTCCGGGCCGCTCCAGGCCCAGCAGGCCGGCGTGAGCACGGTCTACCAGGAGGTCAACCTCTGCACCAACCTCTCGGTGGCGGAGAACATCTTCATCGGCCGTGAGCCGCGCCGGTTCGGCAAGATCCAATGGGGCAGGATGCGGCGTCGTGCCGCGGAGCTGCTCGCCCGGCTCGACCTCGACCTCGACGTGTCGGCGCCGCTCAGCTCGTACTCGCTGGCGATCCAGCAGATGGTGGCGATCGCGCGCGCGGTCGACGTCGAGGCGCGGGTGCTGATCCTCGACGAGCCGACCTCCAGCCTGGACGCCTCCGAGGTGGAGCAACTGTTCCGGGTCATGCGCCAGCTCAAGGAGAGCGGCGTGGCGATCCTGTTCGTCTCGCACTTCCTGGACCAGATCTACGAGGTCTCCGACCGGCTCACCGTGCTGCGCAACGGTCAGCTGATCAGCGAGCACCGGGTCGAGGAGCTGTCCCAGGTGCAGCTCGTCGAGAAGATGATCGGCAAGGAGCTCGCGGCGCTGGAGGACCTGGAGGACAAGGCACAGCGCAACCGGGAGCGGGCGGCCGAGGCCAAGCCGGTCCTGGAGGCCAGGGGGCTCGGACGGACCGGCGCGATCGCCCCGTACGACCTGACCATCCACGAGGGTGAGGTGGTCGGGCTGGCCGGTCTGCTCGGGTCCGGGCGTACCGAGCTGGCCCGTCTGCTGTTCGGCGCGGACAAGGCCGACCACGGTGAGCTGGCGGTGGCCGGCAAGCCGGTGAACCTGCGCAACCCGCAGGTCGCGATGAGGCAGGGGATCGCCTTCTCCTCGGAGAACCGGCGGACCGAGGGCATCATCGGCGACCTCACCGTCCGGGAGAACATCATCCTGGCGTTGCAGGCGGCCCGGGGCTGGACGCGGCCGATCCCGCGCAAGAAGCAGGACGAGATCGTCGACAAGTACATCAAGGCCCTCCAGATCCGGCCCGCCGATCCGGAGCGCCCGGTGCGCAACCTCAGCGGCGGCAACCAGCAGAAGGTGCTGCTCGCCCGGTGGCTGATCACCGAGCCCAAGCTCCTGATCATCGACGAGCCGACCCGTGGCATCGACGTCGGCGCCAAGGCGGAGATCCAGAGGCTGGTGGCCGAACTGTCCGACGGCGGTATGGCGGTGCTGTTCGTCAGCGCCGAGCTGGAGGAGGTCCTCCGGCTGAGTCACAAGATCGCCGTGCTGCGTGACCGGCGGCTGGTCGAGGAGCTGGAGAACACCGCCGGAGTGGACGCCGACCGCATCATGCAGACCATCGCCAGCGGAGCTACCTCATGACCAGCATTCTCAAGAACCGGCTGTTCTGGCCAGCGGCGATCCTGGTCGTGCTGCTGGTCATCAACATGTTCACCTCCAGGCAGTTCGTGACGGTGCAGGACGGGCACCTGTTCGGCACCCTCATCGACATCCTGCGCAACAGCGCGCCGCTGATCCTGGTCGGGCTCGGCATGACACTGGTCATCTCGACCGGCGGCATCGACCTCTCGGTCGGCTCGGTGATGGCGATCTCGGCGGCCGTGGCCTGTCTGCTGATCCAGGACCTCGACGATCAGAACAGCGTCGGACCGGTGCTGCTGATCATCGGTATCGCGATCGCGGTGTCGATGCTGATGGGCCTGTGGAACGGCACCCTGGTGGCGATCATCGGCATCCAGCCCATCATCGCGACGCTCATCCTGATGGTGGCCGGCCGCGGCATCGCCCAGCTGATCACCGACGGCCAGATCATCAACGTGCAGTCCGGCCCGTACGCGACCATCGCCTCGGGCTTCTTCGCCGCCCTGCCGGTGGCCCTGCTCATCGCGGTGGCGGCCACCGTCCTGATCCTGCTGCTGACCCGGCGCACCGCGCTCGGCCTGCTGCTGGAGTCGGTCGGCGGCAGTCCCACGGCGAGCCGGCTGGCCGGTATCGGCGCCCGGCGGATCACGATCATGGTGTACGTGGTGGCGGGCGGTCTCGCCGGCCTCGCCGGCCTGATCTACAGCGCCAACATCAAGAGCGCGGACAGCATCTCGGCCGGCAACCTCATCGAGCTCGACGCCATCCTGGCCGTGGTGATCGGTGGCACCGCCCTGGTCGGCGGCCGGTTCTCGATCGCCGGCACCGTGCTGGGCGCCGTTCTGATCCAGACGCTCGCCGTCACGGTGGTCGCGGTCGGCATCCCGTCCGAGGCGAACCTGCTGTTCAAGGCGGTCGTCGTGGTGGCGCTCTGTCTGTTCCAGTCCCCGACCCTCCGGGAGAAGGTCTTCGGGCGACTCACCCCGCGTACGGCCCGAGCGGAGGTCACGGCATGACCGACCGCACCGAGCGGCACTCGGCTGAACCGATCGACGGCCTTGCCGGCGAGGGCCGGGAAGGCATGCCCAAGGAGGGCACAGCGTGACTACCGTCGACATGACCCCGGTTACCGACAAGGGGACGCCGACCAACCCGCGCCGGCGGGTCTACCGGCCGAACGCCAAGTACGTCCCGATCATCGCGACCCTGTCGCTGCTGGTGATCATGTACAGCAGCGGCGTGGCGAACTACGAGAACTTCGGCGACCCGAGCGTCTTCGTCAACCTGTTCCGGGACAACGCCGTGCTGCTCGTGGTCGCGGTCGGGATGACCTTCGTGATCCTGACCGGCGGCATCGACCTCTCGGTCGGCGCGGTCATCTCGCTGACCACCGTGCTGACCGCGACGCTGCTCAAGGGCGGCTGGCCTCCGCTGGTGGTGCTGCCGGCGGTGCTGATCCTCGGCGCCCTGATCGGCGCCGGACAGGGCGCGGTGATCCACTTCTTCAAGGTGGAGCCGTTCATCGCCACCCTGGCCGGGCTCTTCCTGGCGCGGGGCACGGCGCTGACCATCAACGAGCAGTCCATCCCGATCCGGGACGACATGTGGAAGGCGATCTCGGAGTACCGGATCGTGCTCGCCGAGGGCGTCGTCACCAAGCCGATCGCCATCGTCGCGATGCTCGCCGTGCTGATCGCCGCGGTCACGCTGGCCTGGACCCGGTTCGGCCGCAACGTGTACGCGATCGGCGGCAACGCGGACTCGGCGCTGCTCATGGGCCTGCCGGTGGGCCGTACGAAGATCGCCGTCTACACCCTGAGCGGCTTCTGCGCGGCGCTCGGCGGTGTGCTGTTCAGCATCAACTCCACCTCCGGCTGGGCACTTCAGGGCAACGGTCTCGAACTGGACGCGATCGCCGCCTGCGTCATCGGCGGTGTGCTGCTGACCGGCGGCTCCGGCTACGTCTGGGGCACCCTGCTCGGCGTCCTGGTCACCGGCCTCATCCAGACGATCATCAACTTCCAGGGCGACCTCAACTCGGCCTGGACCCGGATCATCGTCGGCGTCCTGCTCTTCGCCTTCATCGTGTTGCAGCGTCTGGTCACGAGAAAGGCGAGATGAACGACATGAACAGCGACAAGCGTGAGAAGGGCGTCAAATGAGCAACGGGGAAATCTGGTTCCTCACCGGTAGCCAGGGACTGTACGGCCCGGAGACCCTCGAGCAGGTCGCCTCCCAGTCCCGTGAGATCGCCGCCCAGCTGGACGCCCAGCTCGACGCCGATGTCGTCTGGCAGCCGGTC
The DNA here is from genome assembly GCF_019429605.1 of Actinoplanes hulinensis. Classification (NCBI taxonomy): domain Bacteria; kingdom Bacillati; phylum Actinomycetota; class Actinomycetes; order Micromonosporales; family Micromonosporaceae; genus Actinoplanes; species Actinoplanes hulinensis. The sequence goes on along the minus strand of NZ_JAHXZI010000032.1, from coordinate 32,581 downwards.
CTCACCAGCCCGGAACAGATCCTGGACGTCTGCCGGCGGGCCTCCTCGACGCCCGGCGTGCTCGGTGTGGTCGCCTGGATGCACACGTTCTCGCCGGCCAAGATGTGGATCGCCGGCCTGGACGCGCTGCGTGCGCCGCTGCTGCACCTGCACACCCAGCACAACGTCGAGCTGCCCTGGTCCGAGATCGACATGGACTTCATGAATCTCAACCAGGCCGCCCACGGCGACCGGGAGTTCGGGTTCATCGAGGCCCGGCTCGGGGTGCCGCGCAAGACGGTGGCCGGCCACGTCAGCAACCCGGCCGTGGTCGCGCGGATCGCCACCTGGGTCAAGGCGGCCCGCGGCTACTCGGCGATGCGCAGCCTCAAGCTGGCCCGCTTCGGTGACAACATGCGCGACGTCGCGGTCACCGAGGGCGACAAGGTCGAGGCGCAGCTGCGCTTCGGGGTCTCGGTCAACACGTACGGGGTGAACGACCTGGTCGCCGTGGTGGACCAGGTGCTGGACTCGGAGATCGACAAGCTGGTCGCCGAGTACCGGGACACCTACGAGATCGCCCCCGAGCTGCTGGGTGAGCGGCACGAGTCGCTGCGCTACGGCGCCCGGATCGAGCTGGGCCTGCGGCAGTTCCTCACCGAGGGCGGGTTCCGGGCGTTCACCTCGAACTTCGAGGACCTGGGCGGGCTGCGGCAGCTGCCCGGCCTCGCGGTCCAGCGGCTGATGGCCGACGGGTACGGGTTCGGCGGCGAGGGCGACTGGAAGACGTCGGTCCTGGTGCACACGCTCAAGGCGATGGCACCGGGCGGCGGCACCTCCTTCATGGAGGACTACACGTACGACCTGACGCCGGGCAACGAGGTCATCCTCGGCGCCCACATGCTGGAGGTGTGCCCGACCATCGCGGCCGGCACCCCGAAGCTGGAGATCCACCCGCTCGGCATCGGTGGCCGGGAGGACCCGGTCCGCCTGGTCTTCGACGCGGCGCCCGGCCCGGCCGTGGTGCTCGGCCTGGCCGACCTGGGCGAGCGGTTCCGCCTGGTGGCCAACGAGATCGAGGTCGTCCCGCCGACCGCGCCGCTGCCGAGGCTGCCGGTCGCCCGGGCGGTCTGGAAGCCGGCCCCGTCGCTGTCCACGTCGGCCGAGTGCTGGCTGACCGCGGGCGGCCCGCACCACACCGTGCTGTCGTCGGCGGTGGGTGCGGAGGAACTGGCCGACCTGGCCGAGATGGTGGGCACCGAGCTGCTGGTGATCGACGAGTCGACCACCACGCGCTCGTTCGCCAAGGAGGTGCGCTGGAACCAGGCGTACCACCGCCTGGCCCGTGGCTTCGGCCGCTGACCCGGATCGGACTGGAGGCGGCCTGACCCCGCGAGGCTCAGGCCGCCTCGATCATGATCCAGTCCAGGTCGCCGGCGTAGTAGTCGCAGCCGACGTCGATCTGGTCGCAGTCCAGTTTGCCGCCGATGCTGACCGGCCACGTGTTGGCGATGGTGCCGGTCCAGCCGGGCTTGGAGACGACCTCCTGCCCGTCGATGAGCAGCGCCACCCCGTCCCGGATCCGCAGACAGCGCACCGTGTGCCAGTTGCCGTCGTTGATCCGTACCGGCGACCACATCTCGATGGTGCCGACCGAACCCCGGTACGTGCAGGTCGGGCGCCCGCTCGGGATCTGCATCTTGAAGCTTCCGCCGGGCACCGTGGCCTGGCCCTTCTGGATGATGTTGCCGAACTTGTGGGTGGTCCTCAGCCGTACCGTGACGGCGAAGTCGCGGTCGCCGGGATCGAGGTCCGGATGGTCGGGAACACTGACCAGATGGCCGGGCCGGGCGGGCGGGGTGTCCGGCTCCAGTCGGTCGAACCGGTAGCCCCGGCTGGACTCGGTGGCCATACCTATGCCGACGTCCGGTCCGATCCGGCCGGTGTGGCCGCGTCCGGTGCTGTCGGCCATCCAGTGTGAGCCCCGGCTCTCGTCCATCATCCAGGTCGCCATCTCGTATCCGGTGGCCGCCCGGGCGGGACTGGGTGCGGAGGTGAACACGCAGGTCAGTACGGCCGTGACGGCCAGTGTGCGGCGGTATCTCAAGGCTCGTCCTCACTGCGTGGGAAGAATGGTCCATTCGAGACTAATGCGATTCATATCCAAATTGTCGGACATTCACAAAGTGGCCCTCGCAAACCTTGAGTCCAGCTTGGTAGCATCCGCCGATCATGGCCGGGAACCGTCGCCGTGAACCCCCCGGATCCACCCCTCGCAGAGAAGGATCGTGTCGAAGTGCTGCTCAATGGGACTAACGGAGAGACCTCGGAGCATGCGGTGATCACCCCGAACCCCGGCCTGCCGAACCAGGCCCTCCAGGTGCTGGCCCTCGCCCAGCGCACCGCCGAGGAGCACGTCGCCAGCGCCCAGCACCACGCGGACAAGATCCGTACGGACGCGCTGGCCGCCGCCGAGCAGATCGCCCGCGACGCCCAGGCCCACGCCAACAACGTGCGCCGCGAGGCCGACCGGGTGCTGGCCGAGGCCCGCGCCGCCGCCGAGCAGATGGCCCGGGACGCGCAGGCCCGTGCCGAGGAGGCACGCCGTACCGCCGAGAAGATCGTGGCCGACGCCCGCTCCCGCGCGGAGACCGTCAACGCCGACGCGATCGCCGGCGCCGAGCAGCTCAAGCATCAGGCCCAGCAGCGCTACGACGACGTGGTCGGCAGCCTGGGCGCCAAGCGCGAGGCCCTCCAGCAGCAGATCGAGGCGCTGGAGCAGTTCGACCGTGAGTACCGTGGCCGGCTCACCGGCTTCATGCAGAGCCAGTTGCGCGCCCTCTGGGTGGACGCGCCGCAGATGAGCGAGTACGTCGAGGAGGAGCCGGTCGCCGAGGTCATCGAGGCCGCCCCGGTCCAGCCCCGGCACGCGCAGGCGCACGCCGAGGAGCTGGACGAGGAGCAGGACGACGACGAGGACGGCGACGAGGACCGGTAACCGTCACGCGCCGTGGACGAGATCCCCGTCGACGAAGGTCATCGCGACCCGGGTGGCGGCGATCTCGTCCGGCGGCGCGGCGAACGGGTCCCGGTCCAGGACCACCAGATCGGCACGGTTGCCGGGGCGGACCGTCCCGGTGTCGTCGAGCCGGTTCACGTAGGCCGAGCCGGCCGTGTAGGCGGCCAGCGCGGTGGCCAGATCGAGCCGCTGCCCCGGCAGGAACGGGCCGAGGCCGCTGCCGTGGTGGGCCCGGTTCACCGCGACGTGGATCGCCTGCCACGGGTCCGGCGTGCTGACCGGCCAGTCGCTGCCGCACGCCAGATGCGCCCCGGACCGCCACAGGTCGCCGAACGGGTACTGCCGGTCCACCAGGGCCGGGTCCAGGAACGGGATGGTCAGGTCGTCCATCTGCGGCTCGTGCGACGCCCACAGCGCCTGAAGGTTGGCCGTCGCGCCCAGCGCCCGGAACCGTGGCACGTCGTCCGGGTGGACCACCTGGAGATGGGCCAGGTGCGGCCGGGTGTCCCGGAAGCCGTTCGCCGCCCGGGCCGCGGCCACCGCGTCCAGCCCGTCGCGGACCGCCCGGTCACCGAGCGCGTGGAAGTGCACCTGGAAACCGTGCCCGTCCAACTCCGTGACGAAATCTCTCAAAAGAACAGGGTCGATGAACGACAGCCCCCGGTTGGTGGTGGCGCAGCCGCACGCGTCCCGGTACGGCTCGGTCATCGCGGCCGTGAAGTTCTCCGCCACCCCGTCCAGCATCAGCTTCACGCTGTCGCAGCGCAGCCGGCCCACGCTGAACCGCTCCCGCTTCGCCAGCAGCTCCGGGATCTGCTCGGCGCCCCGGTCCCGGTCCCACCACAGCGCGCCGACCACGGTCGCGGTCAGCCAGCCCCCGGCCGCGGCCGCCAGGTAGGCGTCGGCCACGTCCGGGTAGCCGTTGGTGGCGCACACCATGGCGTCCTGCCAGGCGGTGACACCGAGCGAGTGCAGCAGCGCCTGCGCCCGGCGCAGCCCGGCGACCCGGTCCGCCGTGGTCACCTCCGGCAGCAGGTCGCCGACCAGCTCCATGGCGCCCTCCTGGAGGCCGCCCGCCGGTGAGCCGTCCGGGTTCCGGTCGATCCGGCCGTGCGCCGGGTCCGGGGTGTCCGCGGTGATCCCGGCCAGCTCCAGCGCCCGGCTGTTCACCCACGCGCCGTGGTGGTCCCGGTTGATCAGGTACACCGGCCGGTCCGGCACCACCCGGTCGAGCAGCTCCTTGGCCGGCACCCCGCCCGGGAAGGACTCCATCGACCAGCCGCCGCCGGAGATCCAGTCCAGATCCGGGTGGGCGGCCGCGTACGCCGTGACCCGGCGCAGGTACTCGTCCAGGTCGGTGGTCTCGGTCAGGTCGCACTGGTTCAGCTCGACGCCACCCATCACGGCGTGCACGTGCGCGTCCTGGAAACCGGGCATCAGCAGGCGCCCGGCCAGGTCCACCACCTCGGTCGCCGGGCCCCGCAGCCCGTTCAGGTCGTCGCCGACCGCGAGGATCCGGCCGCCCCGGACCGCCACCGAGGTGGCCGGCCCGGCGCCCGCGGAGAACACCGGGCCGCCGGCGAAGATCAGGTCTGCGTGGTCACGGGACATCTGGCAATTCCGATCTGCGCGGCGACGGACGACGCCCCATTCAATCGTGCGGTGTTTGATGCTCCGCATGCGGCACAACTAAGGTGGGCGGATGGCGTCGACCCTTGTCGATCTAGATCAACCGCCGTACCGGAACGAGGGTTTCTGCGCCGTCCTGGAGCTGGTCGTCGCGGCCGCCCGCGAGCTGGATCCCGGCGCCGACCGGGTGCCCGCGCCGCGTGCGTCCCGGGACGCCGGCCTCGACGAGCGCGTCCAGCGGGAGGCGATCCGGCGGTTGCGCTCCGGCACCGCGGTCAACCCGGGCCTGCTGCCGTTGCTGGCCGAGGGGCGGTTCGCCGGCGTACCGGATCTGGTCTGCCTGGTCGCGGCGCCCGGCACGGCACGCGCCCGGACCGTCCTGGACATCGTGCGCGAGGCCGCGGAACGCGGCGAGCGGGTGCTGCTCACCGCGCCCGTGCCGCCGCCGGTCGACGCCGTCATCGCCCGCCTGCCCGACGGCGCCACCGTGATCCGCACCGATCAGGCCGGGTCCGGGCCGGGCAGCATCGACGCCGCCTCGGCCGCCGTGCAGCAGCGCATCCTCGCCCGCTCCCAGGCCGCCGCCCGCTGTCTGGAGCCCTGGCTCGGCGATCCCGCCCCGGCGCACGGCTGGCTGCGCCGGCTGGACAACGCGCTCGCCGAGGCGGCCGAGGCGCGGGAACGCGCCGCCCGGGCCGCCGCGCACCATGAGGCGACCGTGCGGGCCGCCCGGGACCGGCTCGGCGCGCCGCTGGCCGGGATCGCGCGCGAGCGGGCGGCGGCCGAGCGGGCCGCAGCGGCGACCGCCCGGGAGGTGGAGCGGCTCACCACCGCGTTGCGCCGCGCCGAGACCTCCCGGCTGCGCCGGTGGCAGGCCGGGCGGCTGCGCACGTCGCTGAGCCAGGCGGTCCGGCATGCGGCCGCTGCCCGGTCGGCCTTTCACCAGATCGATGCGGGGTACGCGGAAAGCGCTCGCGAACACGACATCGCGGTCGGCAACGACAGCGTGGTGCGGGCCGCCGCCGAACGGGCCGCGTTCGCCGACCTGGCCGCGCGGCGCGCGCTCGAATCCGCCGAACGCTCCGCCCACCAGCTCACCCGGATGCTCGACGGCGTCACCGCACGCCCCGAGTGGACCGCCGACGAGGCCGGGCTCACCGGCTTCGCCGAGCGCTGCCGCGAGCTGGAGCCGACCCTGCGCGGCCGGGCCGGGCTGCTGCGCGAGTGGCGGCAACGGGCCACCCGGCCCAGCCGGCAGCTGCACGCCGAGCTGCTCCGGTACGCCGACGTCGTCGCCACCACCTGCCTGGGCGCCGGCCGGCCGGAGCACGCCGACCTGGAGTACGACCTGGTCGTCGTGGAGGACGCGTGCCGGGTCGCGGTGCCGGCCGCGCTGGTGCCGCTGGTCCGGGCCCGCCGGGCGGTGCTGGTCGGCGAGACCGGGCGGCCGCCGCTGCGCGACGCCGCGGTGGTCCGGGCCTGGGTGGCCGCCCGGTGCCCGGCCGGGGTGGACGCCGCGGAGCTGACCGGCCTGCTCACCGGCAGCGTGTTCGATCGGGTCGCGGCCCTGGTGCCGGCTGCGGGCCGGGCCGGGCCGGGTCCCGGCGGCTCCGGGCCGGTCTCCGGGCGGCCGGGTGGCTGAGGCGGCCCACCTGCCGATGCGGGAGGTGGTCCGCCGGGCCGGGGCGCTGCCGGGGGTGCGGCCCCGGCGGTTCGTGCCGCTGCTGCTGCCGATGTGGGCCGTGGACGTGGTGGCGGAGGTCCGGGAGGCGCACTCGTACGACGTCTTCGACCGCTATCTGAGCCGGGCGGTCGCCGAGGCCGGCCTGCGGCGCCCCGCCGAGCTGGCCGCGTTCTTCGGGGTGGAGCCGGCGCTGGTCACCCGGGCCGTGCGGTTCCTGGTGGGGATCGGGCACCTGCGGTACGACGGGGACGATCTCGCGCTGACCGAACTCGGGCACCTGTCCGTCGCCGACGGGCGCCGCCACGTGCTCACGCCGGGTCGCCGGATCACTCTCCGGTTCGACGGCTGCGGGGGAGAGCCGGTGCCGTACGCGCACGCCACCCACTCGGTGTGGCTCAGCGGACCCGCGCTGACCCTGCCCGACGGCACCGTCTTCGACCCGGTCGGCCCCGCTCGCCCACTGCCCCCGAACGCCGTCGAACTGCTGCTGAGCAGGCCGGACGCCGCCGACTTCACCGGATCGGCGGTGCCCGTCCAGGTGGCCGCGGCCGCGCCGCGCCAGGTGTGGCTGCCGGTCTACGCGGTCGAGTGCGAGGACGAGCCGCTGGTGTTCGGCTGGGCGGTGGACGGGCCGGACCCGTACCTCCGCGATGTTTACGACCGCCACCGTGGGCAATCAGTAGCGGACTGACAGGAGTGTGGGGACCGACACGGTCCCTCCCGGACCAGCTTGGTCCATTACGGTCTACGGTGGTCCCATGCCCCGTCCCACCAAGCAGCAGATCGACGACGAGATCCTCGAGGCCGCGGCGCATCTCTTCGCCCGGCACGGGCTCAAGGAGACCTCGGTCCAGCGGATCGCGGACACGGTCGGCTACTCCAAGACCGGCCTGCTGCACCGCTTCCCGACCAAGGAGGCGCTCCAGACCGCGGTGATCGGGCGCTGCGTCGAGCAGATCCACGACACCGCCTCCGGTGTGGCGGACCTCCCGCCCGGCCCGCGGCGGGACCGGGCCGTGCTCACCGGGCTGGCCGAGCTCGCGGTGGCCCAGCCCGGCACGGTCGCCCTGCTGCTCTCCTCCCTGCTCGCCGAGCCGGAGAGCGAGATCGGCGAGGCCCTCGCGGTGATCGGTGAGGCCATCGCCGGCGCCTTCGGCGACGAGCCGCACGCCGACACCGAGCGGGCGTTGCGGGTCACCGGAGCGCTCGGCGCGGTCGCGGTGGCCAGCATCGCCCTCTGCGGCCGGCTCCATCCCGGCGCCGCGACGCGCCTCGCCGAGGTCGGCTTCGACGCCCTCGGTCACTGAAGCCCCCAGCCCCACACGGAAAAAGGAACCCCTCATGGCAACGCTGCTGCACCGGCTCGGGCTGGCGTCAGTAAGGCACCGGATACTCGTCACCGTCGCCTGGCTCGTGGCGCTGGTCGCCGTCGGCGTGGGAGCGGGCACGCTCTCCGGCGCCACGGCCAACACGTTCAGCATTCCCGGTCAGGAGTCGACCACCGCGCTCGCGCTGATGAAGGAGAGGTTCGGCGAGGCGTCGGCCGGCGCCACCGTGCAGGTGGTGATGGCGGCCCCAGCCGGCCAGCGGATCACCGACCCGGCGAACGCCGCCGAGGTGGCCCGGATCGTCGCCGTCCTCGGCGAGCTGCCCGGCGCGGTGGGCGCGTCGAACCCGCTCGACCCGAAGGCGCCGGCCGTCTCCCGGGACCAGGCGGCCGCGTACAGCTCGGTCCGCTACCCGGTGCAGCCGTCCGAGGTCACCGACGAGCAGCGGGAGGCCGTCACCGCGGCGCTCGAACAGGCGCGGTCCGGTGGACTCACCGTCGAGGCCCGCGGCGAGGCGCTCAGCAACCCGGCCGACATCGGCGGCGCCTCGGAGATCCTCGGTGTCGTGGTGGCACTCATCGTGCTGGCCCTCACCTACCGCTCGCTGGTCGCCGCCGGGATGAACCTGCTGACCGCGATCGTCGGCGTCGCCATCGGCGCGGCCGGCCTGGTCACCCTCACCGGCTTCACCGAGTTGCAGTCGACCACCCCGATTCTGGCCGTCATGCTCGGCCTCGCGGTCGGCATCGACTACGCGCTGTTCATCGTCACCCGGTTCCGGCACGAGCTGCGCCGCGGCCTGTCCGTGGAGGCCGCCGCCGCGATGGCCGTCGGCACCGCGGGCGCGGCCGTCGTCACCGCCGGCCTCACCGTGGTCATCGCCCTGGCCGGGCTCTCCGTCGTCGGCATCCCGTTCCTCTCCGAGATGGGCATCGCCGCGGCCGCCACCATCGTGATCGCCGTGCTGGTCGCGATCACCCTGGTCCCGGCCATCCTCGGCTTCATCGGCGTACGGGCGCTGCCGCGCCGGCTGCGCGGGGTCCCGGCCTCGTCCGAGGTCTCCGACGGCCGCGGCTTCATCCGGGGCTGGGCGAACCTGGTCACCCGGCACAGCTGGCTCAGCCTGATCGTGGCGGTCGCCGCCCTCGCGGTCGTCGCCGTCCCGTTCTTCTCGATGAGGACCACACTCGCCCAGCGCGCCGCCGAGGGCACCACCCAGGCCCGCGCCCAGGCGATCATCGACAGCCGGTTCGGCCCCGGCGTCAGCAGCCCGCTGCTGGTGCTGATCGACGGTCCCACCTCGGTGCCATCCGCGTCCGAGGTGCAGAAACGCCTCGCCGAGATGCTGCCGGAAGGCACCCTGGTGCTGCCCCCGCAACCCAACCGGGACGGCTCGGCCGCCCTCATCACGATCATCCCGGCCACCGGCCCGGAGGACGACCGGACCGTCGACCTGGTCCACCAGATCCGTGACTCGGTCGCCGGCGACCGGGGCGCCGACATCTACGTCACCGGCAACACGGCGGTCAGCATCGACGTGTCGCAGAAGCTCAACGACGCCCTGCCGGTCTACCTGGCGCTCGTCGTCGGCCTGGCGTTCGTGCTGCTGGTGCTGGTCTTCCGTTCGCTGCTGGTGCCGGTGGTCGGCGTGCTCGGCTTCCTGCTCACCATCGGCGCAGCCTTCGGCGCGACCGTCGCGGTCTTCCAGTGGGGCTGGGCCGCCGACGCGGTCAACGCCGGCTCCACCGGCCCGATCCTGAGCCTCGCCCCGATCATCATCGTGGGCATCCTGTTCGGCCTGGCCATGGACTACCAGGTCTTCCTGGTCTCCCGCATGCACGAGGCGCACGCCCACGGCGCACCGCCCCGCGAAGCCATCGTGACCGGCTTCCGCCAGGCCGCCCCGGTCGTGATCGCCGCCGCGACCATCATGTTCGCGGTCTTCGCCGCCTTCGTCCCCGAGGGCAACGACACCATCAAGCCGATCGCCTTCGCCCTGGCCGTGGGCATCGCCTTCGACGCCTTCATCGTCCGCATGATCGCGGTCCCGGCGGCGCTCACCCTGCTCGGCCGCTCCGCCTGGTGGCTCCCGGCCTGGCTGCGGTGGCTGCCCGAGCTGGACGTGGAGGGCGCGGCCCTGGAGCGCCACCCGCCGTCGGTCGACCCGCTCCCGTCCCACTCCGAGCCGGCCGTGACCTCCGCCTGACCGCTCCCACACGACCGGCCGCCGCCCTCCGGACCACCCACTCACGCCCGGCGGGCGCGGCATGGTCTGGACCACCCACCTGCCTCGCGGGTCTGGTACGGCGGGTTCGCGTAGCCCGTACCGGAAAAGGCAGCGAGCCCGGCCCGGCAGAAGCCGGACCGGGTCGCCGTGGGTGCGGCCGTCAGGGGTTCGGTGGGGATCCGGACCTGGCCGCGGAGGGGGACGTCAGGCGGTCCACTTGATGTACGGGTTCACCTTGCCGGACCAGTCGAAGGTGGCCATGTTGTCCCAGCCGTCGCCGGTGCCGTTGATGTTCGCCGGGTCCCAGCCGTTGCCCTTGATGGCGTACCAGGTGGGTTCCCAGTAGAAGACACCGGTGGCGCCGGCGTTGCGGGCCGTGTTCTGCACCCAGGTGAACTGCTGGGCCTGGCCGGCCGAGGTGGCCGGGATGCTGTCGCAGAGCACGGTTCCGGGGATGGAGTTCTTCTCGCTGTCGGCGTCGGCGGTGGTGAACTGGTACGCCGTCTCGACGATCACGACCGGTTTGCCGTAACGGGTCCGGGCGTCGACGATCACGTTGTACAGGTTGGCGAGCGTGCCGTGCCACATGCAGTAGTACGACAGGCCGGTGATGTCCCAGGTCACGCCGGCCGCCTTGATGCCGTCGTAGAACCAGCGCATGTTGGTCATGCTGTCCGCGTCCGCGGTGTGGATGATCACCTGCGTGCCGCTGTTGCAGGCCTTCGTCGCGTTGTAGCCCTGCTTCAGCAGCGACGCCAGCGGGGCGAAGTTGCTGTTCACGACCTGGCCCTTGGGCCACAGCATGCCGACGTTGATCTCGTTGCCGATCTGCACGCTGTCCGGGGTGAGCCCGGCCGACTTGAGGCTGGTGCAGACGTCGTAGGTGTAGTTGTAGACGGCCGTCTGCAACTGGGTGAGCGAGTAGGACGCCCAGGCGGCCGGGGGATACTGCTTGCCCGGGTCGGCCCACGTGTCGGAGTAGTGGAAGTCGACCATCAGCTTCAGGCCCTTGGCCTTGATCGCCGCGGCCTGCTGGAGCACCTTGGCCTTGTTGTTGTAACCGCTGGCCGGGTTGTTCCAGACGCGCAGCCGGGCGTAGTTGACGCCGGCCGTCTTGAGGATGTCGTACGGGTTGGCCGCGACACCCGAGGCGTTGTAGTACTTGCCACCGAGGTCGAGCGTGCGCTGCAGCGACGACACGTCGGCGCCGAGCATGGTGAGGGAGGCGGCCTGTGCGGGGGCGGGTGCGAGAACCACCGAGACCGCGAGGACCGCGGCCGTGAAGGCGGCTCTGAGGGACGGTTTCATGGTGCGCTCCTTAAAACGGGGATTTACCGGAGCCAGCGGACATAGGGATTGATGCGTCCGCTGTCGTCGAAGGTCGCCATGTTCTCCCAGGCGTTGCCGGAGTTCTCGATGTCCTCGGTGTCCCAGCCGTTGCCGTCGATGCCGGTCCAGGTGGGTTCCCAGTAGAAGACGCCGATCGCGCCGGCCGCCCGGGCGGTGCTCTGCACCGCGGCGAACTCCTGCGCCTGGCCCTGTGGCGTGGCGGGGATGCCGTCGCAGGGTGCGCTGGAGGTGATGATGTTCTCGAGGTGGTCGTAGTTCTCGGTGGTGTACGGGTACGCCGTCTCCGCGATCACCACGGGCTTGCCGTACCGGCCGGTGACGTCGCCGATGACCGTGGTCAGGTTGTCCAGCGTGCCGTGCCACATGCAGTAGTAGGACAGCGCGGTGACGTCCCACTTGGCGCCGGCCGCCGTGATGCCGTCGTAGAACCAGTGCGCCGCGCCGATGTTGCCGGCCAGGGCGGTGTGCACCATGACCTCGGTGCGCCTGCTGCACGCCTTGGTGGCGTCGTAGCCGGCGTTCAGCAGCTTGGCGAGCGGCCCGAAGTCGCTGTTGTTCACGTAGCCGACCGGCCACAGCATGCCGACGTTGATCTCGTTGCCGATCTGCACGCTGTCCGGGGTGGTGCCCTGCTTCCTCAGGCTGGTGCAGACGTCGTACGTGTAGTCGTAGACGTCCTTCTGGAGCTGCGCGAGGTCGTGTCCCACCCAGGCCTCGGGGGTGTACTGCTTGCCCGGGTCGGCCCAGGTGTCCGAGTAGTGGAAGTCGATGAGCAGCTTCATGCCGCGGGCCTTGGCCGCCCGGGCCTGCTCGAGCACCTTCGCCTTGTTGGAGTAGCCGCTGGCCGGGTCGTTCCAGATGCGCAGCCGGACGTAGTTGGCGCCGGCCTGCTTGAGGATGTCGTACGGGTTGTCGCGGCGCCCCCGTACGTCGTAGAACCGCTGGCCGAGTTCCAGCGAGCGCTGGAGTGTCGACACGTCGGCGCCGCGCATGCGCCACGCGTCGCTGTCGTGCGCGACGGCGGGTGCGGGGATGAGGGCCACCGCGAGGAAGGCGGCGACCGTGAGGGATGGTTTCATGACGCTCCTTTATGGTCTTCCGTGACAAAAGGGGCTGTATTTGTGCAAGACCGGCCTCGATCAAGGGGGTGTATCGAGGCCGGCCGGTCTCAGGCGGGGGAGCTGCCCCGTACGACCAGGCTGGTGGGCACGGTGATGGAGAGCGGGGTGCGCCCGGCGATCACGTCGGTGAGCAGCCGGACCATCTCTTCGCTGATCCGTTCCAGCGGATGCCGGACGGTGGTGAGCGGCGGCTCGGTGGTGGCCGCCAGCCCGGAGTCGTCGAACCCGACCACCCGGACGTCGCCGGGCACCTCGCGCCCGGCCTCGCGCAGCACCGGCAGGGCGGCCGCGGCCATCGCGTCCGAGGCGGCGAACACCGCGTCCACCTCGGGCACCCGGTCGAGCAGCGTCCGCATGCCGGCCGCGCCGCTCTCCCGGCTCCAGTCGCCGTGCACGATGTACGCCGGGTCGACCGCGATGCCGGCCGCCGTCAGCGCGTCGGTGTAGCCGCGCAGCCGGAACACGCCGCCGAAGGTGTCCTGCGGCCCGGTGATCGTGGCGATCCGCCGGCAGCCCTGGGCGAGCAGGTGCTCGACGGCCGACCGGCCGCCGCCCCAGTCGTCCGCCGACACCGAGCTGATCCGGTCCTCGAAGCCGAGCACCTGACCGCAGGCCACGATCGGCACCTCGGCCTCGACGAGCTGCCGCAGCAGCGGGTCGCCGGAGTGCGGCGACACCAGCAGCACCCCGTCGACGTGGCCGCCGGACAGGTAGGCGACGGCCCGGCTGCGCTCCACCGGGGTCGACGCGATCATCAGGATCAGCGTCAGCTCCCGGTCGGAGAGCGCCTGGGCCACCCCGCGCAGCAGCACCGAGAAGTTCGGGTCCTCGAAGAGCAGGTGCTGCGGCTCGGTGAGCAGGAACGCGATAGAGCCGGACTTTCCGGTCGCCAGCGACCGGGCGTGCGGGTTGGCGGTGTACCCGGTACGGGAGATGGCGTCACGGACCGCGCGGACGGCCTCGGGGCTGACCCAGTCCCGGCCGTTGAGCACCCGGGAGACCGTCGCGTAGGACACCCCTGCCTCAGCCGCGACGTCGCGGATGGTGGGGCGTTTGCGCGACACCTTCGGGATCATAGCTAGGCCTTCACGCCGCCGGCGGCCAGGTCGACCTGCCAGTAGCGCTGCAACGCGAGGAACAGGGCGATCAGCGGGATGATCGAGACGAGTGCCCCGGTCACCACCGCGGTGTACATGGCCGGCTGGTTGGCGCCCTGGTTGAGCAGACCGTTCAGGCCCACGGTGATCGGGTAGAGCCGGTCGTCGCCGAGCATGATGTACGGCAGCATGAAGTTGTTCCAGACCGCCACGAACTGGAAGAGGAAGACGGTCACCAGACCGGTCCGCATCATCGGCAGCACCACCGTGCCGAAGGTGCGCCAGTCCCCGGCGCCGTCGATGCGGGACGCCTCCAGGATCTCGGTCGGCACCGACGCGGCCGCGAAGATCCGGGCCAGGTAGATGCCGTACGGGCTGATGAAGCTGGGCAGCAGCACCGCCCAGTAGGTGTTGGTCATCCCCACCTTGGCCAGCAGCAGGTACTGCGGGATGGCGAGGAGAACGCCGGGCACCAGCACGCCGGCCAGGATCACGTTGAAGACCGCGCTCTTGCCGGGGAAGTCGAACTTGGCGAGCGCGTAGCCGGCCATCGCCGAGATCAGCGTGGACGCGGCGGCGCCGACTCCGGCGTACAGGGCGGTGTTGGCCATCCACCGCCAGTAGAGGCCGTCGCGGTAGCCGCTGAGGTCGGCGAGGTTGTCGAACAGGTGCGTGCTCGGGGCGAGGGTGAACGTGGAGAACAGTTCGCCGGAGCTCTTCGACGAGGCGATCAGAACCCAGAGCACGGGGAGCAGGCAGTAGGCGGCGCCCAGCAGGAGGAGCGTGGTGGCGAGGGGACTGCGCCTTTTTGCCGAAACAGACGACATGTCAGTCCTCCTGATTGAAGGCCCGGCGCCCGACGAGCTTGAGGAAGCCGAAGGACAGGATGAACGTGGCGAGCGCGATGATCACCGAGGTGGCGGCGGCCGCGTAGAGGTCGTTGCGGGTGAACGCGTCCCGGTAGACCTTCATCAGCGGCGTCCACGTCGTCGAGATGGTGTTGGCCAGCGGCCGCAGGGTCATCGGCTCGGCGAATACCTGCAACGTGGCGATGAGCGAGAAGACGAACGTCATGATCAGCGACGGCGTGACGATCGGGATCTTGATGCGCCAGGCGATCGCCACCTCGGAGGCGCCGTCGATCCGGGCCGACTCGTACAGGCTGAGCGGGACGGCCCGCAGCGCGGTGTAGATGACGATCATGTTGAAACCGGTGCCGCCCCAGACCGCGATGTTGGCCACCGCCCAGATCGTCAGGTCCCGGGAGAGCAGTTCGGGGGCGGTGATGCCGACCGCCTCGAACAGGTCGGTGATCGGGCTGACCCGGGGCAGGTAGAGGAAGCCCCAGAGCAGCGAGCCGACGACGGCGGGGACCGCGTACGGCAGGAAGATCGAGATCCGGGCGAACTTGCCGACCGGCTCGCGCGTCCGGTTCGCGTCCAGCAGCAGCGCGAAGAGCAGGGCCAGGCCGAGCATGGTGGGTACCACGATCAGGCCGTACAGGCCGATCCGCCCGACGCTCGGCAGGAAGTCGGGATCGCTCAGGGACCGGGCGTAGTTGTCCAGCCCGGCCCAGATCTCGGTCCGTGACTTCGCGCCCAGCCCGAGCCCGCTCACCTTGACCTTGCGCAGGCTCAGGTAGGCGGCGTAGACGATCGGCGCGGCCAGGAACGCGACGAACAGGAAAATGGCGGGGGCGAGGAAGGCGTACGGGGTGCCGGCGCGCCTGCCCACGGGCCGTCGGGCCGTGGTGGATGCGGAGGGGGTCATCGCCGCTTTCTTTCCTTTCGGAGCGCTCCGGGCGGGCCGTGACCCGCCCGGAGGCGATCTCATCCGGCGACGTTGAACCCGGCGTTCTTCAGGTCGTCGACCGTCGTCTTCTGCATGGTCGTCAGCGACTCGGTGAAGGCGGACGCCTTCTTCGACTCGGCGGCCTTGCCGAAGGCGTCGTTGAAGGCGCTGTAGGCGACGTTCACGTTCGGGCCGTAGGTGAACGGGCTCATCTGCTTCGAGGCCTCGGCCGCGATGGTGTAGTAGTCGGCCTGGTCGGCGAAGAACGCCGGCGGGCTGGTCAGAACGCTGGCGGCGTCGTTCGAGGCCGGGTAGACGCTGGCCTCGGTGGCGAGCAGCTTGACCGCCTCCGGGTCGCTGTTCAGCCAGGACACGAACTGGGCGGCCTGCTTCTTGTGCTTGGACTGGGTGGTCACGCTGGTGGCCGAACCGCCCCACGCGCCGGTCGCCGGGGCGGCGGCGTCCCACTGCGGCATGGCGGCGGCCTTCCACTTGCCCTTGGTGTCCTTGGCGGAGCCCTCCAGGACGCCCGGCGCCCACACGGCGCTGACCCAGCCGACCTGGGTGCCGTCGTTCAGAGCGGCGTTCCACTCCGGGGTGTACATCGGCTTGTTGTCGATGACGCCCTTCTCCACGAGGCCACCCCAGTAGGCGGCGACCTTCTGGGTCTTGGGCTCGTCGATGGCGACCGACCAGGCGTCACCCTGCACGCCCCACCACGAGGCGCCGGCCTGCTGGGCGAGACCGGTGAACAGGCCCGCGTCGGTGGCCGAGAAGGTGCCCAGGTACTGCTTCGGGTTCGCCTTGTGGATCTTCTCGGCGGCGGCCGCGTACTCGTCCCAGGTCTTCGGGGCCGACAGGCCGTTCTTCTCGAAGACGTCGGCACGGTAGAAGAACATCAGCGGGCCGGAGTCCTGCGGCACGCCGTAGACCGCGTCCGAGCCGAGGGTCACGCCGTTCCAGGCGCCGGCCGGGAACTTGTCCTTGAGCGAGCCGGCGTCCGCGGAGATGTCGGCGAGCGCGTCGGCGGAGACCAGCGTGGGGATCTTCTGGTACTCGGCCTGCATGACGTCCGGCGCCCCGGAGCCCGCCTTGATCGCGGTCAGCAGCTTGGTGACGGCCGGGTCGCCGCCGTCCTGCTTGTTGACCGTGACCTGGATGTTCGGGTTCTTCGCGTTCCACGCCGCGGCGACCTTGTCCATGTTCGGAGCCCAGGTCCAGTAGGTCAGCGAGACCTTCTCGTTCGGGTCGGTGGTCTGCTCGGACGAGGAGCCGGAGCTGGAGCAGGCGGTGCCGGTAAACAGAGCCGCGGCGGTGAGGGCCGCCATGAGCGGGGCGTATTTCGTCTTCATTGATCCTCCTTGATCGGCTTGGCCGGAACGGAAAGCCGGGGGACGGCGCCGCGCCGGAAGCGTTTCGCTCGGTGCGGCCCCTGTGACCGGTTACAGTGCTGCTGTTACGGCGTTGTGTCAAGCCCTTGCGTCTCACCCGTTACGCCTGTGTATCGTTCGGGCTCGCCGGCCTGTGACCGGTTACAGTCAAACCCGCAAGGAGCTGATCCCATGTCGTGGCTCGAGCCGCTCACCGTTCGCCACCAACCCTGGGCGACGCCGCTGCACCGGCCGCGGATGAGCAACTCCGAAGACGTACGGGACGGCATCTCGCTGACCAACCGCTATCTGACCCGCGACGGCGTGCCGGTCATCCCGGTCTCCGGCGAGCTGCACTACAGCCGGGTCCCGCGCGCGCGCTGGGCCGAGCGGCTGCGCCAGATGAAGGCCGGCGGCGTGACCGTGGTGGCCAGCTACGTCTTCTGGCTGCACCACGCGCCCACGCCGGGGGAGACCCGCTTCGACGGCGACCTGGACGTCGGCGCGTTCGTCGACCTGGCCGTCGAGACCGGCCTCGACGTGGTCCTGCGGATCGGCCCCTGGTGCCACGGCGAGACACGCAACGGCGGCTTCCCCGACTGGGTGCAGCAGGCCCCGGTCCGGCACCGCACCGACGACCCGGCCTACCTCGAACTGGTCGCCGGTTGGTTCGCCTCCATCGCGGCGGCCGTCGGCTCCCGCTTCGACAGGATCATCGGCATTCAGATCGAGAACGAGCTCTACGACCAGCCGCGGCACCTCGTCACGCTCAAGCGCCTGGCCCGGGAGGCCGGCATGTCCGCTCCGCTGTGGACCGCCACCGCGTGGGGCGGCGCCGACCTGCCCGCATCCGAGGTGCTGCCGCTCTACGGCGGCTACGGCGACGGCTTCTGGGTGGACGCCGGCGCGCCGTGGGACCCGACGTTCCGCGACCACTACTTCTTCTCCCACGTCTGGGACGACGCGGGCATCGGTGCCGACGTGCGCCGCGCCCAGGCGATCGCGGCCGCCTCCGGGGGCCCGCGCACCCCGTCCGAGGAGTTCCCGCCCGCCACCTGCGAGCTCGGCGGCGGCATGGCCACCGCCTACCACCGGCGGCCGCGGCCCGAGGCGCTCGACGTGGCGGCCATCGCGCACTGCAAGATCGGCAACGGCTCGGCCTGGCAGGGCTACTACATGTACGCCGGCGGCACGAACCCCGGCCCGGACATGCACGAGTCGCACGCCACCGGCTACCCCAACGACATCGCCCGCCTCGGCTACGACTTCCACGCGCCGATCGGGGAGGCCGGCACGCTCGCCCCGAGCCACGCCGAACTGCGCCGCCAGCACGCCTTCCTGTCCGCTTTCGGTCATGTGCTCGCGGAGATGCCGTCCAGCCTTCCGGACGTACGGCCCGCCGACGTCGAGGACTCCGAGACCCTGCGGTGGGCGCTGCGCAGCGACGGGGAGAGCGGCTTTCTGTTCCTCTCCCGGCACCAGCCGCACTTCCCGCTCCCCGCCTACCGGGGCGCCCGCTTCCGGGTCACGCTCGCCGCCGACCGCGTGATCGACTTCCCGGCGCGGCCGATCGACATCCCGCCCGGCACCCTGGCCCGCTGGCCGCTGAACCTCACCCTCGGCGGCGCCACGATCACCTGGGCCACCGCCTCGGCGCTCACCCTGCTGCCCGGCGACGTTCCCACGCTCGTCCTCATCGCCGCCCCCGGCATCGAACCCCAGATCGCCGTGGCCGATACGGTTCACGACATCACGCCCGGCTTCGAGCCGCTCCGGCTCGGCGGCGCGGACGTCCTCGTCCTCCCGGCCGAGGCGGCCGGATCGGTCTGGGTGCCCGAGGACGGCGGCCGCCGCCTGCTGCTGAGCGACGACGAGCTTCAGTGGGACGCCTCCGGCACGGTGACGGTCAAGGCCGTCAAGACCGCGGACGTACGGGCGTACGACCCGTCGCTTCGTGCCTTCCGCCCGGTCGAGGCGCCCCAGGACAGTGCCCCGGTGACCGAGCGGGTCACCGTCGAGCAGCTCCGCCCGGCCGCCACCACGGTCCCGGTCAGCTACGGCAAGCACGAGGGCCGCCCGTCCGCCCCGTCCGGCGACGTCTTCGACGAGCTGGCCGCCGTCTACCGCCTGCGCCTGCCCGCGTTCGCCGCCGACCCCACCCGTGACCCGCTGCTGCGCGTCGTCTGGGCCGGCGACGTCGGCGAACTGCGGGTCGACGGCCGGACCGTCACCGACCGCTACTGGGACGGCTCCGGATGGACCGTCAACCTCACCGACATCGGCTACCGCGCCGGCGCCCAGCTCACCCTGCACCTGCTGCCCCTGGCCGCCGGTTCCCCGGTCTCGGTCCCGCAGGAGGCCCGCACCCGGCTGGCCGCCACCGACACCCAGCTGCTGGCCATCGACACGGTCGAGGTGACGGCCCGCACGATCTCCACCGTCACCCTCTGACCCGAACGAGGGGAGGGGGCGCGGCTCCACCCGGGGCCGCGCTCCCTGATCGGGTCACGATCGTTACTGGAAGGGATGTCACATAGTACTGTCCGTTTCATGGGCGATGATCGATATCCGGTGGACCCGCCGGCGGTGCGCTACGACGAGGAGGAGCGGCCCGCCCGGGAGCTGAGCGGCCGCGTCGGGGTGTTCGTCTCGGTCGTCGCGTTCGCCGTCGCGCTGCTCGTCCTCTGGCAGGTGTTCCGCCCGCTCGCCCAGGGCAGCCAGTACTACCTGATCATCTTTCTGGCCGGGACCCTGCCGCTCGTCTTCCTCGCGTACAAATCGGGTCTCGGCAAAGGCCGGGAGACACCCGGGGTGACCGACTGGATCCTGGCCGGCGCCGCGCTGGTGGTCTGTCTCTATCCGATCGCCGGCGGCTACGACGACTTCCTGAACCGGCAGGGGCTGCTCGAACCGGTCGACATCGTCTTCGGCGCGGTCCTGCTGATCCTGGTGATCGAGGCCTGCCGCCGCACCACCGGGTGGGCGCTGCCGGTGGTCTGCCTGGCCTTCCTGGCGTACGGCTACTACGGCGGCCTGCTGCCGCAGACCTGGCCGATCGCGCACGCCGGACTCGACTTCGCGCAGATCGTCGACGCCCTCTACAACTCCGGCAGCGGCTTCTACGGCACCCCGCTGGACGTGGCGGCCACCTACATCGTGCTGTTCACCATCTACGGCGCGGTGCTGGACCTGTCCGGGGCGAGCCGGTTCTTCGTCGACCTGTCGGTCGCCGCCTTCCGTAAGTCACGCTCCGCGGCCGGGCGCACCGCGGTCGCCGCCGGCTTCCTGCTCGGCACGGTCTCCGGATCCGGTACGGCCACCGCGGTCAGCGTCGGCGCCGTCACCTGGCCGATGCTGCGCCGCGCCGGCTACCCACCCGAGCAGGCCGGCGGGATGCTGGCGGCCGCGGGTGTGGGCGCCATCCTGTCGCCGCCGACACTGGGCGCGGCCGCGTTCATCGTGGCCGAGTACCTGAACGTCTCCTACCTGACCGTCCTCGGCTGGGCGATGATCCCGACCGTCCTCTACTACCTGGGCATCCTGCTCGCCGTCGAGATCGACGTCCGCCGGTACGGGGTCCGCGCCGTCGACGCCCCGCCCACCAGCGCCTGGCGGCTGCTCACCCGGTTCGGCTACCACTTCTCCTCCCTGATCGTCATCGTGGTGCTGCTGGCCCTGGGGATGAGCGCCACCCGCTCGGTGGTGTACGCGACGATCCTGGCCGGCGCGCTGTCCTTCCTGGACCGGCGGCACCGGCTCACCCCGCCCCGGATCTTCACGGCGCTGTCCGCGGGCGTACGCGGCGTCCTGCCGGTGGTCGCGGTCTGCGCCGCGGCCGGGGTGATCACCGCGACCACCACCAAGACCGGCCTCGGCGCCCAGCTGGCGTCGCTGCTGGTCAACGGCGCCCGCGCGATCACCGACGAGCCGCGGGCGGTGCTCGCGCTGACCGTGGTGCTGGCCGCGTTCGCGCTCGCACTGCTGGGCCTCGCGGTGCCGGTGACGGCCAGCTTCATCATCGGCTGGGTGATCATCGGCCCGGCGCTGCTCGGTCTCGGCGTACCGGCCCCGGCGGCGGCCATGTTCGTCTTCTACTACTCGGTGCTGTCCGAGGTGACCCCGCCGACCGCGCTGGCCGCCGTGGGCGCGAGCGCGATCACCGGCGGCCGCGCCATCGCGACCATGTGGCAGGCGCTGAAGTACGCGCTGCCGGCGTTCCTCGCACCGATCGCCTTCGTGCTCACCGCCAACGGCGAACACCTGCTGGCCCGCGGGCCGTTCCTGGGCGTCCTCTGGACCACGGTGGTGGCCGGGCTGGCCGTGTTCGGGCTGGCCGTCGCGACCGGCGCGTGGCTGCCCGGCGTCGGCGCGGCCGGGCCGGTGACCCGGGTGCTGGCCGCGGCCGCCGGCCTGCTGCTGCTCTACCTGGACCCGGTGGCGATCGCGGCCGGGCTGGCGGCGCTGCTGGCCGCCGCCGGCGTCGCGGCCCTGGAGCAGCGCCGGCACCGGCCCCCCGTGGAGATTCGCCCTCGCACCACCACCCCACCCGGAGGAGAAGCATGAGACGAATACTGGGGTCAGTGCTGGTCGGCATGCTCGCGGTCGCCACCGCGGCGTGCGGCGGCCGGCAGGACACCGCGAGCACCGACACCGGCGGCGCGGTCACCTGCGAGGTGGCCGACGCGACCCGGACCGGCATCGCGACGGGCAACGCCACGGGGGTCTACTTCGCCCTCGGCAACGCGTACGCCGAGCAGATCAACGCCGTGGGCGGGAAACTCCAGGCCACCGCGGCGGAGACCGGCGCGTCCGTGCAGAACATCCAGCAGCTGGTGGCCGGCACGTACGACGTCGCCTTCTCCCTGGCCGACACCGCCGCCGACGCGGTGAACGGCACCGGCAGCTTCACCGAGAAGCAGAAGGTCGCCGCGCTGTCCCGGATCCACAGCAACTACACGCAGGTGATCGTCCGCAAGGCGGCCGGGATCTCCGACGTCGCCGGGATGAAGGGCAAACGGGTCTCCACCGGCTCCCCGAAGTCCGGCACCGAGGTGATCGCCAACCGGCTGCTGACCGCGGCCGGGCTCCAGCCGGGCACCGACGTGCAGGCGCAGAAACTGGACCTCACCAAGACCGTCGACGGGATGAAGGACGGCACCATCGACGCGCTGTTCTGGTCCGGCGGCCTGCCCACCCCGGGGATCACCGATCTGCTCACCACCAGCGCCGACCAGGTCGAGTTCCTGGACATCACCCCACTGCTGCCGGAGATGCAGAAAATCAACGAGGTCTACCAGGAGGGCGTCATCCCGGCGGCCACCTACCGGACCCCGGCGGACGTGAAGACCATCGTGGTGCCGAACGTCCTGCTGGTCCGCGAGGACCTGGACCCGGACGTGGCCTGCGTGCTCACCCGGACCCTCTTCGACCGCAAGGCCCAGCTCGAACAGGCCAACGCCGCGGCCAAGGAGATCACGCTGGAGACGGCCCGCCAGACCGCCCCGGTGACCGTCCACCGCGGCGCCACCAAGGCGCTCGACGACCTGGGCGCCCCGAAGTAGCCCATATCGGATGTGGGAGGCCGATCCGACGGCCTCCCACATCCGTATGCAACCCTCCCCGGTGCTCGCCTCGTGATTAGCGGGACCGACGGGATGGAGACCTCATGACCGACCGCGACGAGGCGTTCGCCGAGTACTTCGCGGCCAGATCGTCCGCCATGCGGGCGACGGCGTTCCTGCTGTGCGGTGACTGGCACCGTGCCGAGGACCTGGTTCAGCAGACCTTCACCAAGCTCTACCTCCGGTGGAACCGGGTCCAGCGGCACGAATCGCTCGACCCGTACGTCCGCCGGGTCCTGATCTCGACCTTCATCGACGAGGGACGGTGGGGCTGGTGGCGGCGGGAGCGGCCGCAGGAGACCCGGATCGAGCGGGCCGCGGCCCCGGAGCCGTCCGACGACCGGGTGACGCTGCTCGGCGCTCTCGCCCGGGTGCCGGCCCGGCAGCGTGCCGTGCTGGTGCTCCGCTACTGGCAGGACCTGTCCGTGGAGGACACCGCGGCGGCACTCGGTTGTTCCGCGGGAACCGTCAAGAGCCAGGCGGCACGCGGCCTCGACACGCTGCGCACGCTGGTCGCCCATCCCGTGAACGCCGACTGAGGGGACCTCCCATGGACGAGAACGAGCTTCGCACCGCCATGCGCGCCACCATCACACAGCACTCCGAGCCGCCACCGATGGAGTCGCGGACGGCGCTCGTCACGGCCCGCCGCGCCGCCCGGCGGCGCAACATCCTGGCCTGTGCCGGCACCGCGGCGGTCGTCCTGGGCGTCACCCTCGCGGCCCTGCCCGGCCAGGGCTACCTCGGCGGGGGTACGGGCTGGGCGCCGGCCGCCGGACCGTCCGCGCCGGCGGAGGCGTTCCCCACGGCCTTCCCGTCCGGTCAGGTGCCGTCGGAGGAGAACACCAAGCCGTCCTGGCCGGCCGAGGCGAGCGGCGACGCCACCGCGGACTCCGGCGTGCACTACCAGAAGGGTGTGGCGCTGCTCGAGAAGCTGATCGAGGTGGTGCCGGCCGGGTACATCGTGCCGACCGGGAACAGCCCGGACGACATCCCGTTCCGCTACCACCAGGCCACCATCGAGGACGGCCACTGGGTGTACCTGGTGTCGGTGCAGCTGGTCAGGGCCGGCCGGGCCGGGCAGATCCTCATCGAGGTCCACGAGCCCGGCCACGACCTCCCGGCCGACCCCTGCGAACTGGCCCAGTCGTTCTGGGGCATCGGCGGCTCCTGTGAGAAGCGCGCCGTCCGCCCGGGTGAGGAGGCCGGCATCGTGGCCGGGCCGAGCACACGGGACGGGGTCGACCAGTGGGTCGCCTTCCAGCACCCGGACGACACCGTCGTCTTCGTCGCGCAGGGGCTGTCCACCAACGTCGAGGGCGGGAGACCGCTGGAGTCGCTGCCGTTCACCGTCGACCAATTGGTGGAGTTCGCCAGCGGGGACGGATTCAAATAGTTGCGCATTTCCCGGGGCTCGATTAATGTGGGCCACAGCTTCGAACGGCTCTAGAAGGAGATCGGCTATGTGTCGCGTCTGTTGTACCCCCGACCGGTGGTGCGGCTAGAGCCGTTCGCGATGCTTGCCGCGCCGCCCGTCCCCTGTTGGGAACGGGCGGCGTTGCTTTTGGCACCCGAATGCGCGCACCATTTCACGGCCGCATGCCCGAGTGGTTAGGGAATCGTCTGCAAAACGATCGACACCGGTTCGAATCCGGTTGCGGCCTCCATTCTTGAGAAACAATTCCGTACTGTCTTGAACCGGACGGCGCCGACCGCGGTACAACCCCCATGATGGAGGTCCAGCTGGGGGAGAGCGGATGATCCTCGCGCGTGCCGCGGTCGCGGTGTTCCTCGTGGTCAACCTGGCCGCCGTCCACGTCCTGTTCCTGTTCGGCCGGCCGCCCGCCTACAACCTGATCGGGGCCGCCGGCCGTCTCCTCGGGCTCTACCTCGCCTTCGCCCTGGCCGTACAGGTGCTGCTGATCTCCCGATTGCCGCTGCTGGACCGGTCGTTCGGCATGGACCGGCTGACCCGCTGGCACCGGCGCACCGGGCTCACCGTGTTCTGGCTGGCCCTGCTGCACCCGGCCTGGGTGATCGTGGGGTTCGCCCGGGCCGGCCGCGACCCGGTGCCGGCCACCGCGCTCACCCTGGCGAAGCAGTGGCCGGTGCTGCTCGGCATGATCGCGGTCGCCCTCATCGTGCTGGTCGTGGCGCTGTCGATCCGGGCCGCCCGCCGCCGCCTCTCCTACGAGGCCTGGCACGCCGTCCACCTGCTGCTCTACGCCGTCCTGGTGCTAGGCCTGATCCACCAGTACGTCGAGGGCACCGCCTTCCGCACCAACCTGGCGACGAAGCTGTACTGGTGGGGGCTGTGGGCGTTCGTGCTCGGCGCGCTGCTGGCCAACCGGGTGATCGTGCCGCTGGTCCGCAACTCCCGGCACCGGCTGCGGGTGGCCGCCGTGGTGCCCGAGTCCGACGACGTGGTGTCGGTCCACGTGACCGGCCGCGACCTGGAGAAGCTGGGGGCCCGGGCCGGGCAGTTCTTCCTGTGGCGGTTCCCCGGGCACAACCGCTGGTGGCAGGTCAACCCGTTCTCGCTGTCGGCCGCGCCGAACGGGCGGTCGCTGCGGCTCACCGCCAAGGCGGTCGGCGGCACCACGGCCGGGCTGCGGGACCTGCCGGTCGGGTCGCGGGTGTTCGCCGAAGGGCCGTACGGGGCGTTCACCCTGGACCGGCGGGCCCGCACCGCCACCCTGCTGATCGCCGGCGGCATCGGTGTCACCCCGATCCGGTCCCTGCTGGAGGACCCGCGGATCGGCGACGACGTGATCGTCCTCTACCGGGTCCGCGGCGGCTCCGACGCGGTCCTGCTCGGCGAACTGCGCAACCTGGCCGCCGCCCGGGGCGCCCGGCTGCACCTGCTGACCGGCCGGACCGGGCCCGGCAACCAGCCCTTCCACCCGGACCGGCTGCGGGCCATGGTCCCCGACATCACCGACCGCGACGTGTACGTGTGCGGCCCGGCCGCCCTGACGGAGGCGGTCCTGGCCGGCCTGCGCCGCCTCAAGGTCCCGTCCCGCCAGGTGCACGCCGAACTGTTCCGCCTCGCGGGTTAGCCGGCGGCCCTATGGGGTGACCAGGCCGCACTCGTAGCCCAGGATGACGGCCTGGATGCGGTCGCGCAGGCCGAGTTTCGCCAGGATCCGTCCGATGTGGGTCTTCACGGTGCCCTCCGAGACACACAGCGACCCGGCGATCTCCGCGTTCGACAGGCCGCGGGCGATCAGGGTGAGCACCTCCCGCTCCCGGGCGGTGAGCGGATCCAGCCGGTGGTCGGCGCGGGCCGGGCCGGCCGCCGGGGCGGCGACGTAGTGGGCGATCAGCCGGCGGGTGGCGCTCGGCGCGGTCACCGCCTCACCGGAGGCCACCACCCGGACCGCGGCGATCAGGTCGTCGGCCAGGGTGTCCTTCAGCAGGAAGCCGCTGGCCCCGGCGCGCAGCCCGGCGAACAGGTAGTCGTCCAGGTCGAAGGTGGTCAGGATGATCACCCGAGGGGCGGGGGAGAGGGCCCGGATCCGCTCGGTCGCGGTGATGCCGTCGACGCCGGGCATCCGCACGTCCATCAGGACCACGTCCGGCCTGGTCCGGGCGGACACCTCCACGGCGGCGGCGCCGTCCCCGGCCTCGCCGACCACCTCGATGCCCTCGGTCTCGTCGAGGATCATGCGGAAGCCGGTCCGGACCAGCACCTGGTCGTCGACCAGCACCACCCGGATGGTCATCCGGCGCCCACCGGGCGCAGCGGCAACCGGGCCAGCACCCGGAAACCGCCGCCGTCACCGACCCCGGTCTCCAGCTCACCGTCGAGCAGCCGCACCCGCTCGGCGATCCCCCGAAGCCCGTTGCCGGTCACGTCGGCCGGCCCGGCCGGTGGCCGGCCGTCGTTGCTCACCTCGATCTCCAGGGCCTCCGCGTGGAAACCCAGGCGGACGGCCGCGCCGGCCCCCGGACCGGCGTGCTTCAGCGTGTTCGTCAGGGCCTCCTGGGCGATCCGGTACGCCGACAGGTCCACCCCGGCCGGCAGCGGCGCCGGCTCGCCCTCGACCGTGAAGGTGACCGTGGTCCCGGCGGACCGGATCCGGTCGATCAGCTCGGGCAGCGCCTGCACCCCGGGCTGCGGCGCCAGCTCCGGCTCCTGGCTGACGATGGCCAGCAGGCGCCGCATCTCGGCCAGCGACGACCGGCCGGTGGCGACGATGTCACGGAGCGCGTGCTCCGTACGATCGGGGTGGCGTTTCAAGGCCGCCGCCGCCCCCTGTGCCTGGACCACCATCACCGACAGGCCGTGCGCCACCACGTCGTGCAGCTCGCGGGTGATCCGGGCGCGCTCGGCCGCGGTCGCCAGCGCCACCCGCTGCCGCTGCTCGCGCTCCAGGTCGGCGGCCCGCCGCTCCAGGGTGCGCAGGTGCAGGCGCCGGCCGCGCAGATTGTCGCCGAGCAGGTAGGCGGCGGCCAGCGCGAGCATCAGCCCGCTGCTCTCCCACAGCCGATCCGACCAGTGCGGCTCGGCGGTCTCCACGACGACCCGCCCGGTCGGCTTCTCGACGCGGATGGCGACGGCGTGCGTGTCCGGAGGCCGGACGGCGTCGGCGCGGGCGACCGGCCCGGCCAGGCTTGCCGCGCCGATCCCGGCCAGCAGGAGCCCGCAGGCGATCGCCCCGACCCGCCGGGGCCGCTCGGCGGCGGCCAGCGCGAAGAGCGCCACCGGGACGGCCAGGTCGAGCGGGTCGACGCCGGTCGGCTCGGGCAGGTGGAGCAGCGCCGTGCCGGCGACGCTCAGCACCAGCGCGAGCAGCGGCCGGTGCCGGGCCAGCAGCAGGCTCGCGACCATGATCGTGGCGAACAGGCCCCACAGGTCGGTCCCGTGACTGTCCTCCGCCGACGCGATGGCGAGCACGGCCGCGCCGCAGACGTCGACGGCGACCCACCGGAGGCCGGTTAACCTGGACATTCGCCCAGTCTAGAGACGCCGGGCCGCGTCGCCGTCCGTCCACGGTCTGACTTCGGTGTACGACCGCGGGCATACGCGTACCGGAAAGAATCGGACCGCTCGCGGACGACCGGCCGCATGCCGGACCGCCAACCTGGCTCCCATGAGAATCGTGACGAGTTGCGTAGCGGCGGCCCTGATGGTCGCACTGGCCGGATGTTCCGGCGTCAACGGCTCACCGGGCACGGATCCCTCGTCGTCGTACGTCCCGACGATCTCCGACGCGGAACTGCTCACCCTGGGCAGGGCGGCCGTGCAGTGCCTGCGGGAGAACGGGGTGGCCGACATGCCGGACCCGTACGTCGAGGACAACCGCCTCAAGGTGCCCGACGACGAGATGGACGCCGCCGAGGAGAAGGCCGGCGAGCAGACCTGGAACGCCGCCGAGGAGGCATGCCGGGAGACCATCGAGAAGATCCCGGAGGGCGCCCTCGCCAAGGAGGGGGGCGGCGATCCGGAACCGCCCGGCCCCGAGGACGTCGAGGCGCTGCGCAAGCTGGCGCAGTGCTACCGGGAGAACGGCGTGCCGGAGTGGCCGGACCCGGACGCCGAGGGCCGGTTCCCGATCAAGGGCACGTCCCTGGAGGGCGAGAAGCCGGAACCGGGAAGCCGCCTGGACACCGCCCGCAAGGCGTGCGAGCAGGTCTGGTCCGGTCCGGTGGGCATCTCGTGAGCGCCCGGCGGAAGGTGGCGGTGTCGCTGACCGGGGTGGTGGTCGCCGCCGGCGCCCTGGTCACCGGCTGGACCGTCACCGCGGAACCGGAGGCGGCGGCGAGCGCCACCGACGTGCCCACGAACACCGTGGCGGTCGAGAAGGGCACGGTCACCCAGCGGTTCCGGATCTCCGGGACGTACGGGTTCGACGGCTCCTACACGGTCATCCACCGGGGCGCCGCCGGAATCCTGACCGGGGCCGCCAAGGCGGGGTCGACGGTCCGCCGCGGGGGCGTCCTCTACCGGGTCGACGGCTCTCCGGTCCGGCTGCTCTACGGCAACGTGCCGGCGTACCGGGATCTGGACTCCAGCGTCACCGACGGCGACGACGTCCGCCAGCTGGAGCGCAACCTGAAGGCGCTCGGCATGGACCCGGACGGCGAGATGACGGTGGACCGGGACTTCACCGCGGCGACCGCCGCCGCGGTGAGACGCCTCCAGAAGAAGTGGAAGGTGACGCGGAGCGGCCGGCTGACCCTCGGGACGGTCGCGTTCCTGGCCGGCGAGGTCCGGGTCACCGAGGCGAAGATCGGCGTGGGCGCGTCGGTCGGCCCGGACCAGCCGGTGCTGACCGGCACCACCACGAGACGGGTGGTCACCGCCGACCTGGCCGCCGAGAAGCAGAACCAGATCAGGGCCGGCGACGAGGTGTCGGTCACCGTGCCGGGCGCCGGGACGGTCGACGGCGAGGTGCTCGAGGTCGGGAAGGTGGCCACCAGCGCCACCGACGACAACGGCAACCAGGAGCCGGCCACCGTCCGGGTGGTCATGCGGATCGGCCGCCCTTCGGGCGGCGCCACCCTGGACCAGGCGTCGGTGCAGATCAACCTGGCCACCGCGCGACACCAGGACGTGCTGGTCGTCCCGATGGCGGCGCTGCTGGCCGCCCCGGGGACCGGCTACCGGGTGCGGCTGGCCTCCGGGGCGTACGCCGACGTGAGGCCCGGCCTCTACGACGACGCCTCCGGCCTGGTCGAGGTGACCGGGAACATCAGCGAGGGCGACCGGGTGGAGGTGCCCGCGACATGACCGCCGCCCTGGAACTCGCCGACGTGTCCAAGACGTACCCGGGCAGCCCGCCGGTCGAGTCGGTCCGCGGCGTCGACCTCACCGTGCACAGTGGCGAGATGGTCGCCGTGGTCGGCCCGTCCGGGTCCGGCAAGAGCACCCTGCTCAACCTGGCCGCCGGACTGGACCGGCCCACCTCCGGTTCGGTACGCATCGCCGGGGAGGCCCTGGAGAAGCTCAGCGAACGCCGGCTCGCCGGGCTGCGGGCGCACCGGCTCGGCGTGGTCTTCCAGCAGTTCTTCCTGCTCGACCACGCCGACGCCCGGGACAACGTGGCGACCGGCCTGCTCTACCGGGGCATCCCGGCCCGGCGGCGGCGGGCGGCCGCCGAAGAGGCCCTGGAACGGGTCGGTCTCGGCCACCGGATGAACCACCGGGCCCGGCTGCTCTCCGGCGGGGAACGGCAGCGGGTGGCGATCGCCCGGGCGCTGGTCGGCCGGCCCGCGGTCCTCTTCGCCGACGAGCCGACCGGCAACCTCGACTCGGCCAACGGCGACGGGATCCTGGCGCTGCTGCGGGAGCTCAACGCCGAGGGCGCCACCATCGTGGTGATCACCCACGACGCCCACGTGGCGGCCGCCGCCCAGCGGCGGGTCACCATCCTGGACGGGCGGGTGGTGTCATGAGCCCGCTGTCCCGGATGCGCCTGGCCGACCTGCTGCCGGTCGCCACGATCGGGCTGCGCACCCGGCCGGGCCGGGCCGCGCTGTCGGTGCTCGGCGTGGCCATCGGCATCGCCGCGATGGTCGCCGTCCTCGGCGTCACCCGGTCCAGCCAGGCGCAGGTGATCGCCGAGCTCGACCGGCTCGGCACCAACCTGCTCACGGTGGCCAGCAGCCAGCCCAAGGGGGCGCCCGAGCAGCAGCTGCCGGCCACCGCGGCCGCGTCGATCCGGCGTACCGAGGGGGTGACGTCGGCGTCCGGCACCGCGCAGATCCCGGACACGCACGTGCTGCGCAACGACCGGATGCCGGCCAACCGGCACGGCGGGCTGGACGTCCGGGCCACCGACCCCGAGCTGCTGTCCACCCTGGACGGCGCACTGCTCGACGGGGTGTTCCTGGACGCGGCCACCGCGCGGTACCCGGTGGTGGTCCTCGGCCATCAGGCGGCGACCGTGCTGGGCATCGCCGAGGTGACCGGGTACGAGCGGGTCTGGCTGGGCGAGCGGTGGTTCACCGTGGTCGGCATCCTGCGGCAGGTGGACCTGGCGCCGGAGATCGACCGGGCCGCGCTGATCGGGTTCGCGGTGGCGAAGAGCGAGTTCGGCTACCAGGGGCATCCGAGCCGGATCTACGTACGGACCGACACCGCGCTGACCGGGCAGGTGGAGAACATGCTGCCGCGCGCCGCCGACCCGCAGAACCCGGGCCGCACCTCGGTCAGCCAGCCGTCCGACGTGCTCACCGCCCGGCAGGCGGTCGACGACGCCGGCACCTCGCTGTTCCTCGGGCTGGGCGCGGTGGCGCTGCTGGTCGGCGGCATCGGCATCGCCAACGTCATGGTGATCTCGGTGCTGGAACGGCGGGGCGAGGTCGGTCTGCGCCGGGCGCTGGGTGCGGCGCGGCGGCACGTGGCGGCACAGTTCGTGGTCGAGTCGGTGCTGCTCGGCGCGGTCGGGGGCGGGGTGGGCGTACTGCTGGGCGCCGGGGTCACGGTGGCTCTGGCGGTCAACCGGGGCTGGCAGCCGCTCGTCCCGCCGGAGGCCGTGAGCGGCGGGCTGGCCGCCGCGATCCTGGTCGGCACGATCGCCGGCCTCTACCCGGCGTTGCGGGCCGCCCGGATGGCCCCGACCGAGGCCCTCCGGACGGCGTGAGAGGTCAGGCCTGGGCGGCGCGCTGCGAGACGAATCCGAGCAGCGTGTCGCTCAGCTTGCCGAGCACGGCCAGCAGGATGATGGCCAGCAGCATCACATCGGTACGGCCGGTGTTCTGACTGTCGATGAGCAGGAAGCCGAGGCCCATCGACGAGGCGATCAGCTCCGCCGCGACCAGGAACAGCCAGCCCTGGGCCAGCCCGAGCCGCAGGCCGGACAGGATGGCCGGGGTGGCCGCCGGGAACAGGACGGTGCCGAGCAGGGGGAGGCCGCGGCGCCCGTACGCCCGGCCCACCTCGACCAGGTGCGGGTCGATGTGCGCGAGCGCCGCCGACACCGTCGTGTAGACCGGGAAGAACGCGCCGATCGCCACCAGCACGATCTTCGGGGTCTCGCCGATGCCCAGCCAGAGCAGCAGCAGCGGCACCCAGGCCAGCGACGGCACGGCCCGGATCGCCTGCACCGTCGGGGAGATGGCCGCGCTCGCCGTACGCGACAGCCCGACCAGGCCGCCGAGCGCCAGCCCGAGCAGCGATCCGGCGGCGAACCCGATCAGCACCCGCTGCGTGCTGATCGCCAGGTGGTGCCACAGCTCGCCGCGCCGCAGCAGTTCGCCGAGCGCGGTCACCACCTCGCCGGGCGGGGGCAGTTGCGCGGCCGAGTAGATCCCGGCGGACGCGACCAGGTGCCATCCCACCAGCAGGAGCACCGGCAGGATGACACCGATCGCGGGCTTGAGGGCCCGTCGGGTCACGAAACGCTCCGCGCGCTCGCGTACTTCGGCTCGAACAGGGTGTCGATCGCCGCCCGGGCGTCCGCCTCGCTCTTCACGTTGGCGTCCGCCACCAGCACCGGCAGGATCTTCTCGAAGACCGCCCTCTGCGCGGCGCCCGGGACCGGGTCGATGTCCAGCCGGGTGCGCTCGGTGAGCACCGCCTTCGCGACCGGCTCGGAGATCTTGGCCTCCCGGGCGTAGAGGGCGACCGCCTGGTCCGGGTTGTCCTTGATCCACTGGCGGGCCTTCTCGTAGGCGTTCACCACCGACTGGGCCAGATCCGGGTGCTCGGTGAGGAAGCCCTCCCGGGCGTTGAGCACGCCGTAGGAGTTGAAGGCCACGTTCCGGTAGATCAGCTTGGAGCCGGCGTCCACCTCGGACGTCGCCATCAGCGGGTCGAGACCGGCCCACGCGTCGACGTCGCCGCGCTCCAGGGCGGTCTTGCCGTCGGCGTGCTGGAGGTTGGTCACCGTCACGTCGGCCGGCTTCAGGCCCGCCTCGTCCAGCGCCTGGAGAAGGAAGAAGTACGGGTCCGTACCCTTGGTCGCCGCGATCTTCTTGCCTTTGAGCTGCGCCACCGAGGTGACCGCCGAGCCCTTCGGCACCACGATGGCCGCCCACTCCGGCTGGCTGAACACGTCGATGGTCTTGATCGGCGATCCGTTCGCCCGGGCCACCAGCGCCGCCGCGCCCGCCGTCGAGCCGACGTCGACGGCCTCCGCGCGCAGCGCCTCGTTCGCCTTGTTGCTGCCCGCCGACAGCTGCCAGCTCACCGTGACGCCCTGGCCGGCCAGCTCGGTCTCCAGCCATTTCTGCTCGCGCAGCACCAGGCTGGCCGGGTTGTAGTAGGCGTAGTCCAGCCGCAGCGCGACCGACTCCTTCCCGTCCGCGCTCTTCGCCGGTGCGTCCTCGCCCTGCACGCAGCCGGCCAGCAGCGCGGTCGCGGCGGCCGCCGCGAAAACGGCACGCAAGATCTTCATATCGGGTCCTTCCGGGGGG
>NZ_JAHXZI010000031.1:85198-89993 GCF_019429605.1 Actinoplanes hulinensis | reverse complement strand
AACGGCTCTGGCGCAGAAACGGTGGTCGGCCTATGCGAGCAGGATTCGGTGCCGTAGCAGGTCGAAACCGGCACGGCCGTACATCTGCCGTTTCAGGAACTTGACCTTGGTGTTGGCGCCCTCGATCGGGCCGTTGCTGTAGGGCAGGGTCAGGCCTGCCACGACGGCGGGTAAGTCTCTGCGCAGGCCATGGACGAATCCGTGCAGGGCGGGCAGGTCGTCGGCGTCGGCGCAGGTCATCCAGGCATCGAGGTCTTCGCCGCGGCGGCCGGTGAGCAGGTCGGCGAACTGCTGCACGCGCTCGGCAAGCACGCTCAGATGTGCGCAGGACGCGAGGAGATCGGCCAGTTGTTGCTGATGCGCAGTGGGTAGGTCGGCGTGTCTGCTCATGAGCCACGAGACCAGTCTGCGTGGCGAAGGCGGTGTGCGGAGCGCGTCCGCGCGGCCCTGGTTGAGGTAGCGGACCAGTAGGTTGGCGCTGCCGGTGTAGCCGAGCTCGCGGATCTCGGCCAGTAGCTTGGTCACTGCCACACCGGGTTCCTCGGCGCGGCGCCGCCGCAGATGATCTCGGAACGGGTCGACCAAGGTCTCGCGGTAGCGCGGTGGGCGGTTCAGTTCCTCCGCTGAGGTCGCGCGGGCGTAACGCTTCACGGTGTTTAGCGCCCAGCCGAGACGGCGGGCGCATTCCAGCAGGCCGTAGCCTTGATCGAGGAGCGTGTGCACGGCCCGGTGGCGGTCGCGGGTGCGTTCGTCCAGGGGCTGGTCTGGGCGGACGGGTCCGTCACGCCAGCAGCCGGAGTGGGCGATCGCGGTTTTCTCGACGGCCTTGGCCAGGTTCGCCCACAGATGCCAGCGGTCACTGACCTGCACTGCCTGGGGAGCCCCGGTGCGGATCGCCTCGGCATAGGCCGCCGAGCCGTCACGGCACACGACCTGCACGCCAAGATGGTCGCGCAGCCACCTGGCGAGGGTGTCCGCTTTGCGGTCGGGCAGCACATCGACACGGCGATGGGTGACCGCGTCGATCAGCAACGTCGCATACCGGCGGCCCCGGCGCAGTGCGAAGTCATCCACGCTCAGCACGGCTGGCACCGCACGATCAGGGATCGGCTGGGCCATCAGCACCCGCAGCACCGTGCTACGCGAGACCTGGGCGCCGACCCGGGCCAGCACGGCCGCGCCGGCCCGGCCTGCGGTGACAACGGCCAGGTCAGCGACCAGAGCGGTCAACTGCCGAGTCCGCCGCGCCCAGGGCTGGGTCACCGCGGGCACCTGTTCACGAAAGGTCCGCCGCGAGCAGGACAGCGCTGCACAGACCATGCGCCGGACGCGCAGGTGCACCACAACGGCACGACCACCGACCGGTAGATCAGCCAGGCGTCGCTGGTGATAGGCGTGCACCCGGTCGCTGAGCTGCCCGCAGTCCGGGCAGGCCGCAGCCGCAGCCGGCGTTCGAGCAACGACACCCACTGTCGCTCCCAGATCGATGACCTGCTCAATGACCAGCGAAGACAACTGCGGGAAGACGGTCTCGATCACATCGCACGGGCATCATGATCACTCACCTCGGTGACCACATAGGACGAGGGTCGCCCGACCACCGTTTCTGCGCCAGAGCCAAGATAACGGTGTAACTCGATGTTGTGATGGTTAGTTGCGTCCTGCGGTGAGGCGGCCGTCGAAGGCCAGGTCGAAGGCGTTGAGGGCGGGTTTCCAGCGGGTGATCCAGCGGCGGCGGCCGGTGCCGGTCGGGTCGAGGGCCATCACGGCGAGGTAGACGCATTTGAGGGCGGCTTGCTCGTTCGGGAAGTGCCCGCGGGCCCGGACGGCCCGGCGGATGCGGGCGTTCACGCTCTCGATCGCATTGGTCGAGCAGACGACCTTGCGGATCTCGGTGTCGAAGGCCAGGAACGGGACGAACTCGGCCCAGGCGTTCTCCCACAGCCTGACGATCGCCGGATACTTCTCGCCCCAGACCTCGGCGAACTCGAGGAACCGCTGCTCAGCGGCGGCCTCGGTGGGTGCGGTGTAGACCGGCTTCAACGCCTTCGCGATGGCGTCCCAGTGCTGGCGGGACGCGTATTTGAACGAGTTGCGCAGCAGGTGAACGACGCAGGTTTGGACCACGGTCCGGGGCCAGACGGTGTTGATGGCGTCAGGCAGGCCGGTGAGGCCGTCGCAGACGGCCATCAGCACGTCCTCGGCACCGCGGTTCTTCAGCTCGGTGCACACGCTGAGCCAGAACTTGGCGCCTTCGCCGCCGTCGCCGGCCCACAGCCCGAGGATGTCGCGGGTGCCCTCGGCGGTGACGGCCAACGCCACGTAGATGGGCCGGTTGGCGACCTTCCCGTCGCGGATCTTGACGTTGATCGCGTCCAGGAACACGACCGGATACACCCGGTCGAGAGGCCGGTTCTGCCACTCGGCCATGCCGTCCATGACCTTGTCGGTGATCGTGGAGATCGTCTGCCGCGACACCTCGGCGCCATACACCTCGGCCAGGTGAGCGCTGATCTCCCCAGTCGTCAGGCCCTTGGCCGACAGCGACAGGACCATGTCCTCGACACCGGTCAGCCGACGTTGCCGCTTCTTGACGATCTGCGGTTCGAACGAGCCATCCCGGTCACGCGGCACCACGATCTCGACCGGGCCGACATCGGTGAGCACGGTCTTGGCCCGGGCCCCGTTACGGGAGTTCCCGCCGTCCTTGCCGGCCGGATCGTGTTTCTCATAGCCGAGGTGGTCGGTGATCTCACCGTCGAGAGCAGCTTCGATCACGCGCTTGGTCAGGTGCTGCAACAGGCCGCCTTCGCCGGTCAGCTGCAGGCCCGCCGCCCGGGCCTGCTCGACCAGCCGGCCGACCAGCTCGGCATCCACGCCTTCCGGCGTCGTCGCCGTGTCCTTCTTCTTGGCCACCGCCGAAGTATCCACGGCGGCATCGATCGTCACGGTCATCAGGTGTCTCCTTGATCAGGAGTTACACCGTTATTCGTACAGTCCCGGCGCGAGGGCGCAAGTGCGCGCGGGAGCGCGGGAGCGCGGGAGCGCGGGAGCGCGGTGGCTCGTCGTTGGTTGCCTTGAGGGCTTCTGACGGGAAGGTCCGGGGGCGGACGACGGTCCGGGGGGCGGACGACGGTCCGGGTCTTCGCCGCCGGTGTTTCTCCCCGGGACCGTACCGTCGCTTTGTTGTTGACCGGATCGTTCCGGGCTGGGGCGAGATGGTGTCTGCCGCGCGGCGTGCCGGCGGCGTTGGATGGGGGTATGACCAACGCGCTCGTCGTGATCGACGTTCAGGAATCGTTCCGTGCCCGGCCGCTGTGGGCGACGGTGAGCAACCCCGATGTGGTGAAGAAGGCCGGGCAGCTCGTGGACGCCGCCCGGGCCGCCGGCGACCGGGTGATCTGGGTGATCCACGCCGAACCGGGAACGGGCGGCGTCTTCGATCCGGAGAGCGGCTACGTGCGGGTCGTCGACGACCTCACGCCCGCCGCCGATGAGCCGGTGCTCACCAAGACCGTGCACAACGCGTTCACCACGACGAACCTGCAACACCTGCTCACCGTGGCCGGGGTCCGCTCGGTCACGGTCTGCGGGCTGCGCACCGAACAGTGCGTGGAGACCACCGCGCGGGTCGCCTCCGATCTCGGGTACGAGGTGACGTTCGCGATCGACGCCACCGCCACCTTCCCGATCCCGCACCGCGACGCCCCCGCCGAGCAGACTGTCGAGGAACTGCTGGCCGACCCGCGTACGCTGTCCGCCGAGGACGTGGTGACCCGCACCGAGTACGCGCTTGCCGGCCGTTTCGCCACCGTCCGGACCGTCGCGGAGATCATCGGGGAGTGACCGGATCGTGAGCACGGTGCTGTTCGTCCTGACCCCGCAGGTGCACCTGCTCGACCTGGCCGGCCCGGCGCAGGTGTTCTCCACCGCGCCGGGCTACCGGCTCCGCTACGTGGCCGAGGAGACGCCCGTGCCGACCTGGCAGGGTGTGCCGCTCGGCGCCGACCTCACCTGGCCCGGCCTGACCGCCGATGATCTCCTGCTGGTGCCCGGCTGGCGCGACGGTCACGGGTACTTCGCCGCCCCGACGCTGTCCCGGATCGCCGAACACCACGCCCGCGGCGGTACGGTGGCCAGCGTCTGTGCCGGCGCCGACGCGCTCGGCCGGGCCGGACTGCTCGACGGCCGCCGCTGCACCACCCACCACGACCTCCAGGACCGGCTGACCCGCCGCTATCCGGCGGCCACCGTGGTGCGCGACGTCCTGTACGTCTGCGACGACCGGGTGGTCACCTCGGCCGGCATCGCCAGCGGCATCGACCTGGCCCTGCACCTGGTCGCCCAGCGCCACGGCCCGGCGGTCGCGGCCCGGGTCGCCCGCGAGATGGTGGTGTACGGCCGCCGTAACGGCGACGAACGTCAGCACAGCGCGATGCTGCGCCACCGGGCCCACCTGAGCGACGTGGTCCACCGGGTCCAGGACCGCATCGACGCCGAATTCGCCGCGCCGTTGCCCCTGGCCGACCTGGCCGCCGGCGCGGGAGTCAGCGAACGCACCCTGACCCGCCTGTTCACCTCGGCGACCGGGCGGACACCGCTCCGCTACCAGCAACTGCTCCGCGTGGAGCGAGCCGAGTACCTGATCGGCCACGGCGCGACGGCCGAGTCCGCGGCCCGCGCCGTCGGCTTCGCCGACGCCCGCATGCTGCGCCGCCTACGCGCCCGCTCCTAGGACTCCCCACACCTAAGACTCCCCGCACCTAGGACTCCCCACACCTAAGACTCCCCGCAC
>NZ_JAHXZI010000031.1:0-85188 GCF_019429605.1 Actinoplanes hulinensis | reverse complement strand
TGGCGAGGGTGTCCGCTTTGCGGTCGGGCAGCACATCGACACGGCGATGGGTGACCGCGTCGATCAGCAACGTCGCATACCGGCGGCCCCGGCGCAATTGTCCCGGGCGACCACCGACAGGCCTGCACCCGCGGCAGGCAGGGCGATGACCGCGTGCTCACAGAGCCGGCACAGCCGGGCGACGACCGGATCAGCCGGCTCCGGAACCATCGTCACTCAGATCACCGCCGGACGGCAGCCCGACAGCCGGGATGCGCCTGAGGTCACCCGCAGTGCCGAGCATGGCCGCACCCTTCACAAGAGGGAGGCTGCCGAGGTCCGGGGCAGAGGAACGTCAACGTGCCGCTGACTCGGTCACCCTACCGCAGACCAGCTGGCGCAACCCTGCCACGCCCCACCGGGCGTCATTCTGTGGTGGCCGCTTCAAGATCATTAGCATGGTTTCTGTCCGCGCGGACCCTACTGGGGTGGGGAGTGGCGTCGACTGAGTAACCCGGCGAGCTCGACCTCGATGCTGTGCGCCCACAGTGCGCCGAGTATGCCCCGGCCGGGCGAGGTGGGGTTCGCCGCCGACGGGGCGGCTGGCCAGCTGTCCGCGACGCGTCGCTGGACGATCTCGTCGATCCACGCCATGACATCGGTGTCCGGATCGACATGGCATCCGGCGAGCCACCACACCTCGATGAAGGTGCCCGCGAGAATGCCCGCGACCCGATGCTGGTCCGGCACCTGACCACGCAGACCGGGCAACACCAGGCCCGAGCATTGGTCGAACAACTCGGCGAAAGCACCGCGATCGTTGTCGGAGATCCGGCGAATCAGCCACCGCAGTTGCGCCGGGCAGCCGCGCGGGCTGGATGACGCGGATCCACGCAGAGGGCATGCCAGACAGAAAGGACTGCGATGAGTCAATGCTGACACCGAACTCCCTGGGCGACGTGAAGACGTGCGCCGCCGGGGTCTGGGACGACAGCCGCAAGCATGGGTCTCGCGCCACCGAAACGCTACGACATCACCGACATTCACCATAGGGGCGCCACGAACGAGTGATGAGCGCCCACCTCCGTTCCATGCCGACATCCAGCACGCCACCACCGCCGGACCGCGGACCAAGCAGACAGTCACGCTGAGTGACATATCCTGAACCCTGGATCGCCCAGCCGGGGCAAACACGACACGCGTCTGTTGTTCCGGGCTTCGGCGACGTCATTTGATTGAGGTTCGCGAATGAGCGTGCGGCCGGGGTGGTCAGGGCGTAGTGTGAGCACGTCACTCCGGTCCCCGGTGGCGTCGTCCTGTAGGTGTTACGGACTCGCAGCCATCGGAGGGTCGACCATGAGCTGGCCCACACGATCGTTGATCGTTATCTGTCTGCCGGGTTGCCGGTCCGCGAGCAGCCCGTCATCCGGTTGCTGTTCATGACCCGGGCGCAGATCGGCGTGTCGCAGATGCAGGTCTCGCAGCTGCTGAGCCGCTCGCTGATCAGGCTGCGCCATGCCATCCAGGCCGACGTCGACACCTCCACGTACAGCAACGGCCCGGGGGACCTCGCCCGTCGGGTCGTTGACGCCGGCCCATCGGGGGCCGTTGAACGTTCGTCCGTCGGTCTGCACCGCGGAAAGGTCGGGGAAACAGCCGTTGGCCTGGCCGGGAAACGCACCCATGTCGGTCTGCGTTTCATCAGTTCGTTTCTGGGGGTTCGGGGGGTAGTGGTGCCCCGGGCGGGGGGATCTGCCCGGGGCACCGCCACGCTTGTGCTGGGCGGCACCGGCACCGCGGGACCTCCTGGCCAGACCGGGGTTGGGTAGCTGCCCGTCCAAGCGGTGGCGCCCTGATCGTGGTACCGCGAAGTCCCCAAATGTAATTCATGGAGAGTAATGTGCGGGGTGCTACCGCATCGACGTGCGCACCTTGTCGAGCCCGCAACGCCCGTCAACCTTCGGGTTTGTTGCCTCCCCGGCCACGGGTCCAGACCCTGCCCGTCCTCGCATTCCCTGTCTGGACAAAGTCGTTGGGCTGGAGGAACCATGCTCACCACCTTTTCGCCGCAGACCCCGTCGGCGCAGTTGCGCATCGACACCAGCAACGTCATGCCGGGCCTCGTCCGGGTCGCCGTGGCAGGAGAGGTCGACCTGTCGACCGCCGACGTACTGCACGCCGGGCTGCTCGCCGTGTTGTCCGCGCAGCTTCCTGAACGAATCGAAGTTGACCTCGCCAAGGTCACCTTCATGGACTGTGGCGGACTCGCCGTTCTCGTCGCCGCGGGCAAAGCGGCCGCCCGCACGGGATGCCAACTGCGGATCACGAACCCACAACCCATCGTCCGTCGAGTCCTCGACCTGACCGGACTACTCGATATCCTCACGGCCCGGTTCGACCAGACACTGCCTGTAGCGACCAGCTCCGCATCTGGATCCCCGATCGGACCCACTGCCAGGAACGTGACCCAATCGGTCGACCTCCTGGCCTGCGTCTGACCGAAGCCCTCGGCACCTTGCAGGCCTGTCCACCAACCGCGATCGGGAGGCATGTACGCGCCCAGGCATCCTCGACATTGGCTGGTACCGACAACGATCGGCGAGTCCAGACAGCTGACCGGCGCGGTCGTGGTCGGTTCCGGCAGGCCGCGTCCGAATATCCTGCGTGGCGCAGGCTGGAGCCCTCGGCCCCGCACCGGCGTCTCCTGACTCGGCGTCCTGCCGAAGAGGAGCCGATGCCACCACCGAGCAGGTACTCAAGGGAGCTGATGGGCCCGGTCGACCCGCCCTGCCGGGCGGCGGCTGACGGTGATGTCCAATGCAGCCGGAAGGTCGGGGCGGCCGAGGGCTTGTCGCGCATGGGTGAGTGCGCCGATCTCGATGCGCTGGCTCAACGCCCCGATGTCGGCTGAC
The DNA here is from genome assembly GCF_019429605.1 of Actinoplanes hulinensis. Classification (NCBI taxonomy): domain Bacteria; kingdom Bacillati; phylum Actinomycetota; class Actinomycetes; order Micromonosporales; family Micromonosporaceae; genus Actinoplanes; species Actinoplanes hulinensis. The sequence continues at coordinate 82,297 of NZ_JAHXZI010000031.1, read as the reverse complement.
TGATCGACGGTGACGTTGACGGCAAGCTCGGGTTCCTCAGGCGTGCCGAGCAGCCTGCTGCTTGCCGCCCGAACGCCACGGTAGGCCTCGATCTCCGCGTCGATGGCGTGGTTGACGGCCCCGCCGGCCAGGGTGGTCGCGCCGGCGGTGGGGTCCGTTGCAAATCTGACCCCGTGGATTCGGTCCGTGGAGAAGAGGACGGCGAGCAACCACCATCCGCCCAACAGCGCCATGACCACACCGGTGGCCGCTACGGCCGGCCACCACCACGTGCTGTTTTCGGCCGCGAAGCGGATCACCGCGGAGTCGAGTACCGGGCTGTCGGGCAGGTCGGCGCCGAAGCGGCCACCGCCGGCCAGCAGGCCGGCAACGCCGGCGGCCGTGAGAGTGAGGCCGATGAGTCCCAGAAGGACACGACTGGCGCGGTCGGCGTGCATCAGCGTGCCCTCGCCGACAGACGTACCGCCAGGGTGGGCTTTCTGCGCAGCGGCAATGCGTCCAGGCGCTCCTGGGCCATGCGGGTCACCGCTTCGCGCCTGAGCGCCACGTCCGCCGTGCGCCCGCCGTACGTACGAGCGGAGACTTTGATCTTCTTTCCTTTGACGGCCACGTGTGCGTTGTGTACGCCCTCGACGCGGCTCACCGCGGCGGCCAGCGAGTGGGCCAATCCCCGGCGGGTGACGGCGACGTCCGTGGCGGGGTGGCCGACCTCGAGCGCGAGCCGGCCAAACCGGCGAGGTTTGAGCTGCGCCCACAACAGCGCAAGGCCGACGAGGAGAAGCATGACGCTGATGAGGCGTACGGGGATCGCGCTCCAGGTGGTGCGACGCGCCCACGCGTGGACAGCCGGCCAGTCGAACACCACCGGGTCGGTGCCGGTCCAGTGCGCCACGACCTCGACGACCAGGATCACCCCGCCGACGAGGAGCGCGAGAGCGAACAGCGCGGCCAGCAGGCGGTTGGTGATTCGCATGGCGGCTTACCGGACTCTCGGCCCGGGCTGGTCGGCAACCAGGCCGGTGACCGCGATGTCGACCTCCGCGACGGTCAGGCCGGTCCACGCGCCCAACCTGTTCTGCAGCCGTTCCCGCAGGTCGGTGGTGACCTGCGGCACGGATGCGGGCCACCGCACGCTGATCGCGAGGTCGACGAAGACACGGTCACCGTCGACCTCCGCGGACACCTTCGGCAGCGAGGTCAGACTGGTCTGCCGGGCGCCGAGTTGACGCCCGCCAGGCACGGCACGGCCCAGGAGGCCGGCCGTCCCGCCCACATCGGGGTCCTCGGACGCGAGCTGGGCCGCCAGCTTCGCTACGGCGGCAGCGCTGATCTGCACCGTTCCGGGAACGGTCGCGGTCACCGGGTGCTCCGCCGTCCGGATATGTACGGCATCAGGTCCAGCTCACCGCTGAGCGCCTTGGCCACACCGCCGCCGAGAACCATGAACAACGCCACCACGAGCATCTGCCCGAAGCTGCCGAAGGCCAGGGCCATGCCCAGCGCGAGGCCCACGGCGGTACCGAAGATCGTACGAGTCATGTCAGTTCACCGTTCCGTCCATCCACAACGACCAGTCCCGAATCAGTCAATGCACCCGCGGCCGGGCCGGGCAACGCCAGCCGCGCCACGCGTGCCTCAGCCGGGACCACAGCGACCGACGCGCCACCACCACCACGCGCACCCCCCGGTCATCACGTGCCTGTGCCCGCTCCAGCGGCCCCATACGGTCGTATCTGTCCAGACCCGCGATGAACTCGGTCCCGTCACCGCCCCGGTCAGGGTGGTGGTTACGGATGAACTCGCGGCGCTCCCGCGCCCAACCGTCGTCCATCAAAACCCTCTCGCGACCGTGGTCTACGGCGCCGCATCATGCGCGCGGCTGACACCCCTCTGCGGCTTCGTTTCCGGGCCTGAGTCCGCCGTCGCGGTCGGCAGGGCCGGCGGGTCGCTCACGTCGGCGATCGTCACGTCGATCCGTCGGCCGGGAGCCAGACCCGCGACGGCCCCGCGGATTTCGTGCGCGACCGTTGCCGCCGGGACGTTCCAGCGGGAGCGCACCTGCACCAGCACGGCCTCCCGGTCGATCCGCACGCCCGGCAGTCGGCGGCCCGGCAAGTAGGTGACGATATCGCCGAGCGGATCCCCACAGAGATCTTCGACGTCCGGACAGCCCCGCGTCGCCGATGCCACCGCGTCGGCGTCGACACCGTCGATCAGCGCGGCCTCCAGGCGGGTCGCGGCGGCCACGGTCATGAGACCCGTGTCGGGTCGGGCGCGTCGCCGGTGTCGGGCAGGTTCACATCGTCCACGTTGACGTTGACCTCGACGACCTCGAGACCCGTCATCCGCTCGATCGACGTCTTGACGTTGCGCTGGATGCTGCGACCCAGCTCCACGACGCTGACGCCGTACTCCACCACGATGTCCAAGTCGATGGCCGCCTGCGTCTCACCGACCTCGACGCCGACACCCTGCGCAACGTTCGGGCCCGAGCTTCCCGGTATCCGTTCGCGGATGGCGCCGAACGCCCGGGATCCGCCCGTACCCATGGAATGCACCCCGGACATCTCGCGACAGGCCATGCCCGCGATCTTCTGGACCACACCCTGCGCGACGCTGATCTTGCCCTCGTCGTTGTTGAGCTTGTTCCGGGTGGCCACAGCCTTCTCCGAGCCCGCCTTGTAGTCCTTGCTCGTCTGTTGGCTAGCGGGATCAGCCCTGGTGGTTTGGGTCGTCATGTCGCTGTGCTCCTCACTGTGCCCAGCGCGGCACTGAGCCGTGCTCACCTTCCAGTCTGACAAGATGCCGCCCGAAATGACCCGGATTTCCCTCAACCTGAGCCCCTGAATCCGCGACCTGCGGTACCTGGGCGCGGTCAGCCTCGGCCAGCGACTGGTACCACGCTTCGGCCGCACCGGGTACCTGGCGCGGGAACTGGTCGACGAGGTCCCGTACACGCTCGCCACGGTCTGACGCGCAAGCGCCGACCGACAGGATCCCCGCCTACCCCTTGCTGAGACGGCGAACGTCGCTGATCACGCGTTATCCGCGCCGGCAGCCGGGTAACCGACAGTCATGGCGAAGGTGACCCTCACGATGCGCGCCGCGGCCGAGCAGGTGTACGCGATCCTGGCCGACGGCTGGACCTACAGCGACTGGGTCGTGGGAACGGCCCACATCCGCGACGTTGACGCCTCATGGCCTGAGCCGGGCTCGCAACTGCACCACAAGGTCGGTCCGTGGCCGCTCTCGATCAAGAACACGTCGACCGTCACCGCCCTGACCCCGGGACGGGGACTCGCGCTGCGTGCCGGAGTCTGGCCGTTCGGTGAGGCCGTCGTCCGTATCACGCTCGAGCCCATCAATGCGGGTGAGACCCGCGTGACCATGTACGAGGACTTCCAGGCGGGTCCGCTGCACTGGCTCAGGAACAAGATCAACGATCTGGCCCTGCACGGGCGAAACGTCGAAGCTCTGCGCCGGCTGGCCGAACTCGCCGAGCACTCCCGGCACACCACCCACTCCCGGCGCTAACCCGGCCCGGCGACAGGTGCCTCCATCGCCGGCAAGCTGTCGCGCGCATGGAGCGTGGCATCGGCTTTGCGGTGGCCGGATCCGCATAGGGCGGTCCCGCAGGTGCCGGACCGCTCCGGGAGGCGGGGTCGGCGATCCGGTCAGGCGTCTTGCGGGTCGCCGGGCCGCGCGGGCGGGAGGTCGCGGCCGGTGCCGGCCTTGAACCGGAACGTCTTGTGGGTTCCGTCGCAGAAGGGCTTGTCGGCGGATCTGCCGCACCGGCACAGCGCGATGGTGTCGCGTGCCGCATCGATCGGTTCGCCCTCCGGGGTACGCAGTTCGAAGTCACCGCGCACGATCAGCGGGCCGTCCTCGTACGGTGTGATGGTCGAGGTCATGGTCGCCTGGATTTCCGTTTCACGGCGAGCCAAACGGGCATCCGCCCGCCCATGAAGCTACCGTCACCGCGCGGATCTCTGTCCAGCGCCCTGATCGACGTCCTCAGCGGTGGTTCCGGTGACCTGACCGTCGAACCCGGCGACGTCGAGGACTTCCAGCTGTCGCTGTTCATCTGTTACGAGCTCGCCTATCGGGGCTGGGACGGCGTCGCCGACGAGTGGGAGTGGGATCCTCATCTGCTGCAGCTGCGCGCCGGTCTGGAACGGCATTTCGCGGCACGCCTGGGCGATCTGGTCGGCGGGCCGCAGCGGGCCGACCCGGACTCGGTGCCGGCCGAGCTCGCGGCGATCGTGGCCGCGGACGACGGGCCGTCGCTCTCCGGCTATCTGCGTGGGCGGTCCACCCATGAGCAGTTCCGCGAGTTCGTGATCCACCGCTCGGTCTATCAGCTGCGTGAGGCCGACCCGCACACCTGGGCGATCCCACGGCTGGCGGGCCGGGCCAAGGCCGCGCTGATCGAGATCCAGCTCGACGAGTACGGCGGGGGCGTCACCGGGCGGATGCATCAGGAGCTGTTCAAGCAGACGATGGCCTGGTTCGGCCTGGACCTGACCTACGGCGCGTACGTCGACCGGGTACCCGCCACGACGCTGGCGGTCAACAATCTGATGTCGTTCTTCGGCCTGCACCGTGCCCGCCGTGGCGCGATCCTGGGCCATCTGGCCGCCTACGAGATGACCTCGTCGCTGCCGAACCGGGCGTACGGCAGTGGTCTGCGCCGCCTCGGCGGTGACGCGGCCGCGACGGCTTTCTACGACGAGCACGTCGAGGCCGATGCGGTGCACGAGCAGATCGCGGCCAACGACCTGTGCGCGACGTTCGCCCGTACCGACCCGGATCTGGCCGGTCAGGTGCTCTGGGGCGCGCGGTGCGCGCTGACCGTCGACAACCTCTGGGCGCACGATCTCCTGGATGCCTGGGCGGCGGGGCAGTCGTCACTGCGAGGCTGAGGCCAGGCGGGTCCATCCATGGTCACCATGCCAGTGACGCCAGCATCTCGGGAACGGCGAGTTTCTCCAGGAGCCGGCGCTGCCGCTCCACGCCGGTGCCGTCGCGGCGGATCCGGTCGAGCCCGGCGGTCACGGTGTCCAGGTCGCCGTGCCGGCGCAAGGCGGGGGTGATCCGGTCGACCAGATCGCCGATCAGGTCCCACGCCGGACGCACCTGTCCGGTGGCCGGGTCGAGCAGGGTGTCCCGCATGCCGGTGCGGGCGGCGTTGCCGTGTGCGGCGTCGAGCAGCACGCCGGACACCCGAGGGATCGGGCCGCGGGCCGCGGCGGCGATGTCGACCAGGCCGCGGACCAGGGCGGCGATCAGCACGGTGTCGGCCGGATCGAGGCAGGTATCGGCGACCCGGACCTCCACGGTCGGGAACGACGCCGACGGTCGGGCCCACCACAGGACCATGGTCGCGTCCATCATCTGCCGCGAGGCGACCAGCGCCGCCACCGTCGCCTCGAACTCCTCGACGGTCCGCAGGTGCGGCCACGGGCCCAGGGCCGGCCACCGTTTCAGCTGTACATACCGCCAACTCGCATAACCGGTGTCGGCGCCGTCGAACAACGGCGAATTGGCGGCGAGTGCCTGGATCAGCGGCAGGTCGCCGCGCAGCCGGGTGCAGATCTCCACGGCCTGGGCCCGGCTGGGCACACCGACGTGCACGTGACAGCCGCACAACGCGGGGTCCCGGGCGATCGGCCGATAGTGGGCGGCGATCGCCCGGAACCGTGCGTCGTCGGTCACCTCCAGGACCGGTTCGGCGACCGGGGTGGCGCCGATCGCGACCAGCGCCGCGCCCACCTTCCCGGCGGCAACGCCTGCGGCCTCTCGCCCGTCGCGCAACTGCCGCAGAAGTTCGCCGGTGCCGGTGCAGACGTCGGTGACCATCTCCACCATGCTGGGCCGGAACTCCCGGCGGCTGCGCCGGCGCATCGGCTCCGGCAGTCCGGCGGCAACCTTCTCGGCGACCGGCAGGTTCTCCCCGCTTGCCGGGTCGAGCAGCAGGAACTCCTCCTCGACCCCGAAGGTCCTCACGTCGGCCGGATTGCGGTTGACAGCACCAGCGCACCGCCGGGCGAGAGACGTTTCGCGGCGGCTCCGATGATCCGCAGCGACAGGTCGTTGCCGTCCGGGCCGCCGCCGTCGCGGTACATCCGCCCCGCCGGGTCGATCATTACGTGTCCGGTCCGAAGAAGACCGCATCGGTACGACCGAGAGCTACGAGCGCCTCGCCCGCGTTCGCAAACCCGCCAAGCCCGGTTCGGTCGTCTCGGATCAGGTCATGGTGCACCGGGTACCCCGCAATCAGCGGCTTCACCAATGGGTCAGTCACGAAAGGACGACCAGGCGAGGGCAATCGCCGCGGCGTCCTCGGCGACCGCGCCGGGGAAGGCGAAGTCGTGTTCCACCGCATAGGCCCGCCACCGCGCCCCGGCATAGCTCGCCGCGGCTGCGGTAAGACCGGCGACGATCGCCGGTCCGACCATTGCGGCACCCCGCCGGCGGGCGAAGGTGGCGCCGGCGACCGCACCGAGCACCACCCGGCCGCCCAGCGGCGCCGGCTTCAACCGGCTCGGCGCCTTCCGAGACTTGTCGAAGACCATCTCACCGAGCGCGGCCGCACCCGCGGCGACCCGGATCCAGCCGCGTTTACGCAACGCCAGTTTCGCCAGCGGGGTCATGCTGCGCGCGCCGGCCGAGGCGCCGAGAATCGCGGATCGCAGCAGAACGGTTTCGGTCATGAACTGCAAGTGCCCCGGAAACAGCGGTCAAAACGGCTCGGCTTAGGTGCGCGGCGGTGCCGGGCGTCTGGTTCCCACGTCCGCCAGGAGGCCACGCCTGCACACCACCGCTCTGGAGCCCATCGCACGCACCAATCGATGTCGTCCCGTGTGCCCGCCGCCGGGGAAAGTACCTTTCCGGGGAACCAAAGATGTAACGTCACCGTAGTGGAGTTGTAACTCACCGCATTTCCATCTGACGCACCGATCGCGATAGGAGAGCCGGCAGGGGCTGAGCGCTGATCTCGCGCTGTGACCCCATGGCGATCGACTGACCGGGTCCGTGCGCCGCGGAAAGGTAGCAGATGGCAAGCATCGCCCCGGCGCCGATCGCCGACGGGCAGGCCAAGGACCAGCCGCTGGTCGGGCGCGGGATGCTGCCGCTCTTCATCGCCCTCATCGCCTGCTTCACCGCCTGGGGCGTGGCGCAGGACCTGACCACGCCAATGGTGGCCGGCTTCAAGCGAATCTTCGAGATGAGCACGTTCCAGGCGTCGCTCGTCCAGTTGGCCTACTTCGGTGCGTACTTCTTGCTCGCGCTCCCCGCCGCCTTCATCAATCAACGCTTCGGTTACAAGGTCGGCATCCTGACCGGGCTAGGGCTGGCCGCACTCGGTGCGTTCTCCTTCTACCCCGCCAGCAAGATCATGACCTACGAGGCCTTTCTGGTAGCTCTGTTCGCGATGGCAGCCGGCTGCTCGATCCTGGAGACCTCCGCGAATCCGTACGTCATGGCGCTCGGGCCCGAACCGACAGCGACGCGGCGGCTCAATCTCGCCCAGGCGTTCAATCCCGTGGGCACGAACATCGGCGTCCTACTAGCTGCCACGCTCATCCTGCCCAAGCTCGCCGACCCGGTCGACATCTCGTCGCTGACACCGGCCGAGGTGCACGCGATCCGCGCGGGCGAACTCGGCGCGGTGATGGCCCCCTACCTTGGCCTTGCCATGCTGCTCGCCCTCATCGCCTTCGTGATCGCCAGCCAGAAGGCGCCCCCGATCGTCGAGGAGTTCCCCGACGCCGGCCCACGCGAGAGCGGTACGGGCCACCTGTTCCAGGCGCTGTGGGGCAACAGGCACTATCGCTACGGCGTCGTGGCACAGTTCTTCAACGTCGCGGCCCAGGTCTGCACGTGGACCTACCTGATCCAGTACGTGCAGCAGGCACTCGGCGGCAGCCTGGCCAAGGGCGGCCTCTTTCTCCAGCTGAGCCTGCTGGTCTTCCTCGCCTCGCGCTTCCTGATGACCTGGGTCATCGGCCGGGTCCGCGCGACCCTGGTGCTCGCCGTCCTCGCCCTGCTGGCGGTCGTTCTGTGCGTCTTCGCGATGGCGAGCCCCGACCTGGCCGGCGTCCTCGCCGTGGTGGCCCTGTCGTTCTGCCTGTCGCTCATGTTCCCGACGATCTACGGTGTCGCCCTCAAGGGCCTCGGGCCGGCGACCAAGTTCGGCGCCGCCGGGCTCGTCATGGCCATCGTGGGCGGCGCGATCATGCCGCTCGTGCAGGGCAGCCTGGTGGACAGCACGAGTGCGGCCTTCTCGTTCATCGTTCCCGCCGCCTGCTTCGCCGTTGTCGCGCTCTACGCGTTCTACGACCTGAGGACCAGGCCGGGCATCGCGAGCACGGCATGAGCGCCCGGCAGGCCGTGGTGGCAGTCCTCGCGCTCGTGGTGCTCGCCGCGGGCGGCTGCGGCGCCGACCCGCCGACCAGCGCCGCCAAGGACACCAGCAAGCTCGAGGTCGTATCGTGGTGGACCTCCGGCTCGGAGGCCGCCGCGCTGGACATCCTCTTCACCGCCTTCCGCGAGGCGAATCCCGGCGTCGACGCCGTCAACGCCGCGGTCGCGGGCGGTGGCGGCTCCGCGGCGGTCGTGGCACTGGCCAGGCGGCTGTTGAAGGACGACCCACCTGATGTGTGGCAGACCTTCGTCGGCAAGTCGGTACAGGGTTACGCCGACCGTGGCGTCGTGCGCGATGTCTCGCAGGTCTACGCCACCGGAGGCCTGGCCACGACGATGCAGCCGACGATCCTGCAGTCGGTTCTGCACGACGGCAGGCCCTACGGCGTACCGACAGGCGCACATCGCAGCAACATGCTGTGGTTCAACCCCGCACTGCTCGCGAAGGCCGGCGTCGCCCCACCGCCGGCCGGCTACACCCTCGCCGCGTTCCTGGACGACCTGGAGAAGGTCAAGACATCCGGGGCCGTACCCCTGTGCCTCGGCGCCAAGGACCCGTTCACCACAGTCGAGCTCTTCGAGAACGTCCTGCTCAGCACGATCGGCATCCAGGGCTGGCGGAACATGACGGCCGACAGACTCGACTGGCGCAGCGCCCCGGTCAAGTCAGCGCTGAGCTCCTTCGGCGACATACTCACCTACGCCGACCCCGAGGCCGACACCCTGACCTGGGACGCGGCCACGGAGAAGCTGGCAGCAGGCGGCTGCGCGTTCGAATCCATGAATGACTCCGCCTACGGCGAACTCGTCGCTAGCGGCGCCCGCGACGGCAAGGAGTTCACGTCGGTGACATTCCCCGACACCGGCGACAGCTTCGTCGCCGTCGTCGACGTCTTCGTCGCGGCCACCAGAGCCAAGAACGCGAAGAACGCGCTCGCGTTCCTGAGCGAGATCAGCAAGCCGTCCACCCAGATCGCCTTCAGCCAGGCCAAAGGATCCGTCCCGGTCCTGCGTGACATCGACGTCTCGGCGCTACCCGCCTACCAGCAGAACTCCTCGAAGAGCCTCTGGACCGCGCCGGTGCTCCTCTCCGTCGCCCATGGTGAATCCATGAGCCCCGCGTTCCAGGAGGGCTTCTACGACGCCGTCTCCACCTACGTCCGCACCCGCGACCCGGATGCCTTCGCCACCGACCTCGAGAACGCGGTCTCCCGAGCCAAAATCCCTCCGCGCTGACGCCCGGACTTCGCCGTCACCTTCGGTGACCGCTGGCCGGGCACCGAGACCTACCACCCGAAGTGCCGGAAACACCGATCTTGGTAAGGACCGGCGTTTTCGGCACCCACCGCGATAGGCGCCCGAACCGCACACGCCGGAGGTGGTCAGGCCCCCGTGCGGAGCCAGACCGCGGTGTCCGGGGGGACGAGGCCGGCGAGAAGGGGGCCGCTGGCCAGCAGGATCTCGTCGTGTGGGGGCAGGTGGACCGGCTGGTCGGAGAGGTTGGCCAGGAACGTGAAGCTGCCGGCTCGGGTGAACGCCAGCAGCGAAGGATCAGTCGGCAGCCACTCGAACAATGGCGAGGACGAGGGCGGAGAAGGCAGCGACGACGATCGCGGGTCGGTGGTTGTGGTGAGGTGCTGGCGGCGCAGGGCGATCGCCGTGCGGTAGAGCGACAACATCGAGTTCGGGTCGCCGGCCTGGGCCTCGGCGGTGCGGCCGGCCCAGGTGGCGGGCTGCGGCAGCCATGGCGATGCGGCGGCGTCGTCGGGGCTGAACCCGAACGGGACCTGGTCGCCGGACCAGGGCAGCGGCACCCGGCATCCGTCGCGGCCGATGTCCCGTCCGCCCGTACGGTGGAAGATCGGATCCTGTCGGAGACCGTTGGGGATGTCCTCGACTTCTTCGAGCCCCAACTCCTCGCCCTGGTAGAGGTAGACCGAACCGGGCAGTGCCAGGTTGAGCAGCAGCGCGGCGCGCGCTCGGCGGGCGCCGAGGGAAAGGTCGACGCTGGTGCCGTGCTGGCGCAGGGCGTGACCGTACGAACTGTCGGCTCGCCCGTATCGGGTGACGTGCCGGGTGACGTCGTGGTTGGACAGTACCCAGGTAGCGGGCGCGTCGACCGGGGCGTGGGCCTCGAGGGTGGCGTCGATGACGTGCCGGAGGGCTTTGGGGTCCCAGGCACAGTTCAGGTAGTCGAAGTTGAACGCCGTGTGCATCTCGTCGGGCCGCAGGTAGAGCGCCAGCCGGTCCGGTTTGTCGAGCCAGATCTCGCCGATGAGGGCACGCGGCGGCTCGTAGGTGTCGGCGACGGCACGCCATGACCGGTAGATGTCATGGACGGCGTCCCGGTCGATGTAGGGGTGCGGCAGCGGCGGGTCGGCCGGATCAAAATCGGCCAGTGACGGGTCCTTGGCCGGCATGGTGGCGGAGTCGATGCGGACTCCGTCTGCGCCCCGGTCGAACCAGAACCGCAGCACGTCGGAATGTTCGGCGGCGACGTCGGGGCTGGTCCAGTTGAGGTCCGGCTGTTCGGGGGCGAACAGGTGCAGGTACCACTCGCCGTCCGCGACCTGAGTCCAGGCCGGTCCACCGAAGACGGACTGCCAGTCGTTGGGCGGCAGGTCCCCGCGGCCGGGCCGGAACCAGAATCGGTCCCGCAGCGGCGAGCCGGGTCCGGCCGCGACCGCCTCGACGAACCACGGATGCTGGTCGGAGACGTGGTTGGGCACCACGTCGATGATCACTTTCAGGCCGAGCTCGTGAGCCTCGGCGATCAGCGCGGACGCGGAGGACAGGTCGCCGAAGAGCGGGTCGATGGCTCGGTAGTCGGACACGTCGTAGCCGGCGTCGGCCTGCGGGGAGGCGTACCAGGGGTTGAACCACAGGGCGTCGACGCCGAGTTCCGCCAGGTAGGGCAGGTGTTGCCGGACGCCGGCGAGGTCGCCGACGCCGTCGCCGTTCGCGTCGGCGAACGACCGCACGTAGACCTGGTAGATGACGGCGTCACGCCACCACTGATGCTGAGACACGGTGAAGCTCCTAAAGAGCTTTCAGCCCTTGACGGCGCCGGCGGAGAGGCCGCCGAGGATGTGACGCTGGAAGATCACGAAGATGACGATCATCGGGATGGCCGCGATGGTCATGCCGGCGATCATCTCGGTGGGCGGTGACGTGGCGATCGACCGGATCACCGTGGCCGGTGCGGAGGCCCTGGCCGAGCGCGGCGCGACCCTGCCCTGGACCTCGTTCGAGGCGGAGAGCGCCACCACCAACGGCACCGTGCTCGCCGCCGACCGCACCTACAAGACGATCGCCTCGGAGTCGTCCGGGCGGCGTGCCGTGCAGCTCACCGGCACCGGCCAGTACGTCCAGTTCACCCTCACCAAACCGGCTGACGCGCTGACCGTCCGCTACTCGATTCCGGACAACGCGGCGGGCACCGGGATCGACGCGTCGCTGTCGCTGTACGCCAACGGCACGCACCTGCGCGACCTCGGGCTGACCTCGCGGTACTCGTGGGTCTACGGGGACTATCCGTTCGGCAACAACCCGGCGAACGGCAACGCCCACCGGTTCTACGACGAGAGCCGCACCCTGATCGGTGACTGGCCGGCCGGCACCGTCCTCAAGTTGCAGAAGGACGCCGGGGACAGCGCATCGTCGTACACCATCGACGTCGTTGATCTCGAGCAGGCCGTCGCCGGAACCATGCCCGCCGGGTTCGTGTCGTTCGCCGGCGGTGACCTGAACAGCGCCATCAGCTCGGCGAAGGCGGCCGGCAAGGGCTTGTGGATCCCAGCCGGCACCTACCCGATCTCGTCGCGGATCAACGTGCAGGGCGTCACCATCCGCGGCGCCGGGCCGTGGCACACGACCCTCAAGGGCGTCGACGGCAAGGGCGGCTTCTTCGCCACCGGCGGTGACGTGCGGATCTCCGACCTGGCGATCACCGGCGACGCCACCTACCGCGACGACAGCGGCGACGACGCCGCCTTCGAAGGCAACTTCGGTACCGGCTCGCTCCTGCAGAACGTGCTCGTCCACCACTCGAAGGTCGGCCTGTGGGCGGACAACGGCACCGACGGGCTCTACGTCGTCGGCGCCCGCATCCGCGACACCTACGCCGACGGCGTCAACCTGCACGGCGACGTCCGCAACACCCGCATCGACCAGTCCAGCGTCCGTAACACCGGCGACGACGCGCTGGCCATGTGGTCCGACGGATCGGCGGTCACCAACTCGGCGTTCACCTTCAACACGGTGCAGTTGCCGATGCTCGCCAACACGACCGCGATCTACGGCGGCAACGGCAACCGAATCACCGACAACCTGCTGTCCGACACGGTCACCGCGTCAGCCGGCATCACGGTCAGCACCCGGTTCAACCCGGTGCCGCTGGCCGGGACCACGGTCGTCGCGCGGAACACCCTCACCCGTACCGGCGGCTTCGAACCCAACTGGGGCAGCCAGCTCGGCGCACTGTGGATCTACGCCGACACCGCGGACATCACCGCCCCGCTCCAGGTCAGCGACACGATCATCCGCGACAGCACCTATCAGGGTGTGCTGCTGAGCTGGGGCCGCACCATCAGCGGCGTCACCTTCGACCGGGTCACCATCGAGAACACCGGCACCTACGGCATCGCCGTCGACAACGTCTCCGGCAACGCCACCTTCAGCAACACCAGCGTCACCCGCGCCGCGTCCGGTGGCCTCAGCAACACGAGCAGCACCTTCACCGTCATCCGCGGAGCCGGGAACGCCGGCTTCTGAGCACCGTCCCTGAGGCCCGGCGAGCAATCGCCGGGCGCTCAGGGACCCTTTGCCAGCCGGGCGGGCGGCGCCGAGAACGGCGAAGGCTGCGGTCCCGGTGCCTGGCCGCCCGGACACCGTTGCTGGCCGGCGCCGACACGCTGACCTTTGTAGATATCGACTCGATGCTGCGCCGCGTCTACGGCAAACAGAAGCAGGGCATCGGATTCGGTCACGCCAAGGTCGGCGGCTACAACGTCTGGCCGCACGGCCACAACCCCCGGCTCGCGGCCCTGTCCACACCGCTGACCACCCCGGAGCTACGCCGCGCCTACGCCGGGTTCTGGGCGTTGGTGTCGGGAATCCGGAGGCCGATGGCCGACGCCCAGAGCCGGGAGAGATGGTCGACCATCTTCTCCGTGTCGAGGGGTTCGCGTAGTTCGTCGATGATCACGGCTACCTGCTCGACCATGCCGCCGAGTGCGATCGCGGTCAGGCGGGGATCGAGATCGGGGTTGGCGAGCCCGGCTGCCTGCAGCCGGCGGATGCCTTCCTCGCTGCGGCCGACGTAGAACTCACGAACCTCAAGGAGCAGGCTGCGCAGGTTGTCGTCGAGGTAGGCGCCGTGCTCGACCATTCGGAGCACTTTGGCGGCTTTGCCTTTGGCGGCCAGGAATCGGCGGTTCGCTTCGAGGATGCGTGCGTACGGGTCGTCGGCGGTGTCCGGCACCAGGCTCGCGGTGATCATCTGACCGGCGGCCGCTTGGACGATCTTGCGCAGCAGATCGTCTTTGGACTCGAAGTAGGTGTAGAAGGTCCCGTAGGAGACGCCGACTGCCTGAGTGACGGCCTCGGTGGTGAACCCCGCCCACCCGTGCTCCTCGATGATCTCCCGGCCGGCGACGATCAGCGCGTCGTGGGTTCGCCGGCCCTTGGCGGTGGCCGGTGCGGTCGGCGCGGGGTTCGTTCGGGTTCGTCCCATCAGACTCCTCACCGTACTTGACTACTTTGTCAGAAAGTTTAGTGTGGCGGTCACCACTAATTCGATGGTCGAGGTGTTGAGCCGGAAAATGCGTACGATCCGCATCGGGAACTGCTCGGGCTTCTACGGTGACCGCTTCTCGGCGATGTCCGAGATGCTCGAGGGCGGGCCGCTGGACTACCTGACCGGGGACTACCTGGCCGAGCTGACCATGCTCATCCTGGGCAAGGACCGCCAGAAGGACCCGTCGCTCGGCTACGCGAAGACCTTCCTGCGGCAACTCGCCGGCTGCCTCACGCTGGCCCGGCAACGCGGGGTACGGATCGTGACCAACGCCGGTGGACTCAACCCGGCCGGGCTCGCGCAGGCCATCCGAGCCCTGGCGACGGAGCAGGGCATCGAGGTCGCCGTCGCCCACGTGCAGGGCGACGACCTGATCGGCGAGGCCGCGGCACACGGCTGGCCGGGGGCACTGACCGCCAACGCCTACCTCGGCGCCTTCGGGATCGCCGAAGCGCTCAACGCCGGCGCCGACATCGTCGTCACCGGCCGCGTCACCGACGCGGCGCTGACGCTGGGACCGGCGATCGCCGAGTTCGGCTGGGAGCGCACCGACTTCGACCGCCTGGCGGCCGGCGTCGTCGTCGGTCACATCCTCGAATGCGGCACGCAGGCCACCGGCGGCAACTTCTCCGGATTCGCCACGGTCGACACCACCCGCCCGCTGGGCTTTCCACTCGCCGAACTCAGCGCGGACGGGACCGCCGTGGTGACCAAACATCCCGGCACCGGAGGCGCGGTCACGGTCGACACGGTCACTGCGCAACTGGTGTACGAGGTGGCCGGGCCGCACTACGCCAATCCGGACGTGACGGCGTGCCTGGACACGGTCGAGCTGCAGCAGTCCGGTCCCGACCGGGTGCGGGTCAGCGCGGTGCGCGGTGTCGCCCCTCCCCCGACGACGAAGATCGCCCTCAACAGTGTCGGCGGGTGGCGGAACACCGTCGAGTTCGTCCTGACCGGCCTGGACATCGAGGAGAAGGCGAGCTGGGTGCGTCAGCAGATGACGCAGGCACTCAACGCCCGGCCGCCGGCGGAGATCGTGTGGGACCTGGCACGCACCGACCATGCCGACCCCGCCACCCAGTCAGCGGCCTCAGCGGTGCTGCGCTGCTGCGTCAAGGACCCTGATCCGGCCGTGGTGGGCCGCCCGTTCAGTAGCGCCGCCATAGAACTGGCCCTCGCGTCCTATCCGGGCTTCCACGTGACCGCGCCGCCCGGCCCGGGGACCCCGTTCGGGATCTACCGTGCCGCCTATCTGCCCCAGGAGATGGTGCCCCACGTCGTGATCCGGCCCGACGGCACGCCGGTGGACATCGCGCCGCCGCCGGTTACCGCAGACCCGCCGAAGGAGACGGTGGCCGGCTTCGGGCGTACCCGAGAAGGGTTGGAAGTTGAAGTGCCGTTGGGCCGTTTGGTGTTCGCGCGGTCCGGAGACAAGGGCGGAACGGCCAACGTAGGGGTCTGGGTCCCGGTCGGCCATCCCCGGCGGGCCGAAGCGTACGCGTGGCTGCGTGACTGGCTGACGCCGGCCGTCGTCTCCCGGCTGCTTCCGGAGTCGGCGGGACTCGGCATCGAGGTTTTCGCGCTGCCGAATCTCCGCGCGGTCAACATTGTGATCGACGGACTTCTCGGTGACGGTGTCGCGTCGTCCACCCGTTTCGACCCGCAGGCCAAGGCCGTCGGCGAGTGGCTGCGCGCACGCACCGTGAACCTGCCCAAGGAGCTGCTCGTTTGAAAACCAGCGTCGATGCGACCTCGCCCGGCTACGCCGCCAATCGGGCGGTGATGCTGGAACGCGTCGCCGATCTCGCAGCGCAGCAGGCCGCGGCCCTGGCCGGAGGCGGCCCCAAGGCCGTCGAGCGGCATCACCGGCGCGGCAAGCTGACCGCCCGGGAGCGGATCGAACTGCTCATCGATCCGGACTCGCCGTTCCTCGAGCTCGGCGTCCTGGCCGGCTGGGGAACCGATTTCGCGGTCGGCGGCTCGGTGGTCACCGGTCTGGGTGTGATCGAGGGCGTGGAGTGCATGATCATCGCCCATGACCCCACGGTGAAGGGTGGCGCGTCCAACCCGGTGACCGTGCGCAAGATCTTCCGCGCCAACCAGATCGCCGGGCAGAACCGGCTGCCCACCATCACGCTTGTCGAGTCCGGCGGAGCGGACCTGCAAACCCAGAAGGACATCTTCATCCCGGGTGGCGCGGTGTTCCGTAACCTCACCGCCGCCAGCGCCGACCGCCGGCCCACGATCGCTCTGGTGTTCGGCAACTCCACGGCCGGTGGCGCCTACGTGCCGGGGATGAGCGACTACACGGTCATGGTCAAGGGTGGGGCCAAGGTCTTCCTCGGCGGGCCGCCGCTGGTCAAGATGGCCACCGGTGAGGAGTCCGACGACGAGTCGCTCGGCGGGGCGGAGATGCACGCGCGTACGTCCGGCCTGGCCGACTTTCTGGCCGTCGACGAGCTCGACGCGCTGCGGATCGGACGGTCCATCGTGCGCCGGCTCAACTGGCGCAAGGCCGGGTCCGCTCCGCAGACGAACTACACCGAGCCGCAGCTGGACACCGAGGACCTGCTCGGCATCGTGCCGGCCGACCTGAAGGTCCCGTTCGATCCCCGTGAGGTCATCGGCCGCATCGTCGACGGCAGCGACTTCGATGAGTTCAAACCGCTGTACGGGCCGTCGCTGGTGACCGGCTGGGCGCAGTTGCACGGCTATCCGATCGGGATCCTCGCCAACGCGCAGGGAGTGCTGTTCAGCCAGGAGGCACAGAAGGCCGCCCAGTTCATCCAGCTGGCCAACCAGAGCGATACACCGCTGCTGTTCCTGCACAACACCACCGGCTACATGGTCGGCGCCGAGTACGAGCAGGGCGGCATCATCAAACACGGCGCTCAGATGATCAACGCGGTGGCGAACTCGACCGTCCCGCATCTGTCGGTGGTGATGGGCGCCTCGTACGGGGCCGGCAACTACGGCATGAGCGGGCGCGCCTACGATCCGCGGTTCATGTTCAGCTGGACCGGCGCCAAATCGGCGGTGATGGGACCAGCGCAGCTCGCCGGGGTCATCTCGATCGTCTCCCAGCAGGCGGCCGCGGCCCGTGGGCTGCCGTTCGACGAACAGGGTGACGCCGCGATGCGCGCCATGGTCGAGAAACAGGTCGAGGACCAGTCCCTGGCCTACTTCACCTCCGGTCTGGGGTATGACGACGGGGTCATCGATCCCCGCGACACCCGCACGATTCTCGGAATCTGCCTCTCGGCGATTCACAGCGCGCCGGTGGCCGGCGCCCGTGGCTACGGCGTCTTCCGTCTGTGAAAGGGGAGCCGATGATCCGCAGGATTCTGGTCGCCAACCGCGGAGAGATCGCACGCCGGGTGTTCCGTACCTGTCGCGCTCTCGGCATCGCGACCGTTGCCGTGCATTCCGACGCTGATGCCACCGCCCCGTTCGTCGCCGAGGCCGACACCGCGATCAGGCTGCCGGGCAGCGCGCCGGCCGACACCTACCTGCGCGGTGACCTGATCATCGAGGCGGCACGCGCGGCGGGCGCCGACGCCATCCATCCCGGCTACGGTTTCCTCTCCGAGACCGCCGCCTTCGCCAGCGCCGTCGAGGCGGCCGGCCTCACCTGGATCGGCCCGAAGCCTGCGTCCATCGCGACGATGGGCAGCAAGGTCGACGCCAAACGAGTCATGGCCGCCGCCGGGGTGCCGGTTCTGGAGGTCGACCTCGCCACCGTCACCGCGGCGGACTTGCCGCTGCTGGTCAAGGCGTCGGCAGGCGGGGGTGGCCGGGGCATGCGGATCGTGGAATCACTCGACCTGCTTGCCGAACAGATCGCGAAGGCCGAGGCCGAGGCAGCGTCCGCGTTCGGCGACGGGACCGTCTTCGCCGAGCCGTACCTGCCGACGGCACGGCACGTCGAGGTGCAGGTCCTCGCCGACACGCACGGCACCGTCTGGGTGCTGGGCGACCGTGACTGCTCGATCCAGCGCCGCCATCAGAAGGTGGTCGAGGAGGCGCCCGCGCCCTATCTACCCGATCAGACCCGTACCGCGTTGCATGTCTTTGCCCGGGCGGCCGCGCAGGCGGCGGGATACCGCGGAGCGGGAACAGTCGAGTTCCTCGTCGACCAGGACCGGATCTTCTTCCTCGAGATGAACACCCGCCTGCAGGTCGAGCACCCGGTCACCGAATGCGTCACCGGCCTCGACCTGGTCGCTCTCCAGATCGCCGTCGCCGAGGGCAAGCCGCTGCCCGGCGAAGCTCCCGCGATCTCGGGTCACGCGATCGAAGTGCGGCTCTACGCCGAGGACCCGGCCGCCGGGTTCGCTCCGCAGACCGGCCGCATCCGGATCTTCGACATGCCGGAACATCCGGGCGTACGGGTCGACTCCGCGGTCGAGGCCGGCAGTGACGTCGGCGTCCACTACGACGCCATGCTCGCCAAGATCATCGCCTGTGCCGACGATCGCGACACCGCGATCCGGATGCTCGGCGACATCCTGCGCCGCGCACGGTTGCACGGCATCACCACCAACCTCGACCTGCTGCGTGCCGTGCTCGGTGACGAGGAGTTCGTGGCCGGGCGGATGCACACCACCCTGCTCGACGAGCGCCTCGACCTGTGGACCGGCGGCGACGATCCGCGGCGGCTCGCCAAGGCCGCGATGGCGGCCGCCATCGGGCAGGCCACCCAGACCGCCGCGGCAGCTCCGGTGCTCAACCGGATCCCGCCCGCCTGGCGTAACGCCGCCAGCCAGCCCCGGCAGCGCACCTACCGGCGCGGCCAGCAGCAGTACGTCGTGACATACACGTCGATCGGCGACCGGCTGATGTCGGACTTCGTCGCCGGTGTCGACGTCATCGACGCCCGGGGCAACCAGGTCGTGCTGAGCGACGGCCCGATCCGGGAAACCTACCGGGTCACCGTCGCGGGCACCGCGGTCGATGTCGACGGCCCGTCCGGGTCCGTCGGTTTCGAGCTGATCCCCACCTTCGTCGACCCGGCCGAAACGGTCGCCCACGGCTCGCTGCTCGCGCCGATGCCGGCGGCGATCACCGCGGTTGCCGTCGACGTGGGCGCCGTGGTCAGCAAGGGCGACCCCATCGTCGTGCTGGAAGCCATGAAGATGCAGCACACCGTCACCGCGCCGACCGACGGCACCGTCACCGCGCTCACCGCGAGTGTGGGCCGGCAGGTCGTCGCGGGCGCCGTGCTCGCCGTCATCTCGGTCGTCGAGGAGGACCGTTGATCAGTTTCGTCGAGTCTCAGGAACGGCGCGACCTGCGCGCTGCGGTCCACCAGCTCGGACGCAGGTACGGCGAGTCGTACTTCTACGCGGCCGCGGCCCGCGGCGCCAAAACCACCGAACTGTGGGACGAGGCCGCCAAAGCCGGTTACCTGGGCGTCTCGATCCCCGAGGAGTACGGCGGAGGAGGCGGCGACATCGGTGACCTCGCCGCTGTCGTGGAAGAGCTGGCGACCGCCGGCTGTCCCCTGCTGCTGCTGGTCGTCTCGCCGGCCATCGTCGGCACGATCATCGCCCGCTCCGGCACCGACGAGCAGAAACAGCGGTGGCTGCCGGGCCTGGCCACCGGTGAGGCCCGCTACGCCTTCGGGATCACCGAGCCGGATGCCGGCTCGAACTCGCACCAGATCATCACCCGGGCCCGCCGCGACGGCAGCGACTGGGTGCTGACCGGCCGTAAGACCTACATCAGCGGGGTGGACGAGGCCGGTCACGTCCTGGTGGTCGGGCGTACCGAGGACGCGCGTACCGGCAAGCTCAAACCCGCGCTCTTCATGGTGCCCACCGACGCGCACGGGTTCGTCCACCAGCCGATCGAGACCGGCCTGGTCTCCCCCGAGAAGCAGTTCAGCCTGTTCTTCGACGACGTCCGGCTGCCCGCCGACGCGCTCGTCGGCCGGGAGGACGCCGGCCTCGACCAGCTGTTCGCCGGCCTCAACCCGGAACGGATCATGGCGGCGTCGCAGGCCACCGGCACCGCCCGGTGGGCGCTGCGCAAGGCCGTCGACTACGCGAGAGAGCGCGAGGTCTGGGGTGCCCCGATCGGCACGCACCAGGCGATCGCCCATCCGCTGGCCCAGATCCACGTCGAGATCGAGGCGGCGCGCCTGCTGACGCAGAAGGCCGCCGCACTCGACGCGGCGGGTGATCTGCAAGCGGCCGGGGAGGCGGCGAACATGGCCAAGTACGCCGCCGGTGAAGTGGCCTGCAAAGCGGTCGACCAGGCGATCCAAACCCACGGCGGCAACGGGCTGGCCGTCGAGTACGGCCTCGTCCAAGCCCTGGCCAACGTACGGCTGTCCCGGATCGCGCCGGTCAGCCGCGAGATGGCGCTCAACTTCATCGCCCAGTTCTCCCTCAAGCTTCCCCGCTCGTACTGATAGGGATCTCGCGTTGACATCTCCCCGGCCTAAAGGACGGGGACTCCGGCGGTCGCCCGCCGGGTTTCCTGCTTCACAGCCCGCTGCCCCGGACGGAGGTTCCCCCGTTGAGGTCTTATGCCGGCTCCACAGGCCGTCACCGCCTGCCCGGCGGCCAGGATGTTGCGTGCCGCGTTGACGTCACGGTCGTGAACCGTGCCGCAGCCGCGGCAGGTCCACGACCGCACGTTCAGCGGCATCTTCTCCGACAAATGTCCGCAGTGCGAGCAGACCTTGGACGACGGGTACCAGCGGTCGATCACGACCAGGTTCCGGCCGTACCACTGGCATTTGTAGGCCAGCAGTCACGGAAGGTGGTCCAGGCCGCGTCGGAGATGGCGCGGGCCAGGCGGTGGTTCTTGACCATGTTGCGGACGATCAAATCCTCGATCACGAGCGTTTGGTTCTCGCGCACGAGCCGAGTCGTCAGTTGGTGCAGGTGATCACGCCGGCGGTCGGCGATCCGGGCATGGATGCGGGCGACGTTGAGGCGGGCCTTGGCCCGATTCGCCGAACCCTTGTCCTTACGAGCCGGTTGCCGCTGTGCGCGGGCCAGCCGGATCCGGTCGGCGCGCTCGTGACGAGGATTGGCGACCTTCTCCCCGGTGGACAGTGTGATCAAATGGTCGAGTCCGGCGTCGCTACCGACAGCCGCCCCGACCGGCGGCAGGGGTGGGATGGTGTCCTGGCAGAGCAGGGACACGAACCAGCGGCCGGCCGCCGGTCGAGGCGGCACCGTCACGGTCGACGGCGACTGCCCCTCGGGCAACGCCCTCGACCAGACAAAATCGAGGGGGGAGGTCATCTTGGCCAGGGTCAGCTCGCCGTCACTCCAGCGGAACGCGGACGGGGTGAACTCGGCCGACGCCCGCGACTTGTGTTTGGACTTGAACCGCGGGTACCGGGCCCGTTTCTCCCAGAACGCCGTGAACGCGCCCTGCAGGTGCCGCAAACACTGCTGCGACGGAACCGAGGACACCTCGTTGAGGAACGCCAGCTCCTCGGACTTCTTCCAGGCGGTCAGCATCGCGCTGGTGGCGTTGTAGTTGACCCGTTCCCGCCGCTGATACCAGGCGGTGGTGCGGGCTTCCAGGGCCAGGTTGTAGACCTTGCGTACGCACCCGAACGTCCGGTTCAGCAGATCCGCCTGCTCACGCGTCGGGTAGAAACGGAACTTGTACGCCCGCTTCACGCTCGAAGTCACGATCACAAATTAGCACGCTTGTTCGCAAGTAGGCCTTGCGGAGCGGATGGACGCCTATCCGCCTTGACGGCGGATCGGCTACCCCTTGACCTGCTCCGCAGGGGGTTCCGTTTCCTCTCCGGCCTGAAACCGGAGTATCCACGGGAAGGAATCTGATGACCTCTTCACTTGTCCATTCGAGCGTCGCCGGTGGCGTTGTCACGGTCACGTTGGACAGCCCGCACAACCGCAACGCGCTGAGCAGGCAGTTGATGGCCGAGTTCAGCAGTCGCTTGGCTGCTGCCGAGCAGGATCCCGATGTGCGTGCCGTCCTGGTGCGGTCCAGCGGGCGGGTTGTTTTGCGCGGGTGCCGATCTCGCCGAGGCGCGCCAGGGTCTGAGCAGTGACGGGCCGCGTGAGATCGTCCGTCTCCAGCGGCAGATCGCCACCTTGCCCAAGCCGGTGGTCGTCGAGTTGGCCGGCCCGGTTCGCGCCGGCGGCCTAGGTCTGGTCGGCGCGGCCGACATCGTGATCGCCGCGGACTCGGTCACGTTCGCGCTCACCGAAGTGCGGCTCGGGCTCGCCCCGTCTGCGATCTCGTTGAGTCTGCTGCCGCGCCTTGCACCGCGGGCGGCGGCCGACATCTTCCTGTCCGGCCGCACGTTCGACGCCGCCGAGGCCGCCGCTATCGGCCTGGTCACCCGCTGCGTGCCGGACGACGAACTAGCGGCCGCGGTCGCCGAGGCCCTCACCGACCTGGTCAAGGGCAGCCCGCAGGGACTCGCAGAAACCAAACGGCTGCTCACCAGCGACCTGGTCAGCCGCATCGACCGGGATGGGGAGCAGGCCGCGCAGCGCTCGGCCGCGCTGTTCGCCAGCCCGGAGGCTCAGCGGGCGATGCAGGCATTCCTGGACCGGCGGTGAACGCGGCTGCCCGTTGCCAACGAAGTTGTCCGCGCCATCGGATTGTGTTCCAGGCGAGGTACTTGCCGTCGAGGTGCGTCCGGCAGAGACGTGGCGATCCCGGTGACCTGGGGCGTCGTCGCGGCCCTCTGGATCGTCATGCTGATCGGTGACGCACTCCACCTGCCGGGCCGGGTGCTCGACGTGCTGCCGTTCTCGGCCACACCGATCCTGCCCGCCGAGCAGATGACGTGGACACCGCTGATCATCATGATGGCCACCGCGGCGATGCTCGCCTGGGCCGGTCTCGCCCGGTTCACCCGGCGAGACGTCCAGCCAGGTTGAGATGAGGGACGGCGCCGCCGGGCCATGTCGAGGGTGTTTCCGGGCTGGGTGGGTGTCGGCGGGAACTATCCTGCGCGGAGGATGTGACCCAGGTCCGGCGGGGGCCAGCATGGTGGGCGGTCGGCATGGCGATCATGGATGACCGTCCGGCATCCACGGTCCGGGCGGACGCGCTGCCGCCCGGGGCCGGTCAGCTGGAGTTTCGTCGATGAGGAGGGGCCGATGTTGTTGGCGCCCAGGCAGTTGTTGCGTGCCGGGATGACCGGCAACGTGCCCTACTACGGTGGCCGGTTCACGCCTGCGCAGGCCTACGCCGCGTCCCACCCGACTCCGCCGCCTGCTGCCCGGCCGCCGGTTGTCCGGCCGCCTGCTGCGGGGCAGGCCGTGGAACCGTTGGATGCGCTGCAGCACCTGCTCGACTCCGGCGTGATCACTGCCGAGGAGTACCGCACGCTGCGTGCGCGGATGCAGCAATGAGGGGACCAGTGCAGGTTCTCGTCGTGGGCTTCGACCGGCCGGCGTTGTCCGGCGAGGTGCTCTCGGAGTTCACCCGGCTGCGGGATGCCGGGATTGTGCGGCTGGTCGACCTGTTGCTCGTCTCGCGGGCGGCGGACGGCACCCTTGAAACGCTGGCCGCACCGGACGGTGCCGATGCCGGGCTCGGCGGGATCGCTGTCGCGTTGTTCGCCCACCCGGACAGCGATCCCGAAGCGGCTACCGGTGGCGCCTCCTCGGTGGAACCGTCGCTGGGTGCCGATCCTGCCGGGAGGCCGGTGTGGTCCCTGGCTGAGGCGGTACCGGCCGGCTCCGCTGCGGCAGTCGCCCTGATCGAGCATCTGTGGGCCGGGCCGCTGACGGCGGCTATCCGGCGGGCCGGTGGTACCGCGTTGGAGGAGACCTGGCTGGCCCCCGACGACCTCGATCTGCTCGACGCTCTGCTCGAGCAGCGCGCGATGAACGACGCCGCCGAGCCGTAGTGTCGAAGTGGGCAGATGTTTCGGGCGGCCTGGAAAAGACCCGATCCTGCACCGCCGACGACGGTGTACCTGCCGAGAATGTCATCCGGGGCCTCGTGTTCGTACTCGTGGAGGACGCCACCGAGACGATCACGACGACGGATGCCGAGTCGGGTCAGCACTGTATCGGGCCGTACCAACAGGCGTAGACAGTGCAGGCTGGGCCGCTCCAGGGGATTGCCAACGCCCGCACACTCCGCCGTCGCTTCGCTGACCTCGACGACCAGTGGTGACATCAAGCGTCTCTGAGATCTTTAGTTCTGTTCAGTCCGGGGTGCTGGCCGACCGCGTGGTGTCACGGGTGTGGCGGTCACGTGCCGGTGGAATCCTCGGCTGACGACTGGGCCGCAGGTACGGTCCGGCTGGTTGTTTGATCTCGTGGTCGGCCTCTGGCCCGGCCTGGTGGGCCGGGTCTGGGAGGGTCGTCCCGCCGGACGCTGTCCCACCGCACCGTTTCGGGGTGTGGGTGGGGGCGGGAACCCGGTGTCGCGAGGGCGCCGGGCTGGAAACTCGTGACCCGGCCGCGGCTTCCGGCGGTGGGGTGGCATCGGCGACCTCGCCGACAACCCGTTCGTTCGCGCGGCCGTCGCCATCCGGGAGATGGCGAAGATCGCCCATTAGCGCTGGCACGCCCCCCGCCGCCGCCGTCGCCGAGTCGGCGGCGGCGGTCCGCGATGACCACGTAAATCACCCTCGGTCACATCGTTGCCGCTTCTGCGTGATTAGTGAACGTTCCCGCGTCCGCGCCGGCAACCTCTCGGAATAGCAGGAGACGACCCTCGATCGGGCCGCCGCCGAGCATTCGAGAATGCGTAGCCCAAGAATGTTTCGGGGGTCGTTCAAAACGTGGTAATGGCGAATGCCTTACGCAACGACGGTCACACAGTGTGACGCCCGGGGCCGCGGCTGGCTGGCGCCGCCGCGGACATGACGGCCGTCACGCGCGGCCGTCCACTGTCGATTTCCGCGAAACGGTCAGGCCGAACCGCGCTGACACAGACGGCATCGAACGACCGAGGCGCCACTATTGGGGCAATCTGGATATAGCGGAAGGGCGTCGCGGTGCCCCGGAAAGACATTGATCAACTACGCTGCACCGGAACCCTCGGCCACGCTGCGTATATGACTACTCGCCGGTCACGTGTCAGTGATCACGTTCAAGGCTCAAATTTATGGCTCGATGGCCTCCGTGTGGAACTGTCGGGAAACATTCAGGAACCCAACCGTAATGGCGCTATTGAAGAGCGCCAGTTGCCGGTCGTGAATACGGTTCGCTTTAGCGGCGATCCGTAAAGGACGGTCACCGGAATTACCGTCCCCGTCACTTTCGGTAACAGACCCCGCGAGGTGAGAGAACCGTCGATGAGTGTCACTGAAATGCCCCCAGGAAGGACCGAGCGCACCGCCGCGCCCGTACCGACGAACTCGACCGCGAGCGCGCCCGCCGGTCTGGACGACGATCGGACCGGCACATCGCTCCCCGACCCGGGCGACGACGCCACGATGGCCATCCCCGACGGCGGCTACAACTACGCCGGCTTCAGCGTCCTGGCCGGCCAGGCCCGGCACGCGCCGGCACACGGATACAAGGTCGAGATGCGGCCCCTGGCCCGCCGCCGGCCGATCTCCACGGTGCTGATCACGCTCTTCGCCTTCGCGTTCGAGAGCACCTTCTTCGCCTGGCTGCTCTCCTCGATCGAGGTTCCCGAGCGCACCCTGCACCCTGGGCTGTACGCGGCGACGATCTTCATGATCGTGGCGACCGCGCTGATCGAGCTGTTCCGGCTGGTCAACGTCGTCACGCTGTGCCTGGCAACCCTGTGGGCCCGCGACCCGGTCCCAGTGGTACCGCAGGCCGACCTGCGGGTGGCGTTCCTGACCACCATCGTGCCGGGCAAGGAACCCGTGGAGATGGTCGAGCGCACCCTGCGCGCCGCCCTCCAGGTCCGCCACCCCGGCCGGTACGACGTGTGGCTGCTCGACGAGGGTAACGACGAACAGGTGCGCGAGATGTGCGCGCGCCTCGGCGTCAACCACTTCAGCCGCAAGGGCCGACCCGACTACAACACCCCCGCCGGCGCCTTCAAGGCCAAGACCAAACACGGCAACTACAACTCCTGGGTCGACGCCAACGGCGACGACTACGACGTGTTCGTCTCCGTCGACCCGGACCACGTGCCGCTGCCGAACTTCTGCGAACGCCTCCTCGGCTATTTCCGCGACCCCGACGTCGCCTTCGTCGTCGGACCCCAGATCTACGGCAACTACGACAACGTCGTCACCCGCTGGGCCGAGTCACAGCAGTACCTCTTCCACTCCCTGCTGCAGCGCGCCGGCAACAGCCTCGGCGTCTCCATGCTCGTCGGCACCAACAACGCCGTACGCATCAGCGCCCTGCGCGGCATCGGCGGCCTTCAGGACTCCATCACCGAGGACATGGCGACCAGCCTCGCGGTGCACAGTGGACGCAACCCGCAGACCGGCAAGCGTTGGCGCTCGGTCTACACCCCGGACGTGCTTGCCGTCGGCGAGGGTCCGTCCTCCTGGACCGACTACTTCAGCCAGCAGCACCGCTGGTCACGCGGCACCGACGAGGTCGTGGTCACCTCCTTCGCCAGGTTCATGTGGAGCCTCGGCTTCCGCCGCGGCCTGCACTACGCCCTGCTCACCTCCTACTACCCGCTCACCGCACTCGCCTGGCTGCTCGGCGCGGTGAACGCCGCCTGCTACCTGGTGCTGGGTGCGAAGGGTGTGCAGGTGCCGCAGGAGGTGTGGCTGATGCTCTACGTGGACGCCGCGCTCTTCCAGGTCGGCCTCTACGTCTGGAACCGGCGCCACAACGTCAGTCCGCACGAGGAGACCGGCTCGTCCGGCCTGGCCGGCATGCTGGTGTCGACGCTCTCCACGCCGATCTACGTGTCGTCGTTCCTCGACGCGCTGCTGCGCCGCAACAGCAAGTTCGTGGTGACGCCCAAGGGCGACTCGGCCAGCCCGGACCGGCTGCTCACCTTCCGGCAGAGCCTGCGCTGGGCGGCGTTCTTCGCCGCGCTGCTGGTCATCGCCCCGTTCGCCGGCCACGTGCACGGCGCGATGTGGCTGTGGCCCGCCCTCAACCTGGTCATCTGTCTCCTGCCACCGACCATCTGGCTGGTACAGGACCGGCGCCACCGCCGCGTCCCGTCCCGTCCCGCCGGATCCGACCGCACGGGCGCCGACGCCGGCGCCACCGGACCCGCCCTAACAGTGGAGTCGTACGTATGAGCCCCCGCCCCCGCCCGACCGCGGCCCGCCGCCTGCTCAGCGGGTTCGTCACCCTCGTGGTCCTGACGGTCCTCGCCGTCGTCAACCGGCCCATGGTGGTCTTCGGCGCCGAGAAGCTGCACGAGTTCCAGATCAGCCGGCCGTCCTACACGCAGAAGCACGGATACTGGTCGCGCCTTCCGGTGCCGGCCGACTTCCGGGTCAACGCGATCCACGCCGCGCTGCTGCACACCGGCAAGGTCCTGATCATCGCCGGCAGCGGCAACAACCGGGAGAACTTCGAGGCCGGCACCTTCCGCACCGTGCTCTACGACCCCGCACACGACAAGTTCACCGAGGTGCCAACCCCCACCGACGTGTTCTGCGCGGGACACACGTTCCTCGCCAACGGCAACCTGCTCGTCGCCGGCGGCACCAAGTCGTACGAGGTCCTCGAGAAGGACATCGCCAACGCCGCGGGCGTCATGAAGATCAAGAACGAGTCCGCCGTCGGCGGGCCGCGGTTCTTCCCCAAGGGCACCCGGCTGACCGGCAAGAACGGTTTCGCGTACCTGACCCGCGCCGACGTCACCGTTCCCGCCGCCGTCACCATG
This sequence comes from Actinoplanes hulinensis, assembly GCF_019429605.1. Lineage (NCBI taxonomy): Bacteria > Bacillati > Actinomycetota > Actinomycetes > Micromonosporales > Micromonosporaceae > Actinoplanes > Actinoplanes hulinensis. The sequence goes on along the minus strand of NZ_JAHXZI010000031.1, from coordinate 54,315 downwards.
AAGCACGGCGACGCGGTGATGACGCACGCCGGCGAGGCGGAGGTGTGGGTCGACGCCGAGCTCGCCGGCGACACCGCCATCGTCCGCGGCCCCGCCCAGTACGCCCTGGCCGGCCTCACCGGCGACGACCGGCGCAACCTCTACGGCGTCGCCGACAAGATCACCCGGGAGAAGCAGGAGTACGGCGGCGACAACACGTCGTACGAGTTCGACCCGAACACCGAGCGCTACATGCGCACCGGCAACATGGTGAAGCCCCGCTGGTATCCGACCCTCGCCGAGACCCCGAACGGCGACATCCTGGCCGTCTCCGGCCTCGACGGGTTCGGCCGGATGCTGCCCGGCAACAACGAGCGCTACCTCACCGGTCAGCGGCGCTGGGTCGACGCGCCCGAGCTCAAGCGGGTCTTCCCCACCTACCCCGGGCTGCACCTCATGCAGGACGGCCGGCTCTTCTTCTCCGGCTCCAACTCCGGCTACGGCTCCGACACCGAGGGCCGCACCCCCGGGCTCTGGGACCTCACCAACAACCGCTTCCAGACCGTCCCCGGGCTGCCCGACCCCCGCATGACCGAAACCAGCTCCTCCGTTCTGCTCGCACCCGCACAGGACCAGAAAGTCATGCTCTTCGGCGGCGGCGAGATCGGCGAATCACCCGTCTCCACCGCCCGCACCGCCATCGCCGACCTCGACGAACCCAAACCCACCTACCGACCCGGCCCCAACCTGCCCGAACCCGCCCGCTACCTCAGCACCGTGCTCCTGCCCGACGACACCGTCCTCACCACCGGCGGCTCCTCCGGCTACCGCGGCGGCGAATACCAGGGCAAGACCCGCAGCGACCTGTTGAACGCGCAGATCTACCACCCCGCCAGCAACAGCTTCGCCCGCGCCGCCGACTCCACCATCGGCCGCAACTACCACTCCGAGGCGATCCTGCTGCCCGACGGCCGGGTCATCACCATGGGCAGCGACCCGCTCTACGACCCCTCCGGCAAGAACCCCGGCACCTTCGAGCAGCGGATCGAGGTCTACTCCCCGCCGTACCTGTTCAAGGGCGACCGGCCCACCGTGGCCGACGGGCCCGCCGCGGTCCAGCGGGGCACCACGGTCACGTTCACGACCGCCGACGCGGGCCGCATCCGCGCCGCCCGGCTCATGCGGCCCAGCGCCGTGACCCACGTGACCGACGTCGACCAGCGCTCCGTCGCCCTTGACATCACCCCCGTGCCGGGTGGCCTGGCCCTGTCCGTCCCGAAGGCCAAGGGCCTGGTGCCCTCCGGCTGGTACCTGCTGTACCTGGTCGACGACCAGGGCGTGCCGTCCGTCGGCCGCTGGGTGCAGGTGCTCTGACCGATGGCGCGTCATGCCCTGGTGCGGCCACGCGGCCGCCGCCCACTCCTGGTGGCGGCCGCACTCTGCGCCGTGCTGCTGCTCGGCGCAGCCGCCTGGTTCGTCGCGAAGGGGGACGCGACGGACCGGGCGGGGACCGGCGGGGCGACACCGGATGCGAGGGGTTCCGATGCCGCCCCGACCGGTCGGCTGGCCGGCTGGCCGCTGTTCGTCGAGCGCACCGGGCTGGCCGTAGATCACCTGCGCGGCCTCGAGGCCGCCGGACGCACCGGCGAGGCCGCGGCGATCCGCCGGATCGCCGAGCAGCCGACGGCCACCTGGTTCGCCGACGAGGCATCCGGGTACGCCGACCGCGCCCGCCGCCTGGTCCGCGAGGCCGGCGCGGCCGGCCAGGTGCCGGTGCTGTCCGTGTACTACCTTCCCCAGCGCGACTGCTCGGGTCACTCCGCCGGCGGCGCGCGTGACGCCGCCGCGTACCGGCGGTGGGTCGGCGCCCTCGCGGCGGCGCTCGCCGGCCATCGGGCGATCGTCGTGCTCGAGCCGGACGCCGTCGCGCAGGCCGTCGACGGCTGCCTTCCCGCGGCCGCGGCGGCCGAGCGCTACCGGCTACTCGGCGTCGCCGTCGACGCGTTCCGTGCCGTGCCGGGCGTGCGGGTCTACCTCGACGCTGGCAACCCGACCTGGGTCGAGGCGGGCCGGATGGCGCCGGCCCTGCGGGCCGCGGGCATCGACCGGGCGCACGGCTTCGCGCTCAACGTCGCCAACTTCGAGAGCACGCCGGACAACATCGCGTACGGGACGGCGCTGTCGGGGCTGCTCGGCGGCGCGCACTTCGTCGTCGACACCAGCCGCAACGGCAACGGGCCGGCGCAGATGGGCACCGGCGACGGGCACTGGTGCAACCCGCCGGGCCGGGCCCTCGGTACGCCGCCGACGGTCGAGACCGGGCATCCGCTCGTCGACGCGTACCTGTGGATCAAGCGGCCGGGCGAGTCCGACGGCGCCTGCACCGCCGGCTCACCGCCGGCCGGCCGTTGGTTCCCGCGGTACGCGCTGGAACTGGCCGGTCACCCGGGCTGACTGGAGCGCATCTGACGGTTGGACACACCAGACGACCGTTGCGGGACCCCACTGCCGGCCGGTCGACCGAATCCGATCAACCCGGGGTCTTGGTCGCGGCACCGAACGCGGCGACGGCGTCGATCACCGCCTCGAAGCGCGGCGAGTGGAACAGGTCGAAGGTGTGCTGGCCGTACGGCAGCTCGAGGAAGTGCACCGGGCTGGTCGAGACCGCCGCCAGACGCTCCGCGAACCCCCGGGCGGCCGCGGCCGGGATCGTCAGGTCGTTGCCGCCGTGCACGATCAGGAACGGCGGCGCGTCCGGGCGCAGGTAACCCTCCGGTGAGGTCGGCACGTCCAGGTCCCGGTCCAGCTCACCGAGATAACCGCCCAGGCTGACGGCGGCGGCCACACCGGTGTCGGCCGCCTCGAAGCCCGGCTGGAAGCGCGGGTCGCCGGGGGTCAGCGCGCACAACGCGGCCAGGTGCGCGCCCGCCGAGCTGCCCGCGACGACCACGGTTGCCGGGTCGCCGCCGTGCTCCGGGCCGTGCTCGCGGGCCCAGGCGATCACCCGTTTGGCGTCGCTCAGGTGATCGTGGAAGCCGAACTCCGGCTTGAGCCGGTAGTTCGCGCTGATGCACACCCAGCCCTCGGCGGCCAACTGGTAGAGCAGCGGCAGCGACTGACTGTCCTTGTGCCCGGTCGCGAAGTGGCCACCGTGGAAGTGGATCAGGATCGGCGCGCCGGCCGGAGCGGACCGGTGCCGGTACAGGTCGAGCTGTTGGCGGCGGCCACCCGGACCGTAGTCCAGGCCGCGCAGGTGCTCGACGTCGCCACGGCGGCGCAGGAACGGGGTCAGCATGATCCGCGCCCAGGGCCAGCGGCGCTCCGGGGCGGCCAGCCCGGCGGTGCGCAGGAAGTCCCGGACCACCGCGCGGGCGCGCAGGCCACGGGCGAAGATCAGAGCGAGGCCGACCAGGCAGAGCACCGCGACGGCCACCATGATCCAGCCGGCCGGCGAGGTGATGTCGCCGCCCGCGACGGTCAGCACGGTGGTCAGCGCCAGCAGGTAGAACGCCAGCTGGGACAGCTCGCTGAGGACCAGGCCGGCCCACATGTCGACCCCGCCGAGCACCCGCGACCGGCGTGGCAGGACGAGGACGGCCAGGGTGGCCACCGTGAGCAGGACGACCGGAAACACGAACCCGAACGGCATCTTTCACTCCTAGGTGGACGGCCGTCTCAGCCTATCCACCCCTATCTCGGCATGATCGGCTCGTAGTCGGGATGGTCGCGCGCCGATGGCATCGCCGGAGAGGAGAGCCGTGGCCGGCACGGTCGTGTCCGAGACGAAGGCATCGATCGCGTCGAGGTGTTCGGGTTGCAGGCCCCGGTTGGGTAGGGGGCGATCCGAGTGGTGGCCGGTTCGTCGTCCGGCGACGGGACGACCTTCACGCTCACTCGCCACCCGTCGTGCCGGATCACCAGGCCAGCAACAGCGCCAAACTGCAAGCCAGCTCGAGCTCCCTGGTGACCTTGCGGTAAGTGGTGTAGCCGTCGCCTGGAGACGATGGCGGGGCATCCGGGCTGTCCGAGCGGCTCCGGCACGAGGGCGCGGCAGCCACGGCGGTCAGGTGCGGTCGGACTCCAAGGGTTCCGCCGTTGGCGACGTCCTCCCGCTCGATCTCGTCGAAGCGGATGCGCACCGCGGCTCGGCGTGCTTTGAGGATGTCGACCGCGGCGGCGGTGACGGCCTCGGCGAAGTGCCGTCGCTGATCCAGCGTGCGGCCGGACAGCAGTTCAACGGTGATGTTGGGTATTGACCCCCCTGCATCCCATAGACAGAAACATTGTTCTGTCACACGGAACACTGTCAAGGCAATCACATTGATCTGCATCTTTGTGTTCCATGTATTGACAGGCTGTTCCATGTAGCAGAACATCCACGGAACGAACCGTCCCTGTAACCCGCGCCACACACTGGAGGGGGAGCACGTGACCACGCTCGACTGGTCAGTACTCGGCGGGTATTTCCTGGTCATGGTCGGCATCGGCCTGTGGGCCAAGAGCCGCGTTCACAACGTCGCCGACTTCTTCACCGCGAGGGGCATGATCCCCTGGTGGCTCTCCGGGATCTCGCATCACATGTCCGGATACAGCGCCATCATGTTCGTCGCCTTCGCGGCCGTCGCCTACAACTACGGGCTCGCCATGTACGTCTGGTGGGCCCTCACCATCGGCCTCGGCGTCGGCGTCGGCGCCTTCATCTTCGCCGCCCGCTGGAACCGGCTGCGCTCCAAGCACGGCGTGGCGTCCCCGCTGGAGTACCTGGCCCGCCGCTACAACGTCCCCACCCAGCAGGCGCTGGCCTACAGCGGCGCGCTGCTCAAGGTGGTGGACATCGCCGCCAAGTGGGTGGCCATCTCCGTACTGTTGCGGGGTTTCGCCGGCGTGCCGATCCTGTGGGGCATTCTGATCACCGGAGCGGTCACGCTCGTCTACATCACCCTCGGCGGGCTCTGGGCCGACGTGCTCACCGACTTCGGCCAGTTCGTCATCCAGGGCGTCGCCGGAATCGCCATGTTCTTCGCCTTCATGGCCCATCTCGGTGGCGTCTCCACGCTGTGGACGATGTGGGACGACCTGCCGAAGGGGCACGGCGATCCGTTCAGTGGGCCGTACACCCTGACGTTCTTCCTGGCGCTGCTGTTGATCAAGACCTTCGAGTACAACGGCGGCATGTGGAACCTGGCGCAGCGGTACATGGCCGCCCCGTCCGGCTCGGCGGCCAAGCGCTCCGCACTGCTGTCCAGCGGCCTGTGGCTGGTCTGGCCGCTGATCCTGTTCATGCCGATGTTCGCCGCGCCGCTGATCGTGCCCGGCCTCTCCAACCCCGAACAGGCGTACGTCGAACTGGCGAAGACCCTGCTGCCCCCGGGCGTGATCGGTCTCGTGCTGGCGGGCTTCTTCTCGCACACGATGGCGATGGTGTCCTCGGACGCCAACGTGATCTCGTCGGTGGTGACCCGTGACATCGCTCCAAGGCTGGTGCGCGGGGTTCGCGACCTCAGCGAGAAGGCCGCGCTGACGTTCGCCCGGGTCACCACGTTCTCGTTCGTGGCGATCAGCATGGTGATCGCGATCAGCACCGAGGGTCAGGGCGTGGTCCTGAAGATCGTCATCGACCTGGTCGCGGCGACCATGGGCCCGATCTCGATCCCGCTCATGCTCGGGCTGCTGCCCTGGTTCCGGCGTAGCGGGCCGACCGCGGCACTGGTGTCCTGGGCCGCCGGTCTCGGCGTCTGGGCAGTGATCAAGTGGGTGCTGGAGGAGACCAGCCAGACCATGGTGGTCGGGGTCCCGCTGATCACGTCGCTGGTGCTCTACGTGGCGATCGGCCTGCTCAAGCCGGAGCGCACGGCGCCGCGCGACGAGCTCATCGATTCGCTGGACACCGATCCGGCTCCGGAGGCCAAGCCGGTCTCCGCGGCCTGAACCTGTCGGGCCCGCGGCCCACGGGCCTCGCCCCGACAGGCTATTCCATGTAGTGACAATCTGTCCTATGCAACGGGATACGAGGGAACGTTGATGGAGTCACGACCCGCCACGGCCCCCGACCAGCTGGCCGGTATGGACACCGAGCGGCTACGGAAACGGTTCCTGGTGGAAAACCTCTTCCGGCCCGGAGAAGAGGTGCGGTTGACCTACTCCCACGAGGACCGCATCGTGGTGGGCGGCGTGGCCGGTCCCGCCGAGCTGCCCTGCCCCGGCGAGTTGCGCTCGGCGTACTTTCTGGAGCGCCGTGAACTGGGTGTGGTCAACGTCGGAGGACCTGGCGCGGTGACCGTCGACGGTGTGCGGCACGAACTGGGCGCCAGGGAGGTCCTCTACGTCGGGCGCGGCGCCCGGCAGGTGAGCTTCGACGGCCGGTTCTACCTCGTGTCCACGCCGGCGCACACCAGCCACCCAACCGTCAAGGCCACGCTCGACGACGCGGAAGCGGTACGCCTCGGCTCCCGGGACGGCTCCAACGAGCGCACCATCTACAAGTTCATCCACCTCAAGGGCATCCAGAGCTGCCAGCTCGTGCTCGGCGTCACGGTGCTCGAACCGGGCAGCATGTGGAACACCATGCCGTGTCACACCCACGAACGCCGTACCGAGGTCTACTTCTACTTCGACCTGCCCGAGTCCGACCGGGTGGTGCACCTGATGGGCCCGCCCGACGCGACCCGCAACCTCATCGTCGCGCCGGAGCAGGCGGTGATCTCGCCCTACTGGTCGGTGCACTGCGGTTTCGGCACGCGCAGCTACGCGTTCGTCTGGGCCATGGGTGGCGAGAACCAGGCCTACGACGATGTGGAGCCGGTCGCGATCGGCGACCTGCGGTGACCGGTCCGGCCCCGTCGATGTTCTCGCTCCACGGCAGTACCGTGCTGGTGACCGGCTCGCGCGGCGGAATCGGCCGGGCCACGGCGGTGGCGCTCGCCCGGGCCGGCGCCGACCTGGTGCTGCACGGCCACACCGATGGCCTCTTCGGCGTGGAGAAGGACGTCCGCGAGGCCGGCGGCGACGCCACGCGCCGGGTGTTCGACCTGTCCGACACCGCTGCCATCCCGGCGGCGGCGGCCGGCCTTCCCCAGGTGGACATCCTGGTCAACAACGCGGGCATCATCCGGCGCGTACCGGCCGCCGAGCACTCCCTCGACGACTGGCGCGCGGTCCTGGACGTCAACCTGGACGCGGTGTTCCAGCTGAGCCGCGCGATCGGCGTACGCATGCTGGCCCGCCGCCGCGGGAAGATCATCTCGGTCGCGTCGATGTTGTCGTTCCAGGGCGGTGTGCAGGTTCCCGGCCACACCGCCGCCAAGCACGGCGTAGCCGGACTGACCAAGGCGCTGGCCTGCGAGTGGGCCGCGGAAGGGATGCAGGTCAATGCCATCGCTCCCGGCTACATCTCGACCGACAACACCGCGGCACTGCGCGCCGACCCGGTCCGCGAGCCGGAGATCCGATCGCGGATCCCGGCCGGGCGGTGGGGCCGGCCGGACGACGTGGCCGGCGCCGTCGTCTTCCTCGCCTCCGCCGCGGCCGACTACGTCAATGGTCATGTGCTCGCCGTCGACGGCGGATGGCTTGCCCGGTAACCGCCTCGCCGGATCCGCCCAACCGCTGCCAGTAGGCTGAATCGGTGGCCAGGGAAGGCAGTTCCATCGACAAGACGCTGGCGGTGCTCGAGGCACTCGCCGAGCACCACCGCGTGACCGACATCGCCGTCGCGACGGGCGTCTCCAAGTCGACCGTGCACCGGATTCTCCAGGCGCTCGTCACGTGGGGTTTCGCCCGCCCCGACGGGCTCGGCACCTACGAGCCCGGCCCGCGGATCCTCACCCTGGCGGGCCGGGTGATGCACCGTTTCGACCCGGCCCGGCAGGCGTCCGGCGCGCTGCTGGCCCTGCGCGAGACCACCGGCTTCACCACCCACTTCGCGATCCGCAGCGTCGACGAGGCGGTGTACGTCGACAAGCAGGAGGGACGCCGGCCGTACCAGATGCCGTCCCGCATCGGCATGGGCGTCGCGCTGCACACCACGGCCATCGGCAAGGCGATTCTGGCCGAACTCAGCGACGAGGAGGTGCTGGCGATCTGCCGGCGCACCGGCCTCGCCCCGCGCACGCCCCGCACCCTCACCAGTGAGGAAGACCTGCTGACCCACCTGGCCCGGGTCCGGGCCGTCGGCTACGCGGTCGACGACGAGGAGAATGAGCCGGGCATCCGCTGCGTGGGAGCGGCCGTCTTCGACCACACCGGGCAGGTGCTCGGTGGCATCTCCGTCTCCACCCTCGCCATGGACATGGGCATGGCCGGTCTGGAGGCGCGGGCACCGGAGGTCATCGCCGCGGCCCGGGACGTCTCCGCCGCGCTCGGAGCCGTCGCACCGACCGCTCGCTGACCGCCATGACGACGCGGGCGGCCGGCGGCTCCCTTCACCACCGTCGAGATCGTCCACGACCGGGCCGACGGCGTCGTCGTCGAATGCGTCGAGGAGTCCGAACGCCTCCGCATTCGGGTGGTGTCCGCCGGTTACCGCCCCGACTGGCAGGTTCAGTTCCCCAAGGCATCCGTGAGAGCGGCACCCGCCACGTGGTGACCGGCGTCCGGGAGGCCTCCCGAGGCGGCTCCTACCGCACCTGCGGTGACATCCGCCGGCTCCGCTGGTTCTTCTCCGCGGCTTTGGGGTTCTGGCACCGGAAGTGTGATCGATCATCTCTGATTGATCGTTGGTCGACGGTGTGACGCGACGATCCTGCGGAGGTGGGATCCGACCTGGCGAACAAAATGCAGGTGAGCGCCGGATCGGATGTCGATCACCGCGATGCTGATGCCACCTCGGCTGACGGCGGCGACCGCAGCGCGCAGCGCACCATGAAGGTGAATACGGGCGTCCTTCCTCACCTCTCGGGCGCGGCAAACAGCCAGCGCAGTGCGTCCGGAAGAAAGACACCGGCATGGTTGGGGCTGTGGCCACCGTCGCCGAGTACGAGCCGGAAGTCGTAGCCGGCTTCGGCCAACGCGGCTGCGACGCGCAGGTTGCTGGCGAGCCAGTTTCGTTCGGGCTCGTTCCAGTGCAGGTCTCGGTGGCCAGCCTGCATGAAGATGCGCAACGGCTTGCGCGGGACGGTAGGGATCAACTCCGGGTAGGGGTTTCCGGTGGGCATCTGTACGAAGCTGGACAAGCAGCAGATCACCCGCCGGAACTTGTCCGGGCGTTGCCACGCAGCCGTAAAGGCGCCGTTCCCGCCGCTGCTGCCACCGCAGATGCCCCACCGGTCGGGGTCGTCAGTGATCGAGTAGCGCTGCGCGACCTGCGGGATTATCTCGGTCAACAGGAAGGTGACCAGGCGATCGTCGAAGGCGTCGTACTCGACGTTGCGGTTCTTCGGCTCCTGCGTGTCCGCGAGGACACCGGGGTCGACGAACAGACCAATGGTGACCGGGATATCACCGCTGTGGATCAGATTGTCCAACACGATCACGCCGCGAACCTCGCCCCGCGGATCGAGGTACCACTGTCCGTCCAGGAAAACGATCAGCGACGCGGGCTGCGACCGGTCGTACTGAGCCGGCACGTGAACCCAGAACTTCCGCGACGTACCCGGGTAAACGGCGCTGCCGTCCCAGCTGAACTCGACCGTCTGACCCACCGGCACCCCGGCCCGCCGACGCGAGTCAGGCCCATGGGCGTAGCAAACGTTCGTCTGGTCGACGACGAGCGGACGGAACGGCACCTCAACGGTCACCCCGGGCACGCTATGTGCCGATCCTCGACCCGGCAACAAGATTCCCCTCAGCCAAGCCGGCCCTCTCCAGGGCGGATCCGCAACTCACGAACACAGAAGTCGGCCGCCGAGGAGTGGGCTCGACAAAGGGATCCGAACTGCTTTGGACACCGGTTGAACGTCAGTCTCAGCACCGCATAATCGTCTGAGGATTTCGTGTCCATGAGTTTCGACACCATCCCAAGGCCGCTGCTTCGATGCCGGTCGGGCGGGCTCAAGCGGGCGCGGTCAGGGTCGGCCAAAATCGCTTGTGACCCGACTGCATCATGGTGATGCTTGCGCTCTGTCTAGGGGCGATGAGCGACGAAGGGGCACCTGAGTGGAATCTTCAGAGCAACTCGGGACTTGGGGCTCCGGCACGCATGTTGCGGACGCGGTTCTGCTCGATGGGGTGGTGCGCAAGACGGTCGGGCCTTGGACTCCTGCGGTGTTCGCTTTGCTCAGGCATCTTGAGCAGGTCGGTTTCGCGGGCGCGCCGCGCGTGGTCGGCGACGGGTACAGCTTTGTTCCGGGTGAGTCTCCGCATCCGCACGCCTGGTCCGACAAGGCCGTAGGTGGAGTAGGGGTGCTGCTGCGTGGCCTGCACGATGCCACCGCGACGTTCACGCCGCCCGCCGATGCCGTGTGGCAGGTCAACTGGCTGCGCCAGCTTGGCGGTGACGACGTGGTGATCGGGCATTGTGATCCTGGGCCGTGGAACATCGTCGGCGAACACGGGCGGGCGGACGCCTTCATCGACTGGGAGTTCGCCGGCCCGGTGGATCGCCTCTGGGAACTCGCCGAGACGGTGTGGCTGAACGCCCAGCTCGTCGACGACGACGTCGCAGAGATGCAGGGCCTACCCGATGCGCTCACCAGGGCTCGTCACGCTCGAGCCATCGTTGACGGGTACGGCCTGCCCCGAAACGCGCGAGACGAACTCGTTGATCGACTTGCCGACGTCGCGATCCACAACGCCCGCCACGAGGCGGTCGCCCAAGGCATGACCATCGACAGCACCGCGGCGATCACCGACGACGGCTACCCGATCTTGTGGGGCATCACCTGGCGAGCGCGAAGCGCCTCGTGGATCGCGCGGAACCGCACCACGATCCGCCGGGTCATGCTCGAATAAACACCGCTCGACTCTCGACTTCACGTCGAATCCTCCGAGACGGCGGAAGGTCCTGCTTCACCCGTCGATTGTCGGTTGCCATCGAGGTTTGTCCCTCGTCGACGGGCCGGCCGGTCCGCTGCGGAACGCCAAATCATCAACACCGACCACGGTCACGACTCCTGCCTCAGGCACCGGCAAGGCGCGGACCAGCCGTAACAGGGTCGTGCGTGACACTTCGGCAGCCAGAAGCCGTGTCATCCGTGCGCCCGGCCGACCGCCCAAGGCCAGGGCGATCTTTCCAGAAGGCCCCGTAGCAGTGGAGTCCGCCGCGCGTATGGCGTGGTGACACCGGGCACCTGCTCGGCGAAGGTCCGCCGGGAACAGACGGTGTCGTCGCAGAAGAACCGCCGAACACGTACCTTGACCAGCGTCTGTTGACCGCCGATCGCTGAGTCCGCCAGGATCCGCCAGCACCGGCTGTGCACCTGTACTGACCAACCTCCACAGCCTGGACACTGCGCTTCACCAGCTAGAACGTCGGTGTCCAGCCAGATCGACCGTCCTCCGGCACGTACCTGATTGATCCGCAGCGCCGCGAGATGCGGCAGCAGAACCCCGAGTCCAAGATCACCACACCGCGAACATGATCATCCATATCAGACCGGCGCTGCGCCTCGTGCGGCTCTTGGACGAAGAACGTCAGCGTTACGGCGCGACCCCGTGGCCGGAATCGTCGGCCGTCGGCCACGCCGCACCCACACCACCGATCTGTACGTCCGCTGGCTGCGGCGGAGGGCCTTGGTCATCTGATGCGTGGACGCGCCACGGTCCAGGTGACAAGGGCGCTCGCGGCCGTCGCAATGGCTAGGCTGCCGAGAATGGCCCAGGTCAGGGTGCCGCGGTTGAGGTGCATCGTCACCCGGGTCCCGGTCTCCGCGCTGAGGCCCGAGGCGACGCCGGCCAGTGCTGGCAGGGTGGCGATGAGACCTAGCATCGAGCCGATCATCACCAGCAGCCAGGTCTCGCCGACCGCTAAGCCGAGCAACTGCCGTCGGGTGCCTCCGACCGACTTCATCACCACGAAATCGGTGCGCCGCCCGTATCCCGCCATGGCCATGCTGTTGGCCACTGCTAGGCCGCTGAAGCCGACCGAGACCACCGTGAGCATCGTGGCCAGGCTCTCGGTCAGCTTGGCATCGGTGTTGTAGTCCTGCAACGCGAACTGCTCGGCGTCCTGCAGCCTTGCTCCTGCGCTGAGGTGATCCGGCGCCAGATCTGCGGCCATGAAGAGGTTGTCGGTCAGAGCCGTCGGGTCGTGTCGGCGGACCGTATCCCGGGACAGCACGAGTGAACCCCGCTTCTCGTCGGGCGGCAGCACCTGGGCGACCCGCAACCGGGCGCTGAGGCCGTCGGCGAACCGGACGGTTACCGTCGAGCCGGCCTGAACCTTCAGAAGCTTCGCCATGGTCGTGTCCAGAGTCGCCTCGCCTGGCCGCGACCAGCGCGGATCCTGCGATCCGACCCCGTCGATCACGGTGATGTCGCCACCAGGCGGGGTCACGAACAATCGGGTCGGCAGCGGCGCCCGGCCGGCCGGGTTCTCCCGGATCACCGCGTCGCTGAGCCCGGGCGCGTTGCCGGGGTCGATGAGCACCTGCCCGGCCAGTTGCCGGGTGACCTCGGCGGGGTAGGCCATCCGCATGGTGTCGACCAGGCCACTGATCAGGACGGCGAAGCCGACCGCGACGATGACCGGAGCCGCGGTGGAAGCGGCTCGCCGGGTCGCGGTGAGCAGCTCGGCCTGGGTGAGCATCGAGCCCGCGCTGGACGACCAACGGGCGAACGGCGCCGTCGCCAGGCGTGCGATCGGACCGATGACGATCGGCGCCAGCAGAGCCACGGCGGCGATCAGGCACATCGACGTCGCGATCGCCAGGTTGAGGCGGCGGTCTGCGCCACCGACCGCGGTCATGAAGGCCAGGACGACACCGAGCCCAAGCATCGCCAGTCCTGCGATCCACCTGCCCCGGCTCATCGGGCGCTGCTCCGTCGCGGCGTCGAGCAGTGCTTCGATCGGCGCCACCCGGGCGGCCGAGCGGCTGGTCACGCAGGCGCCCAGCACGGCGACTCCGGCGCCGATCGCGGTGGCGGCCAGCAAAGGCCACGCCGAGATGGTCATTCGGGAGTCGGGCGGGGTGACGCCGAGCCGATTCAGCGACGCGAGCATGGCGGGCGCGGCGAGGATGCCAGCCAGACAGCCGCCCGTCGAGCCGAGCAGGCCGATGATGACCGCTTCGCCGAGCACCATCCGGCGGATCTGGCGCGGGTCGGCACCAATCGTGCGCAGCAGCCCGATCTCGCGGCGGCGCTGCGTCGCGGCTAGGGCCAGGGTGGCGGCAACCACGAACAGTGTGGTGAACAGAACCATGATCGCCATCGCGCCCATCAGCTGAGCGCCCAGGAACCGCTTGTGGGTGATGTATCCCGGCTCCACGACGCCACGGGCGTCACCTGCCAGCGCAGAGCCGCCGTCACCTACGATGCTGCCAGCCCCTTCGGTGACGGCCCGGGCGGAGGAACTCCGTGACACCAGCAGCCCGATGGTAGTCACCCCAGTGTCTCGCCGGGCAGCCTCGGCGTCGGTGAAGTAGAAGCCATGGCCGTCCGTCGTGCCGCTCACCGTGTAGGTGTGCACGCCGTCGGTGTGGCCGATCAGGATCGCGGATCCGGTGGCCACGCCCAGGTCAGTGCCGACCACCACCTCGCTGTCGGAGGCCGGCGCTCGGCCGGAGGTGAGCTCGTACGGCGCCAGGCGGATGCTGGACCAGCCGTGTCCGGCCTCCATCGCGGCTTCGTCGGTTACCGGCTCGTCGTCGGCGAAGGCCTGGGCGTAGAAGTTGCGATCGATGATCGCAGCCTCGACGCCGCCGATTCCCTCGAGCTGCTGGACCAGGTCACCGGCTTCGCTCTCGCTCCACGGCACGCGGTCTCCGATACCGCCGACCTGGTTCACCGCCTGGTTCGACACCACCAGCACCGCGGCGTTGGCCACACGCGGCTGCAGCCTTGGCTGGATCGAGTCGTAGAGGATGAGGGTGACGGCGATCAGGCCGACTCCGACGATGACGGCGAGGACGGTGGCGAGAAAAGCGCGCCAGTGTTCACGGATGTTGGCGGCAGCGAGCATCATGCCTCCAGCCGGGCCATCTGGGCGGCGATCCGGCTGGGCTTCGACCCGTCGGCCTGGTCGAGCTCCATGCGGTCGGCGATCCGGCCGTCCTTGAGAAAGATCACCACATCGGCGTACGACGCGGCGACCGGATCGTGGGTGACCATGAGGATGGTCTGCGCCTGCTGGTCGACCAACAGGCGCAACAGCGCCAGCACCTCGCGCGAGGTCTGGGTATCGAGTGCGCCGGTCGGCTCGTCGGCGAACAGCACGTCGGGCCGGGTGATCAGCGCACGGGCCAAGGCGACCCGCTGCTGCTGACCGCCGGAGAGCTCGCTCGGCCGATGCGCTGTGCGCTCGCCGAGCCCGACCGCGGCCAGTGCGCGGATCACCTCGGCGGGGTCGGGACGTCGGCCGGCGAAGCGCAGCGGCAGCTCCACGTTCTGCGCTGCGGTCAAAGACGCCACCAGGTTGAAAGCCTGGAACACGAAACCCACCCGATCCCGCCGCAAGGCCGTTCTCCGGTGCTCGTCCATCCCGCTGATTTCCTCGCCGACGACGAAGATCTGCCCCGAACTGGGCTCGTCCAGGCCGGCGGCGCAGTGCAACAGGGTGGACTTGCCGGATCCGGAGGGGCCCATGATCGCGGTGAAGGTGCCCTTCACGAAGCGGATGGACACGCCGTCCAGCGCCTGCACCGCCTGGGATCCCCGGTGATAGACCTTGTGCACGGCACGGAGTTCCACCACCGCCCTCAAGGACGAATCTCGAGTCGCAGTCATGCCTTCGATTCGACCGTGGTGGCGCTCGCGAGCGCACTGACCCGGAAAATAGTCTTTAAGGTAGAGCCCGCACTACCGCGCCGGGATCGATCGATGACCTACCGTGGCTTCGTGCGAAGCCTCGGCGCGATGCCAAGCCGAACCGCCTGGCAGGCGATGGCGCTGGAACCAATCGGATTCCTCACCTCGGCCTGGCCCTGGCGAGCCCTGCTCTACCTGATCTCGGGTGTGCTCACCGGCGCCCTGACCATGATGTTGTTTGCCACAGCGGTCGCCGTCGGCGTCGTGACCGCCGTCGTGGCCGTCGGGGCCGTGCTGCTACTGGCCGCCGTGCTGATGGGACTGCCCTTCGCGCGCCTGGAACGCTGGCGGCTGCGACTCGTGGATCTGGACGGCACCCAGAATCCGCATTGGCCGCCGACGGAGCCAGGGCTCCGGGCATGGTTGCGTACCCGCCTGAAGGAGTCGGCGACCTGGCGTGAGCTGATCCTGATGGTGGTCTCCTTGACCGCGCTCTGGTGGGTCGACCTCGCGGTGCTGGGCCTCGCCATCGTGGTGCCGGCGGTACTCATCGAAGCGCCGATCAGGGACCCTGTCACCTGGCCCTGGGGCGTGCTCGGTGTTCTGCTGCTGCTCGCCGCACCCTATTCGCTGACAGCCTGGGCGGGCGCCCGCGCAACCCTGTGCCGGATCATTCTCGCGCCCCGAGACACCGAACTCGACCCGGACCTGAGAGAGATCAGCAAGTCGCGGGCACGGCTGCTCGACGCGTTCGAGGCCGAACGGGCCCGCATTGAACGCGACCTGCATGACGGCGCCCAGCAGCGGCTCGTCTCGCTCAGCATGACGCTGGGCCTCATGACCCTCGACATACCTGACGAGTCCCCGCTCCACGGGCATATCGATTCGGCGCAGGAACAGCTCACCCTGGCATTGGCCGATCTGCGCCACCTGGTCCGCGGGCTGAACCCGCAAGTACTCACCGACAACGGGCTGATAGCCGCGGTCGAGGAGGCGGCCAGCCGATTTCCGGTCCCGATCTCGGTCGACCTGCAACTCGCCAGGCGGCTCCCACCGCAGATCGAGACGGCCGCCTACTATGCCATCACCGAGGCACTGGCCAACGTGGCCAAACACAGCCACGCTACCCGGGTCGACCTGGTCGGGCGGCACCACGCCGACATCCTCGTCCTGGAGGTCAGGGACAACGGCGTGGGCGGCGCGGACGCCTCCGCCGGCACTGGGTTGACCGGATTGGCGGACCGGCTCGCGGTGTTGCACGGGCGCATGCGGATGTCCAGCCCACCCGGCGGTCCGACTCTCGTACTGATGGAGATTCCATGCCCCTTCGGGTGACCCTGGCCGAAGACTCCGCGCTCCTTCGCGAGGGCCTGGTGAGCATCCTCGGCCGGTTCGGGCACGACGTCATCGACGCGGTGGCGGACGCCGACGCGCTCACCGAGGCCGTCCACGCCCGACTTCCGGACATCATCATCACCGACGTCCGGATGCCGCCGGGCAACACCAACGATGGGCTCCGGGCGGCCGTACGGCTGCGCCGGTCCTTCCCCGGCCTGCCCGTACTGGTCCTCAGCCAGTACGTTGACCAGTCGTACGCGGCGCAGTTGCTGGACTCCGACGACGGCGATGGCGTCGGCTACCTCCTGAAGGACCGGGTCGGCGCGGTCGTGGAGTTCAATACCGCGGTGGAACAGGTCTCGGCCGGGCAGACGATCATCGATCCCGAGGTGGTCCGCCAGTTGATCAGCCGACGGCCCGATCCGAGGCAGCGGCTGACCGCCCGCGAACTTGAGGTCCTGGCGCTGATGGCACAGGGCCGCTCCAACGACACGATCGGCAAGTGCCTGCACGTGACGGACGCGGCGGTCAACAAGCACATCGGCAACATCTTCAGCAAGCTCGACTTACCGACCACGACCGACGGCCATCGGCGGGTACTCGCCGTGCTGGCCTACCTGCGGAGCTGATCCGCCGCGCACCACCAGGTCACCAACCCTGACACGGCTCTGGCAGGGCTCTGGCACATCGATGGATGTTGTCAAGTATCAATCGACAGAATCCGACATGGATACCTAACTATCACGCGTATCGATGAACGTTCGGTAGTTGCCCTCCGAGGATCGGGAATGCCACACGAAAGAAGTCCTACCGTGACGTCCGCCACATCGCCTCTCATTGAGGAGCACGGATGCTCATACGGCTCACGATCCTCGGCATAGCAGCAATCACTGGCCTTTCGTCTCCGCACCCGCCCAGGCCGCGCCACCTCCGCAGGAACCGGGCGTGACCTTGCGGGTCTTCGATGTACAGAACCCACTGGACAAGATCTGCACCTTGAAGCCCGCCCAGACCCCGAACATCGACAAGCTGATGCCGACAATCAACTGGAGCGGCGGCGACTTCGGCATCGAGGACAACTTCGTCGCGCAGGTGCTCGGCAACGTCACCGTCCCGGCCGCCGGCACCTACACGTTCCGCCTGACCAGTGATGACGGCTCCCGCCTGAGCGTGGCCGACCAACTGGTGATCAACCACGACGGCCTGCACGGAGCGACGGCCAAGGAGGGCGCGGTCAATCTGGCGGCCGGCATCCACGCGCTGCGCATCGACCACTTCGAACGCGGTGGCGGGCAGGCACTGACCCTGGAATGGCGTGTCCCGTGCGCCAGCTCCTTCACGGTGGTGCCGAACTCGGCCCTGAGCACCGACGCGGGCGTGGTCCGCGTGACGGCGCCCGGCCGCAAGGAAGTGCGAGAGCGCCGGCGACAGCCCGGGCGACGGGCTGCCGCTGACCAACGGTGCGCCCCGACTACACCCCGACCAACCTGCGTCCCGGCTCCTTCCAGCCCAAGGTCACCGGCATGGACCCACCCAGGCGGCAACGGGCCCGATCAGACTTTCGGTCGGTCCACAGCGCCAATTTCTAGTTGGGCAGCCAAGCCAGTTGGTCCATCGTGGATAGATGGGAGGCCTGCAAGCCGGAGTCCGACAGCGTCCACAGGACGTTCCCGGCGACCAGTGAACGCTGAATCATCGACGGGTAGCCCTTCGCCGCGGGCTGGGAGACCTCGTCGGCCAACCTGATGTCGTCGGTCACCCGCAGCACGAGGGCCACGCTCTGCGAGTCCTGTCCGTTCCAGGACGACACCGGTGTGACCAGGAGGTTCGCAGCGGGCCACCAGAGCAGGGCGTGCGGGTCGTACTCGGCCTCGGAGTAGGCCCCGGGGACCTGGTACCGCGCCAGCCGCCGGGGCTTCGTCGGGTCCGAGACGTCGAAGAGCGACACCTGGGTACCCTGGGTCCGGCCGTCGCCGTCCGCCTCCTGCCCGATGCCGATCAGCCGGTCCGCGCCGACGGGTTGCAGGTGGGCGGAGTAGCCGGTGATCTTGAGTTCGCCGGTTACCGCAGGCTTCCCCGGATCGCTGAGGTCCAAACTGTACAGCGGATCGGTCTGCCGGAACGTGACGACGTAGCCACGGTTGCCGAGGAAACGGACGGAGTAGATCCGCTCGCCCTTGCCGAGCCCGTCGACGATGCCCATCTGCGCGAGTTCGCCGTTCTGTTCGGTCAGCACCCGCACCGCGGACCGGTCGGTCTTCGAATCGGTGGTGGCGACCCGAAGACGACTCTCCCATTCAGACAATGCGTACTGGTTGATCAGAAAGCCCGGTACGGTCCCGGCCGCCCGGTAGACCGGCGGCTGGCTTCCCTCAAGCGCGAACTTGTAGAGGTCCGTCTCCTGGCGTACCGGCTTCGCCGCCCGGCCGGCGAAGCGGTCGAAGCGCCAGCGCTGGTCACTAGCCAGGTAGAGGCTGTTCGCCGTGGCATACACGGTGTCGCCGTCGGCGACGACGGCGACCGGGTCGCCGCTGCCGAGGGCGGGCCGGGCCAGGTCGAAGGTCAGGATGCTGACGAGCGAGCCGCCCGAATAGTCAGTGGGCCGACTGACCCGACCGCAGTCGACCCTGCCGGTGGTAGTCACCGCACCGTCGGTCACCTGCCAGCCGGGCAGCCAGACATCCGCGGGGGCGCGGTCGATCGCGTCGCGGTTCTCGGCGATCCGCCGCTTCTCGTCCGAGATGGTGGGCAAGTCGGGAAACTGGATCCGCGGCGTCGTGCGGAGCACGATCCGCGCGGTGGCACCGGTCATCCGGGCGTCGACCAGCTCGCCCTCACCCTGGTACCGGCTGACGACCTTCGGCGGGCCGGACAGGTCGACGCGCAACAACTGGGGACCCTCGGCGATCTCGACCTTCTCGCCGACGACGAAGCTGCGCTGGTAACCGGCCGGCACCAGCACGAGGACGGAGTCGCCGGTGAGCAGCAACTGGAGTTGACCGGCGTGCTGGACACCCAGGTCAACCCTGCCGGTTTCCTTGCGGGTGGCCACGTCCACCACGCGCAGCACACCCTGGCTGACGGTGACGATCCGTCGGCCGTCGGTCTTGACCAGGTCGGGCTCGTCCGCCTCCGACTCGTGCACGTTGGTGCCGGAGAAGGCCGGCCCTGGGGCGCTGTCCAGCTTGCTCGCGGAGCCCTCCACGGTCCGGACAGAGTCGTCGAGAAGTTCGGGCCCGCCGCCGAAGCCATATGGTCCGACGCTGGCCTTCGCCGCCCGACGCAGATCGGCGATCAGCTGATCGCACGAGTCGAACGCCACCAGGCGCATCGCGGCGCCGGTGGACGGGGACGCCGCGGGCCGCGCACTGGGAGCCGCCGTGCAGCTGGCTAGCGGAGCGATGAAGACGAGGGCTGCGCACATGATCAGACGGCGTGACATGGGGGTGTGACGCCACGCGGCGGGTCCTGGTTCCGCGAGCAGCTGTCGAAGCCGGTTGCGGAGGCGTAGCAGGCCCGTTCAGCCGAGCTGGGCGGTGCCGGGTGCGGTGTGGGCGGGCCGTGGGGTGTCGGCGTGGGCGAGGATCCCGGCGACGGCGATCAGGCTGGCGGCACTGGTGCTGAGCAAGACGGTCAGGTAGCCGCCGGTAGCGGTGAGCAGAAGGGCCGCGGCCAGGGGTGCGCCGGCTTTGGCGAGGGTGACGAACGCGGCGAGAGTGCCGGCGATGCCGGCGTACGCGCCGGTGCCGTACCGGTCGGCGAGAAGCTGCGGGGTGGCGAGGCTGACGATGCCGAAGCCGATCCCGAACGCGGTGACGGCGAGGATCGCTCCGGGCCGGCCTGGTCGACGCCGAACGGCGCGGCAGTTGGGTGTACTACCGCGCCCGGCCGGACATGATGCGGCAATTGGCCAGCCTGCTCACCTGACGCACCCCGCCGGCGTTTCGCTCGGGTGGCAGTGGTGGGCGCCCTGTCGCCTTGGGAAGCCACACTCAACCCGTTCAACCGACGTTCGCTTGCCAGATCACTTTTACCTCAGCAATCATTGAGTCAATGAACGCTGATTCTTTGTCGCTGACGGCGCGGGCCCGGGTGCACGCGGCCCTCGGCGACCCCGCCCGCCTCGCCATCGTCGACGCGCTCATCCTCGGCGACGCCTCCCCCGGCGAGATCGCCGCCGACCTCGCCATGCCCACCAATCTGGTCGCCCACCACGTCAAGGTCCTCCAGGAAGCGGGCCTGCTCGCGCGCACCAGGTCTGAGGGCGACCGCCGCCGCACCTACCTGCGGCTGGTCACTGGCGTGCTGTCATCGCTCACCACACCAAACCTGGAGAGCGCGGAGCGGGTGGTGTTCGTCTGCACCCACAACTCGGCCCGCTCCCAGCTGGCCGCCGCGCTGTGGCGTGACCGCATCGGCGGCGAGGTCGCCTCCGCCGGCACCGCCCCCGCCCCACGGGTGCATCCACGGGCGGTCCGGGTCGCCCACGAACACGGCCTCGCCCTCGACCCCACCGGCACCAACCATGTCGACGACATCCTCGGCGAGGGCGACCTGATCATCGCGGTCTGCGACAACGCCCACGAAGACCTCACCGGCCCGATCCGCCCGCGC
Source organism: Actinoplanes hulinensis (assembly GCF_019429605.1). Classification (NCBI taxonomy): domain Bacteria; kingdom Bacillati; phylum Actinomycetota; class Actinomycetes; order Micromonosporales; family Micromonosporaceae; genus Actinoplanes; species Actinoplanes hulinensis. The sequence goes on along the minus strand of NZ_JAHXZI010000031.1, from coordinate 33,543 downwards.
CTGCACTGGTCCGTGCCCGACCCCGCCCGCGTCGACACCGACGAGGCGTTCGAGGCCGCCTACACCGACCTGGCCGACCGCATCGACCGGATCGCCCCCGCCATCCACACCGGAGCCGACCACGGCTGACCCCAGCCGCCCAGTGACATCCCCGCCAACGGAACCGGAGCCATTTCAACCCATGTACCAGATCACCCTGTGGCGGCGCCTGCTCGCCGAGTTGCTCGGCACGATGCTGCTGGTCACCGCCGTCGTCGGCTCCGGCATCATGGCGGTCCAACTGTCCCCGAACGACGTCGGCCTGCAACTACTCGAGAACTCAGTCGCCACCGCATTCGCCCTCGGCGCGCTGATCCTCACCTTCGGCCCGATCTCCGGCGCCCACTTCAACCCGATCGTCTCCGCCGCCGACTGGTTCCTCGGCCGCCGGACCGGCACCGGCCTGAAGATCAAAGACCTTGGCGGGTACGCCGTAGCGCAAACCCTCGGAGCGATCGCCGGATCGATCCTGGCCAACCTGATGTTCAACCTGGCACCCGTCACCATGTCGACCAAGGACCGCACCGCCGGCAACCTGTGGCTCGGCGAAATCGTCGCCGTCGTCGGCCTGCTTCTACTGATCTTCGCCCTCGCCCGATCCGGGCGCGCCGCCGTCGCCCCGGCCGCGGTCGGCGCCTACATCGGCGCCGCCTACTGGTTCACCAGCAGCACCAGCTTCGCCAACCCGGCCGTCACCATCGGCCGCGCCTTCACCGACACCTTCGCCGGCATCGCCCCGACCTCGGTGCCCGGCTTCGTCATCGCACAGATAGCCGGCCTGGTCATCGGCGTCGGAGTTCTGCTCGCCCTTTACCCGACGGCCGGTGATGCCGCCGACGATGTCGTCGTCGAGCCCAGCCGTGCCCTCTGAGATTCATCCCTCGAGAAAGTGACACTCATGAGCACCACAAAGCCCACCGTCCTGTTCGTCTGCGTTCACAACGCCGGCCGCTCCCAGATGGCCGCCGGATGGCTGCGCCACCTCGCCGGCGATCGCGTCGAAGTCCGCTCCGCCGGCTCCGCCCCCGCCGAGACGATCAACCCTGCAGCGGTCGAGGCCATGAAAGAGGTCGGCATCGACATCACCGGCCAGACCCCCACCAAGCTGACCTGGGAAGGAGCCCTGGAGCCCGACGTGATCATCACGATGGGCTGCGGTGACGCCTGCCCCGTCTTCCCCGGCAAACGCTACGAGGACTGGAAGCTCGAGGACCCGGCCGGCAAGGGCGTCGACGCCGTCCGCCCGATCCGCGACGAGATCCGTACGCGGATCGAGGTCCTGCTCGCAGATCTGCTCCCGCCTGCCTGATCCCGCATGCCGGAAGGGCAGCGGCATCAGGTCCGAGCGCTGCCGCAAGCAGTCGCAGCCGGGTGCACAACCGCAGGCATCCGGACTCTCCGGCGCCGTCTCCGTCGCGGTGCCAGTGCGCAGCAGGCGTCGCCGCGCCAGGCCTCGCGGCCTTCCTTGACCGCGACTACGGACCCGATGACGAGGGCGGCGACCGGGTCGGCCCAGGACCAGCCGAACAGGCTGTTGACTGCCAGGCCCACCAGCAGGACCGCAGAGAGGTACGTGCACAGCAGGGTCTGCTTGGAGTCGGCGACGGCCGAACGGGAGCCGAGTTCGCGGCCCGCCCGCCGCTGGGCGTACGACAGGCCAGGCATGATCGCCAGCGAGAGGGCGGCCAGAATCAGGCCCACGCCGGAGTGCTCGGCCTCCGCGCCGCCGACCAGTGCCCGGATCGACTCGACGCTCACGTACACGGCCAGGGCGAAGAATGAGACCGCGATGACACGCAGCGCGGCCCTCTCCCGCCGCTGCGGATCTTTACCGGTGAACTGCCAGGCCACCGCCGCGGCCGAGGACACCTCGATCACCGAGTACAGGCCGAAGCCGATCAGCGCGGTCGAGGAGGCGACGGTGCCCGCGGTGATCGCGACGACTGCCTCGTTGACGTTGTAGGTGATGGTCGCGGCGACCAGCAGACGCACTCGCCGGTGCAGCGCGGTCCGGCGTTGCGGCGACGGGCCGGCCGGGGTGATCTGGATCAGCGGTCCGGTCATCAGCAGCAGCCCATCGTCGCGGAGTCCGGGCAGGCGTCGGGATCCACGGCGAGCACCACGCCCAGCAGGTCACCCAGGGTGTGGGCCAGCCGGGGGTCGGCGAGTTCGTAGCGGACCCGCCTACCTTCCGGGACGGCCACGACCAGGCCGCAGCCGCGCAGGCAGGTCAGGTGGTTCGACACGTTCTGCCGGGTCGCGCCGAGCAACTCGGCCAGCTGCGCCGGATATCCCGGACCGTCGAGCAGCGCCAGGAGCAGCCGCGCCCGGGTCGGATCCGAGATGGCGTGCCCGAACCGGGCCAGCACCGCGCCGTGAGTCAACGTCCGCACACCCGAACAGTACAGCTATGGCTGTACTGTTCGCAGCCTGCAGACGCTGCGATAATCGAGCGCCGTGACCTGTCCGACAAGCCCGGCCTCAGCCTGGGCGGGCACCGCCCGCATCCGGCTGAGGCGGTCACCGTCCTGCGGGTTATCAAGGCGGCGCGGCGTCTCGGATTCACCCTCGACGAGGTCGCCGGGCGCCGTTTACAGTCACTCCGATCTCGGCTTGACCGGGAGTTCGATGGTGAAGGTGGTGCCGGGGCCGTCGTGGTCGTTAAGGGTGATGGTGCCTTGGTGGCGTTCGATGATGGTGCGGGCGATGACCAGGCCGAGACCGGTGCCGGGAATACATCGGTCGAGCGCGCTGGAGGCGCGGTAGAAACGGCGGAAGAGGCGGGGTCGTTCAGCGGCGGGAATCCCGATACCGGTGTCGGCGACGGACCAGGTGATGGTCCGGCCGGTGTCGTCGAGGGCGGCGGTAATGGTGATCGTTCCGTAAGCCGGCGTGTACTTGACGGCGTTCGACACCAGGTTGTCGGCGACTTGGCGTAGCCGGTCCGGGTCGGCGTGCAACTCGAGCTGTTCAGGCAGCTGTGTGGTGATGGTGAGGCCTTTGCCGGCGGCTGGTGAGGCGGCGGCGTCCACCACTTGCCGGATGATGGCGCACAGATCGGTGCTGGTGGGGTTGATGGCGAGGTGCCCGGACTCCAGCCGGGCCAGGTCGAGCAGATCGTCGGCCATGACTGACAGCCGTTCGGCGTTACGGGTGACGATGCGCAGGTAGTGCCGTTGTTCGTCGTGGGTAAGGTCGTCGAATTCCTCTTGCAGGAGAGTGACGGTGCCGGTGATCGCGGCGAGCGGGTTGCGTAGTTCGTGGGTAACCATGGCGAGGAACTCGTCCTTGGTACGGGCCAGTTCGATGGCGAGTTCTTCGGCGCGGCGCCGTTCCACGTACTGCCCGATCTGGGCGGCGAGGCCGCTGAACAGGCCCAGCAGGGTGTCTTCCGGGTCTTCGACGCGGTCCCCGTAGACGCACAGCGCGCCGATGACATGGCCGGCCGCGCACAACGGGACGCCGATGGCGACACGTAGTCCGATCCGGGCGGCGGCCCGGCTGCGTGGAGATTCGGTGTCAGCGCCCAGGTTGGGTATCCAGTGCGCCGTGCCGTCTTCGCATACCCGGCCGGGCAGCGTGATGCCGGGCTCCACGGTGTCGACGGCGAAGTCGTGCAGCCGCCGGCCGGGATGGGCGTAACGGGCGGCGCAGTTCAGCAGTTGCCGGTCGTCGTCGACGACCCACAGCTCGGTGACCGGCCAGCCCATCCTGACGCCGAGAGCCTCGACAACCCGGGCCGCGGCGGTGGTGCTGGAGTCGGCTTCGGCCAGGCCGCGGATGACGGCGGCTTCGGTGGCGGCGAACCGGCCGGCTCGCTGGGCGGTGGTGATGTCGTGGGCGAAGACGTGAAACACCCGGCCGGTGGGCTCGTCGGTGGCAATCATTGTCATCTCGATCGGGACCTCGTGACCGTTGGCGTGCCAGGCGGCCCACTGCAGCCGCCGGTCCCGCGTCTGCCCGGGCAGCCCGCTGGCCAGTGCCGCGATTTCGGCCCGGCCGGCGGCCCGCATTTCTGGATGCATGATCAGCTCCACCACGGACCGGCCGCACGCCTGCGCTGAGGTGTAGCCAAACGTGGTCTCCGCAGCGGGGTTCCAGGCGATCACCCGCCCGGTGGCGTCAAACGCGAGATAGGCGTCCAGCGCCGCGGCAAGCACGGCCGGCAGGCGGGGCAGTGCGGCGCCGGAGTTACCGAAACTCTCAGACTCTGCTGGCATCGGCTCCCCCTCCCATGAAAACGGTGCGATCGACCTGGCCGCATCGCCCCTGCCCGCAACGCTTATCGCGTACGGGACCGGGCCGGGCCCGGTAAGGGGCCATGCCTGGGCGGTATCGGCTGTTGGCTTCCCGCCCGCGTTCGGCCTCCCGGCGTAGCAGCGGTGAAAAGATTTTTGCGGTAATCAGATCTGCGAGCCCTTCGGCCAGGAAGGCGACCTTGCCGGCCATCGATGCGAGGGTGATGAACAGGAAAAGGACCAGTACGCCGAGTGCCATGACGACAAGTCTTCGCCCGATCGGCTGTGGCCGAAAGCGGCAGAAATGCCATATACATTAAATATCCTGCCAACCCGCCGTAACCTGTGTCACATGCTGCGTAACGTGGCCGTGATCGCCCTCCCCGAGGTCGCGGCCTTCGAGCTGGGCGTGCTCTGCGAGCTGTTCGGATATGACCGCAGCGACGAGGGTCTGCCCACATACGACTTCGCCGTCTGCTCGCTCGACGGGCGCCCGGTGCCCACCCACACCGGCTTCGCCATCAGCGTCCAGAACGACCTGTCCCGGGTCGAGGAGGCAGACCTGGTCGCCGTCGCGCGCTACTACCACAACGGCTACGCGGTGGCCCCCGAGGTGATCGGGGCGCTGCGCCGGGCGTACGAGCGGGGCGCCTGGGTGATGAGCGTGTGCACCGGCGCGTTCGCGCTGGGCGAGGCCGGCCTGCTCGACGGGCGCCGCTGCACGACCCACTGGCGGCACACCGACGAACTGGCCCAGCGCTACCCGGCCGCCAAGGTCGACCCCGACGTGCTCTACGTCCAGGACGGCAAGATCCTGACCAGCGCGGGCACCGCCGCGAGCCTGGATGCCGGGCTGCATCTCGTACGCCAGGAGCACGGCACCGCGATCGCCACCGCCCTGGCCCGGCGGTTGGTCGTGCCGCCGCACCGGGACGGCGGCCAGGCGCAGTTCATCGAGACCCCGCTGCAACCGGTTCAGTGCGAGACGCTGCAACCGGTGCTCACCCACCTGCTCGGCACGCTGGACCAGCCGCACACCGTCGACACGATGGCCGAGTTCGCCCACATGGCGCCGCGCACGTTCGTCCGCAAGTTCCGCAACGAGACCGGCGCGACCCCGCACGACTGGCTCACCAATCAGCGGCTACTGCTCGCCCGCCGGCTGCTCGAGGACTCCGACCTCGGCGTGCACACGATCGCCGAGCGGGCCGGCTTCGGCAGCGCGGCCACCCTGCGGCATCACTTCGCCCAGCGGCTGAGCATCACCCCGCAGGCGTACCGCGGAACGTTCCGGTCACACTCGGCATAAGCCCCCGGGCCGCTACCAGGGCCTTGCCGGCCGTGGTGGCGTCGGAGTCGCAGAGGACGATCTCGCCGATGGCGCCGCAGTCCACCCATGCGCACACGCCGAAGTTGATCTCGTACGCGGTGTAGCCTTCGCACTTGACCGACCCGCCAAACCGGCCGGGTCCACCGGGTGGTGGTCGCGGAGCTGGTGGCCCCCCGGGGCCGAAGTAGCCCGGCTGCCGGCGCTGGGCGCCACCCGTGATGTCGGGCGGAACGGCGATGAGGGGCTCACCGCTCTCGCCGCCCCGAAGGCAACGAGTTCTGCGTACTTCATCGCCCGTGAGGACCAGCGAACCTGCGCGGCTACGACGGAACTTCGCTTCGGGCGGATAACCGCTCTTGTCGCTGAGACGGTTCAGGGCCCGGAGCGGCTCGTGTGCCGGGAGTGCTCGGCGAGTTCGGCCAGCCGGCGCAGGGCTTCGACGTTGCGCCGGTACAGGGCCAAGTCGTTGATCTTGTTCTTGAACCAGTGCAGCGAACTCGCCCGGAAGTCCTCGTACATGGTTACCCGGGTCTCGCCCGCGTTTGTAAGTTCGAGGGTGATACGAACAGTGGCCTCACCGAGCGGCCAGATCCCGGCGCGCAGCGCGATTCCCCGTCTCGGGGTCAGGGCAGTCACGGTCGACGTGTCATTGATCGAGAGCGGCCACGGACCAACCTTATGGTGCAATCGCGAGCCCGGCTGTGGCCACGACGCGTCAACGTCACGGAATTGGGCCGTCCCCACGACCCAGTCGCTGTAGGTCCAGCCGTCGGCCAGGATCGCGTACACCTGCTCGGCCGCGGCGCGCATCGTACGAGGCACCTTCGCCATGACTGTCAGTTACCCGGCTGCCTGCGCGGCGAACACGTGACCAGCATGTTTACGGCTGAGGCGAGGGGTGAGCTGCGGATGCGTAACGCGACCACAGCTCGACCGCTGCTCGCGTCACCGTGGCGATCGTGTACGCGACCTCGTCGACCAGTTCCCGAGCCAGGAACCCGGTCCGGCCGAAGCGTGGGGCCAGCCGCTGGCCGGTGACCGCGTAGGCGAAGGCGCCCCAGCAGGCGGCCTGTTCTACACGGTGGTCGACGCGGCTGACGGCGCCGCAAGCACTGCGGGCGGTACGCCCGGTGACCCACGCCCCGTGACCGCGTTGGCCACCGCGACGCTGCGCAAGCCGTTCCTTCCCCGGGAACTGGTGAGCTGTGGGCAGAACGCCGTGCAGTCCGGCCACCGCGACTGCCAGAATCCGGCCGCCTGCCAGTAGACGCCGTCACGGTCAGGTGCTGCTGTGACTGGCTCCCCGTTTGTCAGAGGCGCGGCAGGGTGGCAAAGATCAGGGGTCTGAGGCGGTGGGACAGGCGGCACTGGTCACCTATACGGTCGAGCCTCGTACTGCGACCGAGGTCAGATTCTGCAGTCCGTCGGCGGCGCGCAGCAGGGTCGGAGCCCTGCTGGCCGCGTCGATACCGGCCACGTGTTCTGGCCGACGAGGGCGGCAACTATATGGTCGGTGCCGTTGCCGACGAAGCTGAGGTCGTCGATACCTTGGTTCAAGGAACTGACGCCGGCAAGCAGCGTCGGCTCTTCCCGACGCAGCCCGCTCACCCGTCGCCGGTCGCCGTAGGCCCTTGCCAGGGGTAGGTCCCGCAGCGCCCATGATCACCGGGGCGGCGGCACACCACCCATCGTCGTGCGCGGTTCTTCCGCGCGCTTTGCGTCCCGAACTATATGCTCGATCGACATGTGCTCGCGGCCGCTGATCACGACGTGAGGCGGAGGTGTTGGTGGCCGATCTGCTGCAGTTGCTCGATCACCTGTTGACGGTGTCGCACCATGCCCGGCCCGAAGACATCGCGGCCGCGGCGACGCGGTTCGCGCCGCTGGTCGACGCTCGGGAAGTGGTCGTCTATCTCGTCGACTACGACCAACGACAGTTACGGCCACTGCCCGGTCCGGACACTCCCTCCAGGGCTCCGATCGCTGTCGACGGCACCCTGCCCGGCCGGGCGTTCGCACTGACCGAGATCTACGAGACCACGAACGAACAGGCACACCACCTGTGGGTGCCACTGCTCGACGGCACCGAGCGCCTCGGCGTACTGGAAGCCGTCACCGATGCCATATCCGACCAGCACCGGCGTGACCTCCCGGTGGTGGCCAGCCTGCTGGCCGAACTGGTGATGACCCGGCGGGCCTACGGCGACGCCGTCGAACTCACCCGCCGTCAGCGCCCGATGCAGCTGGCCGCTGAAGTGTTGTGGAATCTCCTGCCACCGCTGACCTTCATCGGCCACGGCATCGCTGTCAGCGCCGCGCTGGAACCCTGCTACGACGTCGGCGGTGACGCGTTCGACTATGCCGTCAACGGCGACATCCTGCACCTGGCGATCTTCGACGCCGCCGGTCACGGCCTCGACGCCAGCACGATCACCTCGCTGGCGATCAACGCCTACCGCAACGCCCGCCGCAGCGGCCTCGACCTGGCGGCCATCTACGACTCGGTCGACGACTGGATAGCCCGCAAACACCCGCAGGCCTTCGTCACCGCTGTCCTGTGCGAACTCGACACCGCCACCGGCGCATTACGCCGAATCTCCGCCGGACATCCCGCCGAGCTGCTCCTGCGCGAAGGCAAACTGGTCACGGACTTCGTCGCGCCCACCGCGTTGCCGCTCGGGTTCGGCCGCCGGTTCGGGCGCGTCCCCACGGTGACGGAGGAAACCCTGCAGCCCGGCGACCAGATACTGCTCTACAGCGACGGCGTCATCGAAGCCCGCACCCACGACAACGAGTTCTTCGGCACCGCCAGACTTGTCGAGTTCATCACCCGTGCCCTGGCCGGCCGGCTCTCGGCGCCCGAAACCATGCGCCGGCTCGTCCACGCCATTCTCGAGCACCAGCACGGACAACTGCAGGACGACGCGACCGCGGTCCTCGTCGAATGGCAACCGGCAACAACGCCCGGCACCGACCCACTGCCCTGAGAGGGCGGCGGTCGAATGGCTGGTCTCGGTGGCCTTGCGGGCGAGGGGGTCGGGCAGCATACCGGCCGCATTTCCGTTTCATGGCTGGTCAAACAGGCACTCGGCCGCCCATGAAACTGCCGTCACCGCGCGGGCCCCTGTCCAGCGCCCTGATCGACACCCTCAGCGGTGGTTCCGGTGGCCTGACCGTCGAACCCGGCGACATCGAGGACTTCCACCTGTGATCCACCGGTCGGTCTATCAGTTGCGTGAGGCCGACCCGCACACCTGGGCGATCCCGCGACTGGCGGGCCGGATCAAGGCCGCGCTGGTCGAGATTCAGCTCGACGAGTACGGTGCGGGCGTCACCGGGCGGATGCATCAGGAGTTGTTCAAGCAGACGATGACCTGGTTGTCGTCACTGCCGAACCGGGCGTACGGCATCGGTCTTCGCCGTCTCGGCGGTGACGCGGCCGCGACGGCGTTCTACCTGGCGGCGTCTTCGTCAGGACGCCCTGGCTATGCTCTTCACCCGATGGAAAGCAGCCCTTCGTACCGCCAAGCCAGCCGGGCACGGCTTCGTGACATCCTGATCGGTGCCGCTCGGGACCTCGCTGTGGAGCGCGGCTGGGAGAACGTGCGTATGGCTGACGTGGCTCGCGCCGCCGGAGTCAGCCGGCAGACGGTTTACAACGAATTCGACGGCCGCGGCGGGCTCGCCGAAGCGCTGGCGCTGCGCGAGATCAATCAATTCGCTGCAGAGGTACGGAGCCGACTCTTTGGCCATGGCGGCGACGTACGCGCCGCCGGACATGCCGCGATTCTGCACACCCTGCAGGAAGCTGCCCGCAATCCGTTGGTCCATGCCATCCTGACCGGCGCGCGCGGCCGAGCCGACGAGTTGCTTCCCTACCTCACCACCCGCTCCGGCGCTGTGCTGGCAACCGCCGGAGCGGTCATTGAGGAGTGGGCGGGGGTTCATGTACCTGACCTCGAACCCAAAACTGTCACGCTGGCCGCGGAGTCCATCGTGCGGCTTACCGTCAGCCACATCCTCCTGCCGCTCGCGTCCCCGGCCGAGTCCGCCGACGCGCTCGCTGACGTGTTCGTGCGCCTGATGCGCTGAAATCAGTCAAGCAGGGGCGGATCGGAAGACGTCCCGGCACAACGGGGGCGATGGGGTGGGACGCCTTCCGATACCGAAGCGGACTGTACATCAACCTAGCCCGTGTAAACTATATCGACGCTCTTCGCGTCAATGTCAACACTCGCGTCGACGCCTCCGGGATGCCTCATTCACGTTTGACGGGGTGACGAACCATGTCCATTTGCTTGACATAATCACCATCGATGTAAAGCATCGGGGCATGGACACCGCCGTAACGCCGTGGCGCGACGCCAAACGCCCGCTCTGGCCGCTCGCGCTCGTCGTGCCAGCGCTGCCGTTCGCCGCAGTGCTGCTCGCCGTGGGCACCGGCTCCATGTGGGCCTGGTGGCTGACCCCGCTCTTCATCCTCGGTGTCATCCCGCTCATCGATGTCGTCATCGGCGACGACCACGCGAACCCACCCGAGGAGGCGGTGCCCGCGCTGCAGGCCTCGCCGTACTACCGCTGGATCACCTACCTCTTCCTGCCCGCCCAATACGCCGCCCTCGCTGTCACCTGCGCGGCCTGGGTCGCCGGCCCAGGACCGATCGGCGGCATCGGGCTCGTGCTCACCACGGGGCTGGTCAACGGCATCGCCATCAACACCGCCCACGAGCTGGGCCACAAGCGGGAGGCGGTGGAACGCTGGCTTTCCAAGATCGCTCTGGCGCCGACCGGGTACGGGCACTTCTGACCTCGGCCGAGGAGCTGCCGAGCTTGCCGACCGTCTCGTTGGTCGCCTGAGCCACGCTGACCGCCTCGGTCGCGACGGCCGCAGCCTCGCTGGCGTTCTGCGCGATCGCCCGGATCGCGGCGCCGATCTCGGTGCTTCCAGCAGCGACGGCGTCGACATTCACCGACACCTGCGCGGCGGCTCGGGTGACCTTCTGAGCCTGTGCGCTGGTCTCGTCGGCCGACGCGGCAATCTGTTCAGCTGTCCGGGACAGGTCGTCAGAAGAGCCGGCGAGCGAGTCGGCGTGTCCGGACACCACACCGACCGTACCCCGCAGGGATTGGACGGTCTCGTTCAGCGCCGTCCCCAACCGACCGAGCTGGTCCTCGCGCCTGATGTCGACTTCCATGGTCAGGTCTCCCTTGGCGAGCCTGCCGAGCGCGGCGACGACGACCGACAACGGCCGGACGACGGAGCGCGTGACCACAATGGCGAGCACGACGGCCAGGGCCGGCGCGACGAGCAGAGCACCGCCGAGGGCGTACCGGCTCACCCGATCGGCGTCCTGGCTCTGCTTCCGGGCCTCATCGACCCTCTTGTCCACGGACTTCCCCAAGGCGTCGGCCGTGTCGTAGATCGTGCCGAGGGACTCCGCCGCGGGGGGTTCCTCCAGCCGCCGCAGGGCCCGGCGCGAGCAAGGTCTCGTCGCCGCGGACCTTGTTGACCACGTCGCCCACCGGGCGCGATTAGCACAGATTCCCCGGAATCGTCGAGCCGGCGCTGGACGTCTCGCCCGGGTCGGGGACGGCTCTCCCCGAGGGACCCTCGTTACACATGGAGGTATACGCCGGGGCGGGCAATGAGCCGCCCCGGCGCGAACGTTCAGCGTTGCCGGGTGAGCAGACCGGGCCGCCACGGCAGTTGGTTGTAGTCGCCGCCGGCGTTGGGGTTCTTGCCCTGGTAGAGCAGTTGCAGGTTGCAGGGGTCGATGGTCTTGGTCTGATCCGGGTTGGTGCGGACCAGGTCGCCGTGGCTGATGTCGTTGGTCCAGGTGGCGCCGCTGTTGGCCTTGCCGGCGAACGGGTTGCTCTCGGTGGCGGCCTGCGGCGTCCAGTTTCCGTTGAGGCTGGTGGCGGTGAACGACCGGAAGTACCGGCTGCCGCTGGCCCCGATCGCCTCGACGATCATCAGGTACTGATTCTGGCCCTGCACCTTGTAGACCTCGGGCGCTTCGAACAGGTTGTTCCTCGTGTCGCTCATGATCGTGGTGTACGAGGAGCCGAAGTTTCCGGGGAAGTTCCCGATCGGCATGCTGGCCCGATAGATCTTGCCGTTGTCACCGGCGAAGAACAGGTACATGTTCTGCCCGTCGGCGATCAGGGTCTGGTCGATCGGGCCGGTGCCGGAGTCGGAGATGCTGCCGGTGAACAGCGGCTGCGGCGCGGACCAGCCGTTGGGGTTGGTCGGGTCGCTGGAGGTGCGGTAGATGAACGGCCACGCGCCCCATTGGTAGGCCAGCACCCAGATGTTCTTCGGGGCGAAGTAGAGCAGCGTGGGGGCCACGGTGCCCTGGCTCATCCCGTTCTGGCCGGTGGTGGCCATGTCGGACCAGTTGGTGAACGGGGTGAAGTTCATCGAGCCGTACGAGGAGCCGTTGACATTGGAGGCGTACACCAGGTGTTTGCCGTTGTGGACGACGTTGGTGAAGTCCTTGAGTGAGACCCAGCCGTTCTTCGGGTTCGCCAGCACACCGCTCGACGTCCACCGGTAACTCGACGGCAGCGTGCAGTTGCCGCCGGGGGTGGACGGTGAGGTCGACGGTGCCGGGCTCGACGGTGAGCTCGGCACCGGCGCTCCGGTGCACGCCACGCCGTTGAGGCTGAAGGCCGACGGGACGGGGTTGCTGCCGGTCCACGAGCCCGTAAAGCCGAACGACACCGAGCCGTTCGTCGGCACCGAACCGTTGTAGGCCACGTTGGCCGCGGTCACCGTCGTGCCGCTCTGGCTCACCGTGGCGTTCCACGCCTGGCTGACCTTCTGCCCGGCGCCGTAGGCCCAGGTCAGCGTCCAGCCGGAGAGCGGGTCGCCCAGGTTGGTGACGGCCACGTCGGCGTTGAAGCCGCCCTGCCATTGCGACGACACGGTGTATTCCACCGAGCAGCCGGCCGCGGCGGCGCCCGCGGGCAGGGCCACAGCGACCGCCGCCGAGGCCGTCACGAGGGCGGCCGATACCACGCCGACCTGAATCGATCGAGATCTGGTCATGAATTCTCCTTAAGGCGCGGTGAGCTCGAAGCGGTTGACGGTGACCGCGCCGCCGAGGGACTGGGTGGCGTAGTTGAAGACGCCGAAGCGGTAGCCCATGAAGAACTGCCATGCGTTGTTGAGGGTGAACGCCGGGCCCAGCGTGGTGAAGGTGCTGCCGTTGGTGCTGTAGGAGAAGGTGGCCGTACGGCCGGATCCGGGTCTGATGTCGGCGGTGGCCCGCAACCAGATCTTGCCGCCGGAGACGCTCGCGCCCGCGGCCTCGGTGCCGGTGCCGGTGCCGGTGGTGGCCCAACTGGAGTTCATGGTGAGGCCGTTGGTCATCGAGACCCGGGTGACGCCGTTGTCCTTGCGGATGCCGATCCAGGCTGACGAGTCGCGCAGCATGGCCAGCCCGGCCCGATCGCCGTTGGCCATCTGGGAGTAGTCGAGTTCGATGGTGGCTGTCGACGACGGTCCCTGGATGCGGTGGGTGAGGGTGTTCCGGGTGCTCCTCTCATCGTCTGGTCCAGTTCTGTGCGGCGGACCCGGTACAGGTCCGGAGGGTGACGGTGGAGCCGTTGGTGGTATTACCGCTCTCCGCGCACAGACCCGATTGGGCGTTGCGGACCGTGCCGCCGGAGGTGTGGCTCCACCGCTGGTTGGCGGCGCCGCTGCAATCCCATAGCTGGGCCTTGGCGCCGCTGGTGGCGCCGGTCGGCGAGTCGAGGCATTTGCCCAGCGAGCGCAGGGTCTGCCCGTCGTAGGCCCACTGCTGGTTGGCCGCGCCGCTGCAATCCCAGATGATCGGCTGGGTGCCGTTGGCGGTGCTGCTGCCGGGGACGTCCAGGCAGCGCCCGGAAGCGGCACTGACCAGCGCGCTGCCGCTGCCGCTGCTCGGGTCGCCGATGGTGCCCGGCACCGAGCGCAGTGCGGCGTGCCAGGTGGCGGCCATCTTGTCGTAGCCGGCGGCGGTCGGGTGGACGCCGTCGATCAGGTCGGCGGTGGTGAGGGCGGCGTGCATGTCGACCAGGTGCACTCGCGAACCCTTGCTCCGCACGATCGTGGACAGGGCCGCGTTGTAGGTGCGGGCGGCGGCCTCCTGACCGGAGTTGGCAAGCGGGATGATCGTGGCCACGAAGACGTCCGCCGACGGCACGGTGCTGGTGATCCGGTCGATCAGGGTGGACAGCCGGCCCGGGGCGCCAGGCACGTTGTAGTTCTGCAGGATGTCGTTGGTGCCGATGTGCAGCAGCACGGTGCGCGGGGTGGTGGTGCGCAGCCAGCCGGTGACGTTGGCATCGATCTGGTCGATGCGCCAGCCGGGATGGCCCTGGTGGTCGTGGTCGCCGAGGTTGGCCGGCCCGTTGAACTGGGTGCCGACGAAGTCGACGCGGTATCCGGCGGACGCCAGGCGCTGCCAGAGCCCGATCCGGTAGCCGCCAGGGATCTGGGTGCCCTCGGTGATGGAGTCGCCGAGCGGCATGACGCGGGTGCCGCCGTTGGATTCCGCGGCCGCCGCGGCGGGATGGAGGAACACCAAGGCAACGGCAAGAGCAGCAGCGAGTACGGTCGAATGGAGTCGCCGGCTTCGAGTGGGCATGGCAAAGCCTCCTGGGGGAATGAGCAGGCTTGTTATCGCTCACCCGCCCGCTTTCTGAGGAGCGCGGACGGACGGGGGGATGAGAGCGCTAACACTCCCCTCGGAGATTGCCAGGATGTGTCGAGACATTCAAGGATGACTTTTTGACGCTCGACCGCGTTCACATCGCGAAAGAAGTTGTTTCCGCGAAAGTGTTATGCGGCCGACCTGTTCATTGTCGGGCTCGCATTCCCACCCAGCTGACGCTCGGCCAGGCGCGGATGTGGGCTGGGCGGCCAGGCCGGAAAACCAGTACGCACCGCCTTTGGGGCCCATGAAATGAGGAACCGGCGATGGCAGCCGCCGTCAGCGGTTCCGCTGGTTTCCAGTCGCTGGCGGGAGTCTGTCCGGCGCCTGCGCCGGAGCGGGCTCGGATCAGGTCCATCGCTGGTTGGCGCCGCCATTGCACGACCAGAGGATCAGCTTGGTGCCGTTCGTGGTGGCGGCGTTGTTCGCATCGACGCACAGGCCGGACTGGACGCTGGTGATGGTTCCGTCGGCGTTGACGTTCCACTGTTGGTTGAGGGCGCCGTGGCAGTCCCAGATGATGACCGCGGTGCCGCTGGTCGTGCCGTTCCCGGAGGCGTCCAGGCACTTGTTCCCGTACACCATCAGCTGTTTGCCTCCGGTGTAGGACCACCGCTGTTTCGCACTGCCGTCGGACGATCGACGTGGACTCGGCCGATCGATTGCCCTGGGCATCGAGGACGAACAGCCGATGGTCGCCGGACGACGAGGGCACCTCGATCGAGGTGACGGTGCCGTCCGCCGTCGTCATCCTCGGCCCGGCGGCTGCCGGCCAGTTCCTCCAGCTCGCGTCACCGGTGCTACGGATCCTCACCGACGATGTCCCGCCGGCGACGGCCGTACTGGCCGGCAGGGCATTGTTCGGCGGGGAGCGACGGCCCGACGGAACCATGTCCCGGAACGCGTCCCGGAGCCCGGGTCCGGCGGAGTGCCGGACCCGAGCGCGGTGGATCACTCAGGCCCGGCACCCGCGTGGGAGTCGACGTGGAGCGGTGGTCGCCCAGGCCGAGCTGTCCGTCCAGGCCGTGACCCCAGGTCCACACCGTGGGCCGCAATGAAAATTGTTATTAGCTTGCATTCATTGACATCGTAAAAGTTTTTGCCTTCTCATTGACGGAGGTCGACGGTGTGGTGGTGCGTGATCACTGCGGCGCCCGTGCGGCCCGGCTCATCCCCCGTCAAGGAGCTATCTCGTGACCAGATCTCCCGTCCGCCGCATCCTGGTGACGGCCGCGGCTGTGGCCGTGACCGCAGCAGTGACAGCCGTCGGATTCACCACCGCCCACCCGGCGAGCGCCGCGGTGGCCTGCGGCGTCGTCTTCGACGACTTCAACTACGGCTCCAGCTCCGACCCCGCGCTCGGCCAGCGCGGCTGGCACGTGCGCACCAATCAGGGTGGTCCTGGTGTGCCGGGAGCGAGCTGGTCCGCCGCCAACGTCTCGTTCCCCACCGTGGACGGTCAGAGGGTGGCCCGCCTGCAGGCCTCCACCAACGGCACCGCGGGCGGCACCAGCCACGCCGAACTCTCACTGTCCGACCGGCGGTTCTTCGAGGGCACCTACCTGGCCCGGATCAAGTTCTCCGACACCCCCGCCTCCGGCCCGGACGGCGACATCGTGAACCAGACCTTCTACACGATCAGCCCGCTGCGGTACGCGTTCGACCCGATCTACAGCGAGCTCGACCTCTCCGAGTACCTGCCCAACGGCGGGTGGGGCGAGAACGGCCCGACGAACTTCCAGACCACCTGGTACACCTACCAGCCCGACCCGTGGGTGCAGGACCGCCAATACAGTAAGCAGAACGCCAGCATCGCCGGGTGGCGCGACGTCATGGCCACCGTGGCGAACGGCGAGATCAAGTACTACATCGACGGCCGGCTCGTCGGCACACATGGCGGCAAGTACTACCCACGGCAGAACATGTCGATCGACTTCAACCAGTGGTTCATCGACCTGACCGGCCACTCCGGCGGCACCAGCGTCTGGCACGAGCACATCGACTACGTGTTCCACGCCAAGAAGCAGGTGCTCACGCCGGCTCAGGCGACCGCGCAGGCGAACGCTTTCCGCGCGAGCGGCACCACACACACCGACAACGTCACCGGCGACAACAACTGCACGCCCGGCTCGACGGACAACCCGCAGCCCACCGGCGTTCGGATCGCCAGCAACTGGAACAACAAGTGCATCGACGTGTCCAACGGCAACTTCAACCCGGGCCAGCGACTGCAGGTCTGGGACTGCGCCGACACGGTCAACCAGCGGTTCGAGTTCACCGGTGGCACGCTGCGCGCGCAGAACAACACCTGCATGGATGTCGCCGGGGCCGGCACCGCCGACGGCACACCCATCCAACTCGCCACCTGCAACGGCAACTCGGCTCAGCAGTTCGTCCTCAACGCGGCCGGCGACCTGGTGAACCCGATGTCCAACAAGTGCGTGGACATCGCGGCCTGGAATCCGAACAACGCCGCACCCCTGCACCTGTGGACCTGCGTTGGTGGCGCCAACCAGAAATGGCGCCGCATCTGACGCGTCCGTCCTGATCAGCTCGGCCCGCACCCGTGGGCCGGGCTGATCCCGGTCGATCATCGACGGGCGCCGACCGCCATCCTTCCCCCAGCACCGCCTCACGCCCGCGAGCCGAGTAGCACCAGCTCGCGGGCTACCGGAAGACCTCAGTACCCGTAGATCATCTTGTAGGCGACCGCCGGCAGGAACTGACCGCGCTGGAACCGCCACCCACGCCGCAGTTGCCGTCGGACTCGCCCGGCGTCTTGAGCCACAGCAGCATCTCGGCACCCCCACCGAGCTGGCTCGGAGTACCGATCCGGCGGTCGGCGGGGTTGCACCACTGGCCATTGGCGCCGTTGCCGTTACGGCTGGTGTCGATCACGAAGGGCTTGCTGTAGCCGTACCGCCGCCGGGGCGGCCCTGACGGTCAGGCCTACTCGTACGAGATGGCACCCAGTACGTTCGTCCGCGCGGCCCGGCTCGCCGGCAGGATTGCCGCGACCACGCCGACCAGCGCCCCGAGGAGCAGGTAGAGTCCGATGCGCGACCAGGGCAGGGCGATAGTGGTGATGCCGTTGGCGTGGAGCGCCCGCACGGCCGCCGCCCCGAGCCCGGCACCGGAAGCGACGCCGAGCATCGCGCCGAAGGCGGAGATGACCATCGCCTCGACGGTGACCATCCATATCGTCTGACCGCGCGAGAGGCCGACCGCCCGCAGCATGCCGAGTTCCCTGGTGCGTTCAAGCACTGACAGCGCCAGCGTGTTGATGACGCCGAGGACCGCGATGAGCACGGCCAGCGCCAGCAGAATCTGCGACATGGTCAGGATGAGATCGTACTGGCCGGTCCGCCGCTTGATGTACCCCTCCCGGTCGGTGACGGTGATCTCCGGGCTGTCGCCGAGCACCTTCTCGATGTTGCCCCGGACCTCCTGGACCGGCACGACGCCGGTGAGCGTCAGATCCACGTTGGACAGCTGCGGTACGGCGAGCTCCGGCACCATCGAGGTGGGCAGCAACCACTCGCCGACGGGGTCCGCGCCGGTGTAGACGGCGGCGACGGTCATCTTGCGGGCGTCCCCATAGTGAAGTTTCACCTCGACGACGGAACCGGGTTGCAGCGAGCGCTCCCGCGCGAGCTGGTCGCTGACAGCGACCTGATCGGCGGCCAGCTCGCCCAGTGTTCCCTCGGTTGCGCTGACCGAGTACATCCGGGCGATCGCGGGCACGTCGGTCACGACAGCGATGCCGGCCGGGTTCCCGTCGATTTCCGCCTGACCCCGGTATGTCCCGGCCACGGAATCCACACCGCGCAGAGTTCGTATCCTCTCAAGGATTGCCGGGTCGAACGTCGGCGGGTCGTCGGCCAGCGACGTGTCACCGGCGACCAGCAGATCAGCCTTCATCCTGCTCACGACACGGTCGCGTACGCTGGCGGTGGTCGATGCCAGCACGGTGTTCATCCCGGTGATCAGCGCGATGCCGACCATCAGCGCGGTGGCGGTGACCGCCGTCCGGCGCGGATTGCGGCCGGCGTTGAGTCGCCCGAGTTGTCCGGCTGCGCTCCAGGCGAAGGCCCGCCCGATGCCTGCGACGAGCGGCCGGGCCAGTACCGGGGTGAGCAGGATGAGACCGAGGAATGCGGCGGTCGCGCCGGCACCGATCATCCATGGCTGTCCGTCTCGGGCGGCGCCGGCGCCGAGCACCGCCGCGCCGATCACCGCTACGACGCTGCCCGTGACGGTCGTCGTCGTGAGCGGGCGGTCCGGCGTGACCGACTCCTGCAGTGCCTCGATCACCGGGATGCGGGAGGCGCGGAGCGCGGGCACCACGGCGGCCACCATGCTCACCAGCACGCCGACGCCGAAAGCTGCGATCGGTGCGGCCGCGGGGACGCCGATTCCGGCGAGTTCCAGTTGGGTGCCCCGGGTACTGAAGAGCCACGCCAGTGATGCGCCGGCGCCGATGCCGAGCGCGAGTCCGACAGTCGCCGCGGTGACGCCGACCACGAGCGCTTCGAGCAGGACCGAGGCGATGATCTGCCGGCGGCTGCCGCCGAGCGCCCGCAGCAGGGCCAGCTCTCTCGTGCGTTGCGCGACGATGATCGAGAAGGTGTTGAGGATGAGGACGACGCCGACGAGCAGGGAGACGGCGGCGAAGCCGAGCAGGATGCCGTTGAACAGCGACAGGTCGCTCTGCGCGTCTTCGCGCGCGGCGGCCTGCAGTTGCGCCCCGGTCTGCACCCGGAAGTCGCTGCCCAGTGCGGCGCGAAGGCTGTCTCGCACGGCGGCCGGGGTGACACCGGCGGCGGGTTTCACGTCGACGGCGGAGTAGACCCCGTCGCGGCCCAGCATGAGCTGCGAGGCGACCGACTCGTGGAAGGAGACCTCGAGGTTGCCGCCGAGGCTGTCCCGTCCGCCGGTGTACTCCATGACGCCGACGACGGTGAACGTGCGCTTCGGTTGCATGGTGAGGATGCCGACCCGGTCGCCGACCCGGACGTCGGCGGCGGTCAGCAGTGCCGCGTTGAGCACCACCTCGTCGCCGGTGGCGGGGGCGCGGCCGGAACGCAGTCGGACCAGGGCGTTCTCCCCGGTCCAGTTCGACCCGAGCCGCGACGAGCCGGTCGTGGTGACGACCTTGCCGTTGGCGCCGATCACCCGGGCGCCGTCGACCGAGATGATGCCCGTTGCGGCGGCGACGCCGGACACGGCACGGACCCGGGAGACGACCTCGGCCGGCAACCCGGTACGGATTTCGTCATCGTCCTCCGTGGTGGCCCGCGGTGGCGCCTGCCGTACCTGAACATCGACGGCGCGGTATTGCAGGGCGTAGAGGTCGTCGAAGGACCGGCCGAGCGTGTCGGTCAGGACGAACGCTCCGGATACGAAAGTCACGCCGAGCACGACGGCGAGCCCGGACAGCAGCAGCCGCAGTTTGCGGGCGAGCAGGCTCTTGAGGGTGGTGCGAAGCATCGGGTCTCAGCAGCCGATCCGGTCGAGGATCTTCATGGTGTCGAGCACGGCCTCCGCGGACGGCTCCCAGATCTCGGTGATGATCGAGCCGTCGGCGAGGAAGACGACGCGGTCGGCGTAGGCGGCCGCGACCGGGTCGTGGGTGACCATCACGATGGTCTGGCCGAGATCACGCACGGAGGCCCGCAGGAACCGGAGCACGTCGGCACCGGCGCGAGAGTCGAGGTTGCCGGTGGGTTCGTCGGCGAAGATGACCTCCGGTCCGGCCAGCAGTGCCCGGGCGCACGCCACCCGCTGCTGCTGGCCGCCGGAGAGCTGGTGGGGACGGTGCTTGAGCCGGTCGCGCAGGCCCACGGCGTCGATCACCCGATCCAGCCGGGCCGGATCGGGTCTGCGGCCGGCGATGGTCATCGGCAACCAGATGTTCTCCTCGGCGGTCAGTGTCGGCAGCAGGTTGAACTGCTGGAAGATGAAGCCGATGTGGTCGCGGCGCAGCCGGGTCAGCCCCTTGTCCCGCAGTCCGGTCACCGTGGTCCTGCCGACCATGATCGTGCCGCGGGTGACCGTGTCCAGGCCGGCCATGCAGTGCATCAGGGTCGACTTGCCGGATCCGGACGGACCCATGATCGCCGTGAATTCGCCACCGGCCACCTCCAGGCTGACGTCACGCAGCGCGGTGACCTGGGCCTCTGCGCTGCCGTAGACCTTCCACACGTTTTCGACGCGTACGGCTGGGGACGCCCCGGTGTCACGGGTGGTGCCGTTGAGCATGCTGGTTTGCATCTGATGCCTTCCTGGAACGGATGTCACGCCGGTCGTGCTGCACTACCGTCGCGGGCGCTGTGACTGATCCGCTTCGGCGCCGGACAGTAGATCGGCCCTACACCAGCGGGAGTAGGACGACGGCGTCGGCTCCGGTCTCGCCCCTACTGCCCGCAGACGATGTTCGGACGCGCCCGCCTCGATATCGTGATCGTCATGTCAGCGTTGATCGGGTGGAAGGGGCGCGTGCGTGGCGAGGTGCTGCGCCACCCGCAGCTGACCGATGCCGCCCTCGGCGTAATGATCTTGTTGCTGGTCCTCGGGGCGATGGTGGCCGACGGCGACGACCACGAGAGCCACAACCTGCGCGGCATGGGTTACGCGGCGGCCGCGGCGGCCGCCGCGCTCATCGCCGTACGGCGGCTGTGGCCGGTGCCGATCCTGGCGGCCGCGACGCTGGCGACGGCCGCCGCGACAGCCGTCCCGGACCTGCTCCCCCAGTTCGCGGTGGCCGCCCTGGTGTGCGCGTACACCGTCACCTCGATCGAAAACAGGCGCCGGGCCTGGCTGAGCGTCGCGGTCGCAGCCGTCGTCGTCTATCTCGCCGCGGTCCTGGTCGGTGGCTCCGCATGGCGGCAGCCGGAGACGGTCACCGCCCTGGCCTGGGCGGGCATGGCCGCCGCCCTCGGCGACGCGGCCCGGATGCGGCGCGGATATCTGGCCGCCGTTCTGGAACGCGCGCGGCGCGCGGAACACACCCGCGAGGAGGAAGCGCGCCGGCGGGTCGTCGAGGAACGACTACGCATCGCGCGTGAACTGCATGACGTGGTGGCACACCACATCGCCGTGATCAACATCCAGGCCGGGGTCGCGGCGCACGTCCTCACCGCGCAGCCGGGCAAGGCGCAGGAGTCGTTGACCGCTGTCCGTCACGCCGCCCGAACCGTGCTGGAGGAGATGTCCACGGTTCTCGGCGTGCTGCGCGCTCCGGATGATCCGGCGGAGCACCTCGGGGAGCCGCCTCCGGGGCTGAGCCGGCTGGACGCGTTGCTCAGTACCGTGGCTGCCGGCGGCCTTCGCGTCGCCCACGTGCAGCAGGGTTCCGCCAGGCAACTCCCCGCGGCGGTGGACCACGCCGCGTTTCGGATCGTCCAGGAGGCGCTGACCAACGCCCACAAGCACGGCGCCGGGGACACCGTCGAGCTGCGCCTCGTCTACACGAACGAGGACGTCCAGATCTACGTCGACAACGCGGAAGCCCTTCACCCTTCGACGCCGCCGGCCGGATCCGGCCATGGCCTGCTCGGCGTACGCGAGCGCGCCGCAGCCGTCGGCGGCACCGTCACCGCCGGCCACGACGGCACCGGAAACTTCCGTCTCCAAGCCCGCCTGCCAGCGCCTCCGACGAGGAACGAGCCGTGACACACATTCGCGTCCTGCTAGCCGACGACCAGAAACTCATCCTCACCGGCCTGCGGGTCCTCATCGAGTCAGCCCCCGACCTCGAGGTCGTGGGCACCGCCACCACCGGCCGCGAAGCGGTCGAGATGGCCCGCGCCACCCGGCCCGACGTCGTGCTGATGGACATCCGGATGCCCGAGCTGGACGGAATCGAAGCCACACGCCTGATCACCGAAGACGACGACCTCGCCCCCGTAAGAATCCTCATCTTGACCACCTTCGAGCTCGACGAGAACGTTCTGCACGCGCTTCGCGCCGGCGCCAGCGGGTTCCTCAGCAAGGGCGTCGAACCGGCCGACCTGCTCAACGGCATCCGGCAGGTGGCCGCCGGAGAGTCGCTGCTGTCCCCACGGGCGACTCAAACTCTCATCTCACGCTTCCTGGACACACCACCACCAGGCCCCACACATTTACCGAACGCGATCAAAGGGCTCACTCCCCGGGAAACCGAGATCGTCGCCCTCGTCGCCGTCGGGCTCTCCAATGACGAAATCGCCCAGCGCCTCCACGTCTCACCACTGACCGCCAAGACACACGTAAACAACGCCATGGGCAAGCTCGGCGTCCGGGACCGGGTACAACTGGTCGTCCTGGCGTACCGCAGCGGCCTCGTACGCGCCGGCGACCACGTCGACCACCAGCTCTGAAGCAACCTGCCTCGACCGAGTAGCACATCGAGGTCCCGGCGCCGGAAAGGAATGACGGCCGATCCCGGCCAACGCTCCTCGCGGATACAAGACAACCCGCCGGTGCAGGATCTGCCTCGCCCCGGGCGGTGCCGATGTCACCGAGTCGCGCGACCGGGTCCGCCATCTGAGCCGGGCTCATCTGCGACGCCGGCGCGCCACCGTTGGGCCCGATCAGGCCCCGCACGGTCATCAGCACGAAGAAACGCACGACGACCAGCGCCAGGGGTGTACGAACCACAGCGCGCCCGCCAGCATCGCCACACCCGCGGCGACCTGCCCAGCCAGAATGACGGCGCGGGTGGCGCCACGACCAGCAACGCCGGCCGGGCCCTCACCAGCGCTCAAACCAAGTCAGTCTGCGCCGGAGGGTGCCAATCGGCGTAGCGGGCCATGGAGCGCAGCGCCACACGCGGCGGCGTCAGGCGCATCACCGTGTTGCGGGCGGCCACCGCGATCGGGTTCTCGAGCTGCTGGCCGAAGCGGCCCATCATCCGCGACGCCTTCGCCACCTGCTGACTACGAGGGCGGCGCTGGACGTCGTAGGCGGCGAGCCCGTCCGGCCGGCCGGCGACGCCGGCCAGCACGACGGCGTCCTCCAAAGCCTGGTTGGCGCCCTGGCCGAGGTTCGGCGTCATCGCGTGCGCGGCGTCGCCCAGGAGCGCGACGCGGCCGCGGACGTACGTCGGGAGCGGCTCGTCGAGGCAGGCCAGGTCGTCGCGCAGCACGGTGCCGGTAGCCGCGACGAGGGCGGGTATCGGCTCGTGCCAGCCGCCGAACCTGTCCAGCACCAGGGCCTTGTCGTCGCCGGCCGGCCCGCCGGGCACGGCGTTCACGGCGGCGAACCAGTAGACACGGCCGTCCACCAGCGGCACGATGCCGAACTCGGCGCCCCGGTCCCAGGTGAACGCGACCGCGAGGTCGCCGTCCCAGGGCGGCGTCACCCCGCGCCAGACCCGCACGCCGACGTGCACAGGGGCGGCGGCCGGCCACATCAGCCGGCGCACCGTGCTGTGTATGCCGTCCGCGCCGACCACGAGGTCCGCCGCGATCCGAACCGGTCCGGCCGGGCCGTCGTAGTCGACCAGGCCGTCCGCGGTGACGGCGGTGACCTGCGCGCCGGTCACCACCGTGCCCGCCGGCAGCGCGCCGAGCAGGATCTCGTGCAGGGCGGCGCGGTGGATGCCGACCGCGGACGTCTTGAGCAACCGTTCCAGGTCGCCCGCCGGGACGCGGGCCAGCCACCGGCCGTCCGGCCGGCGTGTGCCGGCGGACGCGTCGGCGAGGCCCCGCATCCGCACGGCCTCGCCAAGGCCGAGTGCGTCGAGGCAGCGCAAGCCGTTCGCCTGCAGCACCAGGCCCGCTCCGACCGGCCCGAAGGCCGCGACCCGCTCGAGCACCGTCACGTCCCAGCCCTCGCGGCGCAGGCCGATCGCGACGCTCAGTCCGCCGATGCCGGCCCCCACCACGACTGCCGTCCGCGTCATTCCCCGCTCCTTCTACAAAAGTAGAGGCGCCACACTACAGCCGGCACCACCGCTGACGACAACCACCCAAGATCTAACTAGGTCACCGCCCCATCGCAAACCGTCACCACCGCAGGTACAGCAACAACCAGCAACCGGCACCATCAAATGCTTCGTGGGTACGCACCGCCGGCAACCCGGCATCGATGCGGGCCGCACCGATCGACGTCGAAGGGACACCACCACCATGTCCGAGGACGCCCGCTCCACCGAAAACCAGAAGACCGATGACGCTGCCGCCGAGGAGGAACAGGACACCGCAGCGCAGCAGCCTCCTAAACGCGCCGACGCACGGATCGGCTCGGCCGGTGGAGGCCCCTACCCGCTCGCCGATCCGGAGCCAGAAGCGGACCAGGGTCCGTGACATGCCGTGGACAAGGTCATCTCGCGTCGATGCCACCGGTCGTCCTGGCCCGGCCTCTGAACGGGTCCGGAACTCCTCGAACAGGTCCGCCTCACCGGCGCACGAGCAGACCGGCCACTGTGCCGAAGGCGACCTGCTTGACAGTCAGCCCGGCTGCCGGGCAGGCGTCTGCGGTGCGGCATGGCGCACGCGGAGGATGAGCAGGATGACGAGGGCCATCATCCAGGTGGGAAACAGCAGCACGAAGGCCGAGTTGAAGGTGGCCATCAATAGCAACAGCAGCCCGACCAGGTAGCTGGGCCAGACGAACCAGGCGGGTATGAGCCCGGTGTGCCGGCCGATGCTGGCGGTGGTGAGCACGAAGATGCCGGCCATTCGGCTGCCCAGTAGCACGGTTACCACCAGGCCGAACTGTGGGAAGCCGGCGAACCGGCTCGGGTCGACCGGTTCGCTCGAAAGCTCTGCCAACGCCGAGTTCACGCTGAACGCGGCAGCGGCGACCAGCAGCAGTGCGGCGTAGAGGATGCCGGAGACGACCTGCAAATTGGAGAACAGGAAATGCTCGGGCCGCCCGTGCACAGCCACCCACATCCGCACCGTCACGGTGAACCAGACGAACGCGATCGCCGCCAGCGGTAGCAGGTAGACCCCGACCGCCAGCACCCATGCCCCATGACCTCCGCCGTAGAACGCGGCCAGTTCAGCGGCGGACGCGTCGGCCGCGGGCGCCTGCCACATGATCCAATAGGCCCACAGATACAACACCGCGTGTGCCACGCCCATCGCGGTGGCCAGGTACGCCGTCGCCCGCGCGGGCAGGTGCACCATCTTTATGGTCATCGGTCTTCCAGGCTCTGCGACTGTCGCGATCGCCGACTCGATCTCCTTCGTACCAGGCGCCGCCGAACCCTGTTCACCACTCGCGTCAAGTCACCCGTGTCGCGTAAGACGTGCGACATGAACCTGTACGGGCAGGGACAGCGGGCATCCGACGGGCATCACGGGTCACGAAGACCAAGTGGACGTGCATCGCGAAGACGCAGTGTCTGCCAATGCGGACGCCTGTTCAGAGCGAGCGCAGGTAGTCGCGGACGCTACGGCCGTCCCCCGGCTCGGCGACCAGGCCGACGTAGCCGTCCGGGCGTACCAGGACAAGGGTGTCTGCGCCGTAGGCGTTCGCTGCATGCCCGCCTAGGTCGTGCAGGCCGCCCGGCCCGACCGCCCAGGAGCCGACGATCGCGGGATCCACACCGTCAAGCGACGGGACACCGTGTTCACCGATGCCGAGCAGGGTGAAGCGCGGACCGCGGAACAGATCGAAGAGGTGAATCGGCGCGCCGGCGGTGTCACGCAGCGGCGCGTCCGGCGCCCGGTCCCCCGGCTGAACCCGGGCGGGCCGGCCGGCCTGACGGGAGAGCCGGCTCCACGGATATCGGAGCGCCAGCTGGGTCAACTCGGGCGAGGCCACCGCGTCGAGACCGCCACCCTTCTCCTTGACAGCGTCGAGGACCGCGGCGAGCCGTTCCGAGGTGATGTCCAGCAGCCAGCTCGCGATCGGGAGCCGCTCCTCGTCATACGTGTCCAGTAGCGTCGGGGCGGCCCTCCCGGCAACCACCAGACCGAGCTTCCAGCCCAGGTTGTACGCGTCCTGGATCCCGCTGTTCATGCCGAGCCCGCCGGCGATCGGATGCACGTGGGCCGAGTCCCCGGCGAGGAACACCCGGTCCACCCGGAGCCGGTCGACCATCCGGACGTTGACGCGGTACGTCGAGCGCCACGCCAGATCGTGCAATCGCACACCCGGCAGCCCGGCCAAACGATCGAAGGTCTGCTGGAACCGTTCCAGGGTCGGTTCGAGCGGTACGCCGTCCGCGTCGAGTTCGGGGGTGGCCTGTATCTGGAACACGTCGGTGCCGGGCAGGGGGCACAGCATGACGATGCCGACGTCGGTGAACCACTGATGCCAGGCGTCGCGGCCGAGCCCGTCGACCCGGACGTCACCGACCGCCATGATTTGCATGTCCGGTGTCTCGCCACGCATCGGCAGGCCGAGTGCCTTGCGGACGGTGCTGCGGCCACCGTCGCAGCCGACCAGGTATCGGGCCCGGATCCGCTCCTCACCGACCGTCGTGGTCACCCCGTCGGCGTCCTGCTGGAAGTCGCGCAGTTCGGCGCCGCGCTCGACGGTGACGCCGAGGCCGTCCAGCCGCTCGCGCAGGATCTGCTCCACCCGCCACTGCGGGATCATCAGGGCCGCGGGGTACGGGACGTCGGGCGTGGATACCTGATCGGCCTGCGGATCGACCTCGGCGATCACCTCGGTCCCCTGGTACTTGCGGTGCCGCAGGTGGCTGATACCTGACGCCAGGATCCGGTCGGCGACCCCCAGATCGTCGAGCACCTCCTGACTGCGCGGGCTCAGCCCTTTCCCCCGGGAGCCGGTGGGGAACTCCGGCGCCCGGTCGACGATCCGCACCGCCACGCCACGACGGGCGAGGTCGCAGGCGAGCGTGAGACCGGTCGGGCCGGCACCGGCCACGAGAACATCCGTGACGGCCTCGGCACTTGCGGCAGCCGGGTTCATCGGAAATCGATGACATCGCCGGTGAGCGGGTACTGCCCGGTCCGGTCCGGTTCGGGCGGGGCGGCCACCCGTACCGGCGCGGGCGGGTCGCTGTCCAGACCGGAGATCCGGTGCTGGAGCCGGAAGTGATCGAAGGTGTACGGAATGCTGTCGCCGGCCACGCCCAACGGCAGACCCGGGTCGTCTAGGAGCAACGCCGCTCCCCCGACGATAATCGCGACCCTTCTCCGATACATGCCCGGCCGGGCTGCTCCGGACGATACCGGTGAACATTGCGACATCGTGGCTCCCGCTGCTGGACTCGAGCGTCGGCCCGAGAAGAGGTCGGCGTGTTGCCCGCCGACTCCTTCGAGCCAGTTCCTGATGCTGCTACCTGCCGTCCTCGTTCACACACTGTTCGGCAAAACCTCGGGCCTCCGCGGTCGGCGCCGGTTGAAGCGGTGGGCGGCATTCGGCCACGGCGGATGAGGCCCGTCAAGCGGACGCCAAGCACACGCCAAGTCGACCGCAACCGCTTCGCGTCAGGATCATGTCCGGCCGGCATCAGCCGGTCGGGATCTCATGGGAGGAATGACGCGATGAAGCTCTTCAACGCGCTCGGAGACCGGTTGCTGGGTCTGGTGCTGCCGAAGGCGACCGTGTCGGCGGCCGCCGCGGTCAGCTGCTGGAACACCGGCCAGAGTTGCGGTGTCGGCAAGACCCGCTACTGCTGCAGCACCGGAAACTGCTACTGCACCCCCGGCTGATGTGACCGGACGCGGGTCCGGGCGGCCGTGTGCCGTCCGGACCCGCACCTGACGGGAGGTGTCATGGCGTACGTCGCGATTGCCGGCCGATGCCTGATCGGTGTGGTCTTTCTCTGGGCGGTGGTGGGCAAGCTCCACCCGCGATCGGCTTTCCACTCCTTCGCCGCGTCGATCCAGGAGCTACCCGGCATGTCCGGCCGGAACCCCCGGGCGGTAGCCGGCCTGGTGGTCACCACCGAGGCGGCAGTGACGTTGCTGCTGATGTCCGGGACGACCGCCCTCGCGGGTCTCGGGCTGGCCTGGGTGCTGCTCGCCGCGTTTGTCGTGGTGATCGCCGCGGCACTGCGGCGCGGTGCCGCTGCCCCGTGCCGGTGCTTCGGGACGGCCGTGGTCCCGCTCAGCCGGCGGCACCTGATCCGTAACGGACTGCTCATCGTCGTGACGTCGGCCGCCGCGGTGGGCGCCGCCGGCTCCGGATCCGCCCTGCCCGCCGGGATTCTGGTAGCGATTCCGGCCGGTGTGCTGGGCGCGTTCGTGCTCGTGTTCTTCGACGACATCGTCGGACTGTTCGCCGACCAGCCTTCACGGCGTTCGGCGGTTACTCCAGGGAGACCAGGATGATTTTCATTGTCGCTGCACTCGTGCTGGTGGGAGTGCTCGGCATGCTGAATCTCGTACTCACCGTCGGGGTCATCCGCCGCCTGCGGGAGTCGCAGGGCCATCACCCCGGTGGCGCGGATCCGGTCCTGCCGGTAGGTACGGCCGTCGATGAGTTCACGGCGACGACGATCGATGGTGACCCGGTGGACGCCTTTCCCGCTCTGGTGGGCTTCTTCTCGCCGGGCTGCGCGCCGTGCACCGAGCTGCTGCCGGAATTCGCCGATTACGCCCGGCGGATGCCCGGCGGCCGGCAACGGGTGCTCGCGGTGGTCGCCGGCACTCCGGAGACTGCCGCCGACTACGTGAGCGTTCTCTCCGGAGTGGCGCGGGTCGTCGTCGCTTCCGCGGACGCTCCGTTGCTGCGGGCTTTCCGAGCCACCGCGTTCCCTGCCGTCTACCTGCTCGACGCCGAGCGGCGCGTACTGGTCAGCGGCGGACGGATGGGCTCCTTCCCGGCGCCGGTCGCGGCGCGGTGAGCGGCACACCGTCGGCGCGCGACCTCCGGGCCGCGGCCACCCAGGCCGCCGATCTGACGGTACGCTCTGCGCCCGCCGTGGTGGCCGGTTATCTCCTGGTGGTGGTGCTGGAGTCGGCCGTCCCCGTCATGACGGCCTGGCTCACCAAACTGGTCCTGGACGGTCTGACCAGCGCGGCCCCGGCCGGCACGGTCCTGTGGCTGGTCGCCGCGCTGGCGGTGACCGGTGTGCTCGCCGGCGCCGCAGGGTCGTCCGGCGAGTACCTACGCGCGGAACTCGGCCGCCGGGCCGGGCGGCGGGCCATGGACCGGCTGTTCGCCGCCACCGAACGTTTCACCGGTCTCGGCCGATTCGAGGACCCGCGATTCCTGGACCGGCTGCGCCTGGCACAACAGGGCGTGGACAGCTCGCCCGACTTCGTCACCGGCGTCTTCGGCCTGGGCCGGGCTTCGCTGACCCTGATCGGGTTCGTCGGCTCACTGCTGGTGCTGAGTCCCGTCATGACCGGAGTCGTGCTCGCGGCCGCCGTACCGATGCTGGTGATGGAGACCCGGTTGTCCCGGCGCCGTGCGGCGGTGGCCTGGCAGGTGGGTCCCGCCGAGCGCCGCGAGCTCTTCTATCGCACCCTGTTGACCAGCGTGGACGCCGCGAAGGAGATTCGCCTGTTCGGGTCCGGCGGCTTCCTGCGGCAGCGGATGACCGCGGAGCGATCCGCGGTGGACGCCGCCCGCCGCCACATGGATCTGCGCACCCTGCGGGTCGAGGGAGCGCTGGCGGCGCTCGCCGCGCTGGTCGCCGGCGGTGGCCTGGTGTGGGCGGTGCTGGCCGCCACCCGCGGGGTACTCACCGTCGGTGACGTGTCGATGTTCGTCGCCGCGGTGGTCGGGGTGCAGGGCGCCTCGCGCGCCATGGTCTCGGAGCTGGCCACCACCCATCACAGTGTCCTCATGTTCGACCACTACCGGGCGGTCGTGCAGGCCGGCCCGGACCTGCCGGAACCGGCCCGGCCCCGCCCCTTGCCGGCACTGCGGCGGGGTCTGCGGCTGGATGACGTCTGGTTCCGGTACAGCGACGAGCACCCGTGGATCCTGCGCGGGGTGGACCTGTTCGTTCCGTACGGCTCGACGGTCGCCCTGGTCGGCCTGAACGGAGCCGGCAAGAGCACGCTGGTGAAGCTGCTGTGCCGGCTCTACGACCCGCAGCGGGGTTCGATCACCTGGGACGGCGTCGATCTGCGGGAGGTTTCCCAGGCCCGGCTGCGGGACCGGATCAGCGTCGTGTTCCAGGACCACATGAACTACGACCTGACCGCGGCGGAGAACATCGCGCTCGGCGACATCGGCACTCTTGAGGACCCGTCGCGGATCCGGGCCGCGGCCGGCCGGGCCGGGATCCACGACACCCTGACGACCCTGCCCCGTGGCTATGACACCCTGCTGACCAGGATGTTCTTCGAGGGCGCCGAGCCCGATTCCGGCGCCAGCGGAGTGGTGCTGTCCGGCGGGCAGTGGCAGCGCCTGGCATTGGCGCGGGCACTGGTCCGCGATCGGCGCGACCTGATGATCCTCGACGAACCGAGCTCCGGGCTCGATCCGATGGCCGAGCACGAGGTGCACGAGCGGGTCCGCGACCACCGGGCCGGAGCGACGAGCCTGCTGATCTCCCACCGGCTCAACACGGTACGGCGGGCCGACCTGATCGTGGTGCTGGAGGACGGCAGAATCGTCGAGCAGGGCGACCACGACACCCTGATGGCGTCCGGCGGCGGCTATGCCGCGCTGTTCCGCCTGCAGTCGGAGGGCTACCGCGAGGCGGTCGGGTGAGATCGATCGGTCTCTGGAGATGGACCCGGCACTGGATCGCCGTGGTGGACGGGCGGAGCATGGAACCGGCCCTGCGGGCTGGCGACCGGCTCCTGATCCGGCGGTGCACCCCGGCTCAGGTGCGCCGGGGTGCGATCGTCGTCGCCCGCGAGCCACTGCCGATCCTGCCGGTGGACCGCGTCATCGTGAAACGTGTGCTCGCCGTGCCCGGTGACCCGGTGCCCCGAGATCGGGTGCCCGCACTCCGTGACGTCGCCGGCGACGTGGTGCCGGAGGGCTCACTGGTCGTCCTCGGCGACAACCCCGCCGAGAGCCGGGACTCCCGCGAATTCGGTTACCTGGATGCCGGGCATCTGCTGGGCGTGGCGGTCCGGCCCATGCGCTGACTCATGCCAGCAGCCGGGCCGCCTGGGCGGCGGCCGACAGACAGTACTCCAACGAGCGCCGCAGCCGGGCACGATGCTCGTCGGCGATGGAGCCCTGCCGGTGACAGCAACGGATCAGGCCCCGCATCTCCTCGGTGATCTCGTCGACGTGCCCGGCCGCGTCGGCGGCCAGCGGCAGCGGCCGGCCGGGTTCCGGCTTCGGCTGCAGCAGCGCCTGGTGCAGCCGGCGCAGCTCTGGCCCCGGTTCGACCCCGAGGTGGTCGGCCAGATGCCGATGCAATCGGCGATAGGCGGCCAGCGCCTCGACCGGCTGGCCGCAGCGCTGCAGCGCGACCATGAGCTGTCCGGTCAACTGCTCGGCACCGGGATGTTCCGCGACCGCCTCCGTCAGGACCGCCACCGCGTCGTGGCGCCGGTCCAGGTCGAGCAGGGCCCGGGCGTGTACGGCCAGCAGACTGAGATGCTCCCCGACCAGGCCGGCGCGGACCCGATCGGCCCAGGTTCCGGTGACACCGGCGAGCGGTTCGCCGCGCCACAGGTCGATCGCGTCCCGGGACAGCCGGGACGCCTCGCCGTGGTCACCGGCCTCCAGACTGGAGCGCGCCTCTTGGGCGAGACGGCGAGCCCTGTTCACGTCGACATCCGGCCAGGGCAGGTTGAGCTGGTAGCCGTCGCCGGCCCGGGCGATGTCGATCGGCTGCTCCGGCCCCGTGAGTCGCCGCAGCCGGGTCACATAGGCTTGAATGCTCGTCCGCGCCTCGGCGGGTGGGCTGTCGCACCAGACCCGCTCGATCAGCACACTGACCGGCACCGGTTGCCCCACCGAATAGGCCAGGACGGCCAGGACCGCCCGCTGTTTCGGCGGCCCCACCCTGATCGGTTTCCCCTCGGTCCAAAGTTCCACCGGCCCCAACAGCCGCAAGTCCACGATTGCCTCCCCGTGTCACGTATGCCCGATCGGCTCCGTCCACCGTGATCCCTCGTGGATGATCACGGCAGAGACTGGGATCGATACTAAGCGCAATGATGTTCATGTTGCGCTGCAACCTTTGGCTCCCGGTGAGGCATATCGCACCGGCTCTCCCGCCGGCGCCCACTCCGTCACCACGCCTCACCACGGCGCGATACGGAATCGCGGCCGACCACCTCGGCGAGGATTCACCGCCGCCAGGTTCACCGGCATGAGCCGGCATGGGCCGGCATGGGCAAACCTGAGCCGATGGCCGACACACGGGTACGAGTGGCCGGCCGTGGGCAGTACATCGACGAGGCAGCCACCGTCTGGGCGTCACGTGCGTACCGCTTCAATTGGATCCTCAGCCGGACAATGGCGATCGTCATGGGAATGGTGATGCTCGTAGGCGGCACCTCAAGAGCGATCGGCATTGACTGGCGCGACATCTACCGCTAGCCCTTGCAGGAAACGACGGGAGCCTGTCGGCACGAGCGGCTCGCAGGCCGTGGCCGGTACGGGCCCGGATGACCCCGGCCTCCGGGAGGCAAGGGCGTACGGCGGCGGCAGCAGAGGCCGTCGAGGGACGGTGGTCTCCTGTCATGCCGGATCGCTTACTCGCGTAGTGCGGTCTCGTAGGCCGAGTGAAGCTCCTCGGCCGCTCGCGGCGCGTGAGGATCCGGCCGGGGGATGCCGAGGTGCAGGTGGCGCAGATCGTCCATGAAGCGAGTAAGAAGTTCCTGGCCGCCGTCGCGTAGCAGCTCGGCACGTACCCGCAGGCGACGTTCGCCGCTGCGGTGGGCGAGGCCCCACGAGCCGAGCGCTGTCATGATCGGCAACGTTTGGATGCCGGCTTCGGTGAGCGAGTAGGCCGCCCGTTGCCCGCGCCGGGCGTCCTGCCGTGTGAGCAGGCCCGCGTTCGAGAGCCGCCGCAAGCGGCTGCTGAGGATGTTCGGGGCGATGCCTTCCTCGCTGCCGGCGAGCAGTTCGCGGAAGTGACGCCGATCGCCGAACATGATGTCGCGCAGCACGAGCATCGCCCACGGGTCGCCCAGAACCTCGACCGCCTGATTGATCGGGCAGTCCGAGCGTGGCGCGGGATCCATCGACATCCTCCTCGTAAGTGATTGCAGATTACTATCACTCTATTTAGGGTGACGGCTAGGACCTGTATCAAAGTCGGTTACAGCCATTCGTTGATCGCGGCGATGGTCACGGTGGCTTCGTAGCGGACGGCGAGTTTGTCGTACCGACTTCGTAGCGGACGGCGAGTTTGTCGTACCGAGTAGCGACGGCGCGGTTGCGTTTGAGCCTGTTGATG
>NZ_JAHXZI010000030.1:0-102821 GCF_019429605.1 Actinoplanes hulinensis | reverse complement strand
GTCGAATTTGTCGACGGCTTTGATGAGGCCGACGGTGGCGGTCTGGATGAGGTCGTCGGTGGGTTCGCCGCGGCCGGAGTAGCGGTGGGCGAGGTGCCGGGCGAGCGGCAGCCAGGCCTCGATCGCCTGGGCGCGGAGCCGATCGCGGTGCCGGCCCGGTGAGGCGGTGGCCATCGCGGCCAACAGATCTGACGCACTGTTACCGGCCACGCTGTGCACGGGCTGGTGCGGCGCTTCGGTCACGGTCATGACTGGTCCTCCATCAGACGGGCAGAGAGCCGTGCCCGCACGCGGCGACCGTTCTGAAATGCAACGCTAACCGAGAAGCCTACGCCTGGATAGCCGAAAGTATGAGTGACGTTGCGTAAACACGGGGAACACGGCTCGGATTCACCCGGCGGTGGCGGCATGCCGGTCCCGGGACGGGGGGATTCAGTGTCGGTCGGGCGTGGTAGACACCCACCAGAAGTGGCATCCGGAAGAACGGAAGACGCATGACCATCCTCGGTATCGACATCGGCGGGTCCGGCGTGAAGGGCGCACCGGTCGACCCGGCCACCGGCGAGTTGCTCGCCGAGCGATTCCGCGTGCCCACGCCGCAGCCCGCGGACGTGGACAGCGTCGCCGCGGCGGTGGCCGAGGTGGCCGCGTCGTTCGGCGGCTTCGACCGGGTCGGTGTGACGTTCCCCGGCGTGGTGGTCGACGGTGTGACCCGCAGCGCCGCCAACGTCGACAAGTCCTGGCTCGACGCGCCGGCCGCCCAGATCTTCGCCCAGCGGCTCGGCCTGCCGGTGACGGTGCTCAACGACGCCGACGCGGCCGGGGTGGCCGAGGTGGCGTTCGGGGCGGGCCGCGACCAGTCCGGCCTGATCATGATGCTGACCTTCGGCACCGGCATCGGCAGCGCCCTGTTCTCGGACGGGATCCTGATCCCCAACACCGAGTTCGGCCACGTCGAGATCGACGGCGCCGACGCCGAACTGCTCGCCTCCGACCGGATCCGCGAGGCCGAGAACCTGAGCTGGGAGCAGTGGGCGGCCCGGGTCGAGCGCTACCTGCACCATGTCGAGATGCTGCTCTCCCCCCGCCTGTTCGTCGTCGGCGGCGGCGTGAGCAAGAAGTCGGAGAAGTTCCTTCCGCTGATCGACATCAAGACGCCGATCGTCCCGGCCACCCTGCTCAACAACGCCGGCCTCATCGGCGCGGCCATGGCCGCGCATCAGGCCTCGGCCGGTCCGGGTGGCCAGCGTCCGGGGGCGATCCCGGTCAACGCGGCCGCGGCCTTCTGACAACGCGAGGGGTACGGGCACATGGCGCGCTCGATCGCGACGAACAACCGGGTCGACCGGGCCGGGCTGCTGGAGTTCCTGCGGCCCCGGCACCGGGCGATCCTGATGACCACCCGCAAGGACGGCCGCCCGCAGTCGTCGCCGAACACGTGCGGCGTCGACGCCGAGGGCCGGATCGTCATCTCCAGCTATCCGGAACGCGCGAAGACGGCGAACGCCCGACGCGATCCACGGGTCTCCGTCTGCGTCCTGTCGGACGAGTGGAACGGCCCGTGGGTGCAGGTGGACGGCGTCGCCGAGGTGCTCGACCTGCCGGAGGCGCTGGAGCCGCTGGTGGAGTATTTCCGCGGCATCTCCGGCGAGCACCCGAACTGGGAGGAGTACCGCCAGGCCATGCGGGACCAGGGCAAGTGCCTGATCCGGGTGACGATCGAGTCCTGGGGCCCGATCGCCACCGGCGGTTTCCCGGCCCGCCTGGCCTGACCCGGGGCAGAAGAGGTGAGGGCCGCAAGGCCGGCACCCAGGAGGACAGTTCCGGTGCCGGCCTTGCGGCCTTCGAGCCCCTCCCGTTCCGGCGGACCACAACCATGGCCCTCGGGAGGGGAAAGCAAAGAGGTTTGAGGCGCACCCCGCGGGGGAGCGGCCCGGGGGGGGCCGCGGGCGCCTACCGCGGCTAGCGAAGCGTGGTCGATTTCGGCGCCCTCGACACCGACTTAAGGGGCGCGATCCACGAGCGGAGCGAGGCCATCAGACCCAGTCTCAGCGCCGAGCAGGTAGAGCAGGGTGTCGCGGTGCAGGGCGGCGATCGGCTCGAGGAGGTCCGGGTGGCGCAGCAGCGCGGCGGCCTCCCGGTCACGGTTGTCCGGCTGGAGCAGGCGGCGGAACTCGGTGGGCATCCCGGCGGCCCGGCGGCCGGCCGGGCGGGGCCGCTGGTCGGGCATCGGCAGGGCGGCGATCACCGAGTCCACGCCGCGCCGGGCCAGCAGCGGGTCGGCCAGCAGGCAGGCGGCCCAGCTGACGACGACCTCGTCGACCCAGGTGCGCCAGCCCTCGCCCTCGGCGAACTCGTCGTCCGGTTCGCTTCCGGCCTTCCAGTCGAGGATCGCGGAGCCGCCGGGGCCGGCGATCGCCACCAGCGCGGCGTCGATCTCGGTCGGGTAGCGCAGCCAGGCGGCGACCGTCACGGCCTGCCGGGCCTGCAACTCGGCGAGGGTGTGCGACACGGTGTTGGACTCGCCCCCCGGGTAGGCACGGGCCAGCCAGTGGGTGCTGGCGGCGATCACCGGGGACAATGCGGTGGACGGTCCAGCCACGTCGCTCTCCTCCTTCAGGCGCTCGCCGGGGCCGGCTCGCGTTCAGGGATACAAACTCGGAGCCGACGGGCCCTCCTTGAGCCGGGTTCCTCGATGGCAACGCACGGCAACCGACACGCTCCCCCGGCCACGCCGGTCGTCCGCACCGTCCGCGGGCGCCGTACCGCCGAACGTGATCCCGCTCGCCGGGGCCGTTTCGCGGATTCCGCCCGGGAAAGATGAACGCCTGTTGCGAGCAGGTGAAATTGTCGTGTTTTCCGGCGGCGCGCGGCCGCGTCTGGATGCGCCGTAGGCACCCCCCTCCGGTAGGTTGGGACGCATCGGCGATCGGCCGTTTCAAAGCCTCCACTGCGGAGAAGTCATAGAGACGCCGGCGGTGGTTTTCCCGGTCGCCGAGTCCTCTCGCGCCCCTCTGACTACGGTGGAGATCATGACCGGTCGCTTCCCCATCGAAGACGTGACGCCGGCGGTCGCCGGTGGCCGCTATCCCGCAAAAGCGGTGGTCGGCGAACTGGTCCCGGTATCGGCGGTGTCCTATCGCGAAGGACACCACGCGCTCGGTGTGAACGTGGTATGGCGCGGCCCCGACGGCGAGACCAGGCCGTTCACCCGGATGACCCCGGGTGAGCCGGGCCTCGACCAGTGGCACGCCGCGATCCGGCCGGACCGGGTCGGCCGGTGGACGTTCACGGTGGAGGCGTTCGACGATCCGTACCGGACGTGGCGCGACGCCGTGGTGAAGAAGATCGGCGCCGGTCAGGATGTCGGGGACCTGGCGAACGACCTGGCCGAGGGCGCCGACGTGCTGGACCTGGCCACCAAGATCGTGCCGGCCGAGCAGGAGGACCTGGTCCGCGACGCGGCGGCCGCGCTGCGCGACGAGCAGAAGTCGCTGTTCTCCCGGGTCACGCCGGCGCTGGACCTGGAGGAGCTGCTCTGGCACAACCCGGTGCGGCACCTGGTCACCGCGACCCGTTCGTTCGCCATCTGGGTGGACCGCACCCGGGCCCTCTACTCGGCGTGGTACGAGTTCTTCCCGCGTTCCGAGGGCGCCGAGATCGGCCCCGACGCGACCCCTGTCGTGCACGGCACCTTCCGCACCGCCGCGCGACGGCTGCCGGCCATCGCGGCGATGGGTTTCAACGTGGTCTATCTGCCGCCGATCCACCCGATCGGCAGGGTCAACCGCAAGGGGCGCAACAACACGCTGGTGGCCCGGCCGGAGGACGTCGGCTCGCCGTGGGCGATCGGGTCGGCCGAGGGCGGCCACGACGCGATCCACCCCCAGCTCGGCACCCTGGAGGATTTCGTCCATTTCCGGGAGAAGGCGGAAGAGCTCGGCATGGAGGTGGCGCTGGATCTGGCGCTCCAGGCCGCGCCGGACCACCCGTGGGTCAAGCGGTTCCCGCAGTTCTTCACCACGAAGGCGGACGGCACCATCGCGTACGCCGAGAACCCGCCGAAGAAGTACCAGGACATCTACCCGATCAACTGGGACAACGACTACCGCACGCTGCGCGACGAGGTCTACCGCGTGGTGATGCACTGGGTGAACAACGGGGTCAAGATCTTCCGGGTCGACAACCCGCACACCAAGGCCGTCAACTTCTGGCAGTGGCTGATCCCGAAGGTCAAGGAGACCGACCCGGACGTGCTGTTCCTGGCCGAGGCGTTCACCCGCCCGGCGATGATGAACGGGCTCGGCAAGATCGGCTTCACCCAGTCGTACACCTACTTCACCTGGCGGACCACCGCGCGGGAGATGCGGGAGTACATGGGCCAGCTGCTCGCCTCGGCGGACTGGATGCGGCCCAACTTCTGGCCGAACACGCCGGACATCCTGCACGAGACGCTCCAGCACGGCGGGCCGCCGATGTTCAAGATCCGCGCGGTGCTGGCCTCGATGCTCACCCCCTCCTGGGGCATGTACTCAGGGTACGAACTGTTCGAGCACGTGCCCCGGCCGGGGGCCGAGGAGTACATCGACAACGAGAAGTTCGAGCTGAAGCCACGTGACTGGGCGGCGGCTGAGCGGTCCGGGCGGTCGCTGGCGCCGTACCTGACGAAGCTGAACCGGATCCGGGACGAGAACCCGGCCCTGCAGTGGCTGCGGAACCTCCGCTTCCACGAGGTCGACAACGGCGCGCTGCTCTGCTTCTCCAAGCGGGACCCCGTCACCGGCAACACCGTCCTGGTCATCTGCTCGTTCGACTCCGGCAACGTGCAGTGGGGAAACACCACGCTGGACATGCCCGCGCTGGGCCTGGACTGGCACGAACGATTCACGGTGGTCGACCAGATCACCGGCGCGACGTACGAGTGGGGTCAGTACAACGCGGTCCGGATCGACCCCTTCGTCGAGCCGGCGCACATCTTCGTCGTCAGGACGGGGTAGGGGGAGAACTCGATGGAGCTGACGAGCGAGCACGATCCGGCCGAGGGCAGCCACACCGAGGGCGG
The DNA here is from genome assembly GCF_019429605.1 of Actinoplanes hulinensis. NCBI lineage: Bacteria > Bacillati > Actinomycetota > Actinomycetes > Micromonosporales > Micromonosporaceae > Actinoplanes > Actinoplanes hulinensis. The sequence continues at coordinate 97,759 of NZ_JAHXZI010000030.1, read as the reverse complement.
GGTGGTCGAGCACCCGACCGCCGACGACTTCGGTCATGCCCGCGCGCTTCCGGCGGACCGCACCTGGTTTCAGCGGGCGGTCTTCTATGAGGTGCTGGTCCGGGCGTTCTACGACTCGGGGACCGACGGCTCCGGCGATCTGCGCGGCCTCATCGAGCGGCTCGACTATCTGCAATGGCTCGGGGTGGACTGCCTCTGGCTGCCACCGTTCTACGACTCGCCGCTGCGCGACGGCGGCTACGACATCCGCGACTTCTACAAGGTGCTGCCGGAGTTCGGCACGGTCGACGACTTCGTGGCCCTGCTGGACGCGGCGCACAAGCGCGGCATCCGGGTTGTCACCGACCTGGTCATGAACCACACGTCCGACTCGCACCCGTGGTTCCAGGCGTCCCGGCACGACCCGGACGGGCCGTACGGCGACTTCTACGTGTGGAACGACACCAGCGAGAAGTACCAGGACGCGCGGATCATCTTCGTCGACACCGAGGAGTCGAACTGGACGTTCGACCCGGTGCGCCGGCAGTTCTACTGGCACCGGTTCTTCTCCCACCAGCCGGACCTCAACTACGAGAACCCGGCCGTGCAGGAGGCCATGCTGGACGTCCTGCGGTTCTGGCTGGACCTCGGCATCGACGGGTTCCGGCTGGACGCGGTGCCGTACCTGTTCGAGCAGGAGGGCACCAACTGTGAGAACCTGCCGGCCACCCACGCGTTCCTCAAGCACTGCCGCAAGGTGATCGACGACGAGTTCCCGGGCCGGGTGCTGCTGGCCGAGGCGAACCAGTGGCCGGCCGACGTGGTGGAGTACTTCGGCGACGCCAGGTCCGGCGGCGACGAGTGCCACATGGCGTTCCACTTCCCGCTCATGCCACGGATATTCATGGCCGTCCGCAGGGAGTCGCGCTTTCCGATCTCGGAGATCCTGGCGCAGACACCGTCCATCCCGGACAACTGCCAGTGGGGCATCTTCCTGCGCAACCACGACGAGCTGACGCTCGAGATGGTCACCGACGAAGAGCGCGACTACATGTACTCGGAGTACGCCAAGGACCCGCGGATGAAGGCGAACGTCGGCATCCGGCGCCGCCTGGCCCCGCTGCTGGAGAACGACCGGAACCAGATCGAGCTGTTCACCGCCCTGCTGCTGTCGCTGCCCGGCTCGCCGGTGCTCTACTACGGCGACGAGATCGGGATGGGCGACAACATCTGGCTCGGTGACCGGGACGGCGTCCGGACCCCGATGCAGTGGACGCCGGACCGCAACGCCGGCTTCTCCACCGCCACGCCGGGCCGCCTCTACCTGCCGGTCAACCAGGACCCGGTCTACGGCTACCAGGCGGTCAACGTGGAGGCCCAGCGGGACAGCGCGACGTCCCTGCTGAACTGGACGCGAACCATGCTGGCGGTCCGCCGGCGGCACGAGGCGTTCGCCGTCGGCACGTTCCGCGAACTGGGCGGCTCCAACCCGTCGGTTCTCGCCTATCTGCGCGAACACGGCGACGACGTGGTGTTCTGCGTCAACAACCTGTCACGCTTCCCGCAACCGATCGAGCTGAATCTGCAGCACTGGAACGGATACACCCCGGTGGAGTTGACCGGGCACGTCAACTTCCCCCGGGTCGGGCAGTTGCCGTACCTCTTGACCCTTCCGGGCCACGGCTTCTACTGGTTCCAGTTGTGCGGGTCGGAGGAGAAGCAATGACGCTGCCGTTCGCCGAGTGGTTACCGAAACAGCGCTGGTACGCCGGCCGCAGCCGGGTTCTCGCCTCGGTCGAACAGGCGGCCGCCACGCCGCTGGGCGGGGAGCTGGAGCTGGTCCTCCTCGACGTGGCGTACACCGACGGCAGTTCCGAGCGCTACCAGGTCCTGGTCGGCTGGGGCGCCGGCCCGATACCGGAGTACAGCGCGATCGCCACCATCGGCACCACCGACGACGGCCGGATCGGCTACGACGCCCTCTACGATCCGGCGGCGGCCCGGCACCTCCTGGGGCTGATCGACCGGTCCGAGCCGGTCGGCGACATCACCTTCGACCGGGAGCCCGGCATCACGCTGCCGCTGGAGGCCTGGCCGCGGGTGTTCGACGCGGAGCAGAGCAACACCAGCGTCATCTTCGACCAGGACGCGATTCTCAAGCTGTTCCGCCGGGTCACCAGCGGCGTCAACCCGGACATCGAGCTGAACCGGGTGCTCGGCCGGGCCGGAAACGCGCACGTGGCCCGCCTTCTCGGCTCCTTCCAGGCCGACGACTGCTCGCTCGGCATGCTCACCCAGTACGCGGACAACTCGGCCGAGGGCTGGGCCATGGCGACCGCGTCGGCGCGGGACCTGTTCGCCGACGCGGCGTACGCGGCGGACGAGGTGGGCGGCGACTTCCAGGGCGAGTCGTTCCGGCTCGGCGAGGCGGTCGCCTCGGTGCACCTGACGCTCGCCGCGGAGCTGGGCAGCGGACCGTCGCCGTTCCCGCTCGACGCCGTGCTGGCCCGGCTGCGCACCGCCGCCACCGCGGTGCCCGAGGTGCAGCGGTACGTTCCGGCGATCACCGACCGCTTCACCGCGCTGACCGGCGAGCAGGTCGAGATCCAGCGCATCCACGGCGATCTGCATCTGGGGCAGGTGCTGCGCACCCCGGAGGCGTGGCTGCTGATCGACTTCGAGGGCGAGCCGGGCCAGCCACTGGACGAGCGCCGGCTGCCCGACTCGCCGCTGCGTGACGTGGCCGGGGTGCTGCGCTCCTACGAGTACGCGGCCTATCAGCTGCTGGTCGACCAGGACGAGGACGAGCATCTCGCGGCGCGTGCCCGGGAGTGGGTGGACCGCAACCGGACCGCGTTCTGCGACGGATACACGAACGTGGCGGGCACCGACCCGCGTGTGCACGGTGCGCTGCTGGCGGCGTACGAGCTGGACAAGGCGGTCTACGAGGCCGCCTACGAAGCCCGGCACCGGCCCGGCTGGCTGCGGATCCCCCTGCGGTCGATCGCCCGGCTCGTCGGATGAACCCCGGAGGGCAACCCGAGATCATGATAGGCCAGTCCACCTCTCCCCTCGCCGCCGACCAGCGGGCCATGAACAGCGTGATCGCCGGGGACACCCACGATCCGCACGCCGTCCTGGGCGCGCATCCGCACGGTGGGCGCACCGTCATCCGTACCCTGCGCAAGGGCGCCGAGAGGGTGGCCGTCCTGCACGACGGGGAACGCCACGAGACGACGAAGGTGCACGAGGACGGGATCTTCGCGGCCGAGCTGCCCGGCAGCGTGCTCGACTACCGGCTCGACGTGGACGGGGTGGAGTGCGACGACCCGTACCGGCATCCGCCCACCCTCGGCGAGCTGGACCTGCACCTGATCGGCGAGGGCCGGCACGAGAAGCTGTGGAAGGTGCTCGGCGCGCGACCGCACGGCACCGGGGTGGCCTTCGCGGTGTGGGCGCCGAGTGCCCGGGGCGTGCAGGTGATCGGCGACTTCGCGGGCTGGGGGCCGTACGACGGGTGGCCGATGCGGTCGCTCGGCTCCAGCGGCGTCTGGGAGATCTACGTCCCGACGGCGCATCTCGGCACCAAGTACAAGTTCAAGATCCTCGGCCGGGACGGGGTCTGGCGCGAGCACGCCGACCCGCTGGCCCAGCACACCGAGGTGCCGCCGGCCACCGCGTCGGTGGTGTTCCAGTCGTCCTACCGGTGGCACGACGAGCAGTGGATGCGGGAGCGGTCCCGCAGGTCGTGGCACCAGGAGCCGATCAGCGTCTACGAGGTCCACCTGGGCTCGTGGCGGCCCGGTCTCACCTACGTCGAGCTGGCCGAGCAGCTGGTCGGCTACGTGGTGGAGACCGGGTTCACCCACGTCGAGCTGATGCCGGTGATGGAGCACCCGTTCGGCGGTTCGTGGGGTTACCAGGTCACCGGCTACTACGCGCCGACCTCCCGGTTCGGCACGCCCGACGAGTTCCGGCACCTGGTCGACAAGCTGCACCAGGCCGGCATCGGCGTGATCCTGGACTGGGTGCCGGCCCACTTCCCGAAGGACGAGTGGGCGCTGGCCCGGTTCGACGGAACCCCGCTCTACGAGCACGGCGACTGGCGGCGCGGCGAGCACCCGGACTGGGGCACGTACGTCTTCGACTTCGGCCGCAAGGAGGTCCGCAACTTCCTGGTGGCCAACGCCCTCTACTGGTGCGAGGAGTTCCACGCCGACGGGCTGCGCGTCGACGCGGTGGCGTCGATGCTCTATCTGGACTACTCGCGCAAGGACGGCGAGTGGACCCCGAACCAGTACGGCGGCCGGGAGAACCTGGACGCGATCAGCTTCCTCCAGGAGATGAACGCGACCGTCTACAAGCACCACCCCGGGGTGGTCACCATCGCCGAGGAGTCGACCGCGTGGCCGGGCGTCACCCGCCCCACCCACCTGGGCGGTCTGGGGTTCGGCTTCAAATGGAACATGGGCTGGATGAACGACACCCTCTCCTACATGGAGAAGGAGCCGATCCACCGGCAGTGGCACCACCACCAGATGACCTTCGCCACCGTCTATGCCTGGAGCGAGAACTACCTCCTGCCGATCAGCCACGACGAGGTGGTGCACGGCAAGGGCTCACTGACCGGCAAGATGCCCGGCGACCTGTGGCAGAAGCTGGCCAACACCCGCGCATTGCTCGGCTTCATGTGGGCCTTCACCGGCAAGCAGCTGCTCTTCATGGGCTCCGAGATGGGCGACGAGTTCGAGTGGAACGAGGGCGGCGGCCTGCACTGGCACCTGCTCGGCGACGAGCAGCACGCCGGCGTGAAGCGGCTGGTCACCGACCTGAACCGGGTCTACCGGGACACCCCCGCCATCTGGACGCAGGACACCGGCCCGTCCGGCTTCCGGTGGATCACGAGTGAGGACTCGCACCACAACACGTTCTCGTTCATCCGGTTCGCCCCGAACGGCGACACCCTGGCATGCGTCGTCAACTTCGCCGCCGTCCCGCACGAGGACTACCGCATCGGCCTTCCGCGGGCCGGCCGCTGGACCGAGGTGATCAACACCGACAGCGAGCTCTACGGCGGCTCCGGCGTCGGCAACATGGGGGCGGTCGAGGCCGAGCACCTCGCCTGGCACGGTTTCGACGCCTCGGTCTCGCTGCGGGTGCCCCCGCTCGGCGCCGTCTGGTTCAAGCACGAGGGCTGACCGCTACCGTGCCTGTTCGCCACTCCACTCGGTGGCGAGCAGGCCGTAGAGAAGGTCGTCGGTCCACTCGCCCTTGATGAGGGTCTGCTGCCGCAGCAGGCCCTCGCGGCGGAAACCGAGCCGTTCCAGCAGGGCCGCCGACCGGGTGTTCCGCGCGTCGCACTCCCCCGTGACCTTGTGGAAACCGTCCATGCGGAACAGGCGGTTCAGCACGGCGCTCACAGCCTCCGTCGCGAAACCCCTCTTCTGGTACGCCGTGGCGAAGCTGAACCCGATCTCCGCCTGCCGGAGGTTGTCGTGCAGCCGCACGTACACGTCACCGATCAGCGCCTGTTCCGCGGCGAGCTCGACCGCGTACTGGAAGTGACCCGCGATGCCGGGCGACGCCTCGGCGTAGGCGCGGACCGCGACCTCCGCCTTCTCCAGCGGGAACGGCGCGTCCCACGGCTGATAACGCGCCACCGCGGGGTCCGACCGGTACTCCGCCAGGACCGGCGCGTCCGAGGCCCGGAACCGCCGCAGGATCAGTCGCTCGGTCGCCATCAGCACGCGCCGAGGATATGTCACACCCGCACGGCAGAATGCGGGGCATGGACTCGACCGAGCGCGTCCGCGAGATCTGCCTGGCCCTGCCCGAGGCGACCGAGCGCCCCAGTCATGGGGCGCCCGCCTTCTTCGTCCGCGACAAGCCGCAGTTCGTGATGCTGTGGCCCGGCGGGCACCACGACCACGACTTCCCGCACCTGTGGTGCGCCGCCCCGCCCGGCGCGCAGGAGGAGCTGATCGCCGCCGACCCACAGCGGTTCTTCCGGCCACCCTACGTGGGCCACCGCGGCTGGCTCGGCGTCCGCCTGGACCGGGATCCGGACTGGTCCGAGATCGCCGAACTCTGCGAGGACGCCTTCCGCACGGTGGCCCCGAAGGCCCTGGTCGCCCGTCTCGACGAGGCCTAGACGTCGATGACGTCGGCGACGATGACGGTCACGTTGTCCGGTGCGCCGTTCTCCAGCGTGCGGTTGACCAGCTCGGCGGCGCAGCTCTTGCGGTCGGCGACCTCGCGCAGCGTCTGGGCGATGACCGCGTCCTCGACGTAGTCGGAGAGGCCGTCGCTGCACAGCAGGTAACGGTCACCGGCGCGGGCAGCGATCATCCGGCCGGCCGGGCGGAAGGGCCCGCCCTGCACGGCCTGGGTGACCAGGGCGCGCTGCGGGTGGCGGCGGGCGTCGTCGGGGGTGAGCACGCCCTGGTCGACGAGCGCCTGCACGTAGGTGTCGTCCCGGGTGAGCTGGGTGAACTCGCCGTCGCGGAGCAGGTAGCAGCGGGAGTCGCCGACGTTGAGGGCGGCCAGCCGGTCGCCGGAGAGCAGCAGCGCGGTGACCGTGGTGCCCATGCCGTCGCGGGCGTCGTCGTCGGCCACGGCGGCCTCGATCCGCTCGTTGGCGGTCTGGAGGGCGCTGATCAGATCCTGCAGGGGCTCGCCGGTGTCCGGCGTCGAGTCGACGGCGCTGAGCGTCTGCACGAGGATGTCGCTCGCCAGCTCTCCGGCGGGCAGCCCGCCCATGCCGTCCGCCACCACGAAGAGTCGATTACCTACGAAGACGGCGTCTTCGTTATTGGACCGGATCAGGCCCTGATCAGTGGCGGCGACCGCCCGGACAGCAAGCGTCATGTGACAAGAGTGCCAAAGGCCAATTCGGTTGTCTCTAGTACCTCCTACCAAGTGTCATCGAGTACCGCCCGGGACGCTCCGGGCGGCCGTGGCCGGAACCCCCTCCGACAGCGGTGATGTCGCAGGTCACAGCCCCTTTGCGGGGCCGGCCGGCGGCTGGCGGGCCGGGTTCGGCCGGTCGCGGCCTCCGGCTGCCGCCGCGGCTGGCCCTCGTGACATTCGCGACATCGGGGTACGCACGGCGGGACAGCGGGGCGGAAGCGGACATCGCCGGGCGTACCACATCGTGCCGGTCACGTCCGTGGAATCGGCCCGCGGCGTCCGCCGGGGGACGACTGCGCGAGCGACCCTGCGGGGCGGCGCGACAACCCGCGGCGGCCTCGGTAACAATCGTCGGCGTGACGACAGCTATCCATCAGCGCATCGCCTCGGAGCTCGGGGTACGGGAAGGTCAGGTCACCGCCGCGGTCGAGCTGCTCGACGGCGGGGCCACGGTGCCGTTCATCGCCCGCTACCGCAAGGAGGTGACCGGCACGCTCGACGACGCCCAGCTGCGCACGCTCGAGGAGCGCCTGGGCTACCTGCGGGAGCTGGAGGACCGGCGGGCCGCGGTGCTGGAGTCGATCCGCGCCCAGGGCAAGCTCGACGACGCCCTGGAACGGCAGATCCTCGAGGCCGACACGAAGGCCCGGCTGGAGGACATCTATCTGCCGTTCAAGCCGAAGCGGCGGACCAAGGCGATGATCGCCCGTGAGGCCGGCCTGGAGCCGCTCGCCGACGGACTGCTGGGCGACCCCTCGGTCGACCCGAAAGCGGCCGCAGCGGCGTTCGTGGACGCCGAGAAGGGTGTGGCCGACGCGCAGGCCGCCCTGGACGGGGCACGGGCCATCCTGATCGAACGGTTTGCCGAGGACGCCGACCTGATCGGTGACCTGCGTGAGCAGATGTGGACACGGGGCCGGCTGGTCGCCAAGGTCCGCGACGGCAAGCAGACCGACGGGGCGAAGTTCTCCGACTACTTCGACTTCGCCGAGCCGTACTCGAAGCTCCCCTCGCACCGGATCCTGGCGATGCTGCGCGGCGAGAAGGAGGACGTCCTCGACCTCACCATGGAGCCGCACCCGGAGGAGGACGAGGGCTACTTCGAGGGCCGCATCGCCGGCCGCAACGGGGTCAGCGACCACGGCCGGCCCGGCGACCGGTGGCTGGTCGACACGGTTCGCTGGGCCTGGCGCACCCGGATCCTCATCCACCTCGGCGCCGACCTGCGGGTCCGGCTGCGGGAGGCGGCCGAGGACGAGGCGGTGCGCGTCTTCGCGGCCAACCTGCGTGACCTGCTGCTGGCCGCGCCGGCCGGCACCCGCGCCACGATGGGGCTGGACCCGGGCTTCCGTACCGGGGTGAAGGTCGCGGTCGTGGACGCCACCGGCAAGGTGGTGGCGACCGACACGATCTACCCGCACGTGCCGCAGAACAAGTGGGACGAGTCGATCCACCGGCTGGCCGCGCTGGCGTCGAAGCACGACGTCGAGCTGATCGCGATCGGCAACGGCACCGCCTCCCGGGAGACCGACCGGCTGGCCACCGAGCTGATCAAGCGGCACCCGGACGCCAAGCTGACGAAGGTGGTCGTCTCCGAGGCGGGCGCGTCGGTCTACTCCGCGTCGGCGTACGCCTCGCAGGAGCTGCCCGGCCTGGACGTGTCGCTGCGCGGCGCGGTCTCCATCGCCCGCCGCCTCCAGGACCCGCTCGCCGAGCTCGTGAAGATCGACCCGAAGTCCATCGGCGTCGGCCAGTACCAGCACGACATCTCCGAGGTGAAGCTGGCCCGGTCGCTGGACGCGGTGGTCGAGGACTGTGTGAACGGCGTCGGCGTCGACATCAACACCGCCTCCGCGCCGCTGCTGACCCGGGTCTCCGGCATCACCGCGGGCCTGGCCGAGAACATCGTGCTGCACCGCGACTCCAACGGCCCGTTCAAGAGCCGCCAGGAGATCAAGAAGGTGGCCCGGCTCGGCCCGAAGGCGTTCGAGCAGTGCGCCGGCTTCCTGCGGATCCGTGACGGCGCGGACCCGCTCGACTTCTCCAGCGTGCACCCGGAGTCGTACCCGCTGGTCCGCACGATCGCGGCCGACGCCGGCTCGGACGTGAAGACGATGATCGGCAACAGCCCGCTGCTCAAGGCGATCCGGCCGGACCGGTTCGTGACCGACACGGTCGGCCTGCCGACCATCACGGACATCCTCAAGGAGCTGGAGAAGCCGGGCCGTGACCCGCGTCCGGCGTTCACCACGGCCACCTTCGCCGAGGGCGTCGAGAAGATCGCCGACCTGAAGCCGGGCATGATCCTGGAGGGTCAGGTCACCAACGTGGCCGCGTTCGGCGCGTTCGTCGACATCGGTGTGCACCAGGACGGTCTCGTGCACGTGTCGGCGCTCTCCGACAAGTTCGTCCAGGACCCGCGCGAGGTGGTCAAGTCCGGTGACGTGGTGAAGGTCCGCGTCCTGGAGGTGGACCCGGTCCGCAAGCGGATCTCGCTGTCCATGCGCCTCACCGACGAGCCGAGGCAGGGCGGCGGCCGCAACCGCGACGACCGCGGCCAGAGTGGCCAGGGCGGCCAGGGCGGTCAGGGCCGCGGTCAGGGCGGCCAGGGCCGGCAGGGTGGCGGACAGCGCCAGCCACGGCAGGGCGGCGGCCAGCGGGGCGGTCAGGGCGGCGGCAACAGCATCGGCAACAGCGCCATGGCCGACGCGCTGCGCCGGGCCGGCCTCACCAAGGACTGAGCGGCCGGACGGATCACGGGCCCGGGCGTTCCGCCCGGGCCCGTGCCGTCACAGCTTCCAGATCCTGAGGTCGGTGAAGGCCACCTCGTACCGGCCCTCGTCCGGCGCGTCCCGCTCGTTGTAGATGCCGAGCAGCACCCGGCCGATCCCGAAGTCCTTCTCCAGCGGAGCGTCGCCGACCCGTACGCCGTCACGCGACACCTGCACCGTGTCACCCTCGACGGCCAGGGTGATCAGGGTGGGTTCGGCGTTCAGCGCGACCGGCGCGCCCAGCGGCATGGTCTTGACCACCGACACCTTGCCGTCGTTGCTGTGCACGCCCAGGTAGATGTTGTTCTCGCAGACGCGGACCTGGTAGCCGTCCTGTTTCACGTTGCGGAACCAGATCGCCGCGCAGCTGTCCGGGGTGAGCAGCCGCACGCCGGTCTCGATCCGCAGGTCCGGCGGCAGCTCGTCCTCCGGGCCCTTGCACTTGTAGGTGCCCACGCTGTCGCGGTGCACCACCAGGCCGCCGTCGAAGTGGCAGTTGCCCTCGCCGGCCTGGTCGCTGGGCCGCCAGTAGGACTGCTGCCGCAGCGTGTCCGCCATCCACGGGCGGTCGGCGGGCACGGCCGTGTCGTCGCTGGGCGCGGTCGTGGGATCGGCCGCCGCCTCCCCGTCATTGTCCAGGCGCATCGAGAGGGCCAGCATGACCGCTCCGGCGACCACCGCGAGGATCAGGAAGGCCACCGCGACCGGCAGCGCCCAGCGGCCGCCCGGCTCGGACGGCGGCGGGCCGGTGAGCCGGGTGTGCCCCGGGGGAGCCGAGATCGGCACGGTGACGATCGAGTTCTCGTCGTAGCCGACCATGCCGGGCGGGATGTCCAGGGTCGGCACGCTCCCACCGGCCGTCTCCGGCACCGCCGTGAACCCGGTCACGGCCTGCGCCTCGACCGCCGCCGCGCGCAGGGCGGGCTGGTCGGCGAGGGCGGCCGCGGAGGCCGCCGGGCGCTCCCCGGAGATCAGCAGGTCGAGAAGCTCACGGGCGCTGGGCCGGTTGGCCGGGTCCTTCTCCAGGGCGTGCGCCACCAGGTCGCGCAGCGGGCCGCTGAGCCCGTCCAGGCGGGGCGGCTGGGTGAGGATGCGGGCCGCGGTGGCCGGCGGCGAGTCGGCCCGGAACGGGGTGTGGCCGGTGCCCGCGTACGCCACCACGCTGCCCCAGGCGAACACGTCCGCGGCCGGCGTGACCGGGGTGCCCGGGTCGGAGCTGAACCGCTCGGGCGCCATGTACGCCACGGTGCCCACCATCTGGTCGGTCCGCGTGTTGGCGCTGGTCGCCTCCATGGCCCGGGCGATCCCGAAGTCGATCACCTTGGGGCTGCCCGGCGCCAGCAGCACGTTGCGCGGCTTGAGGTCGCGGTGGATCACCCCGGCGCCGTGGATGGCGGTCAGCGCGGTGGCCACCCCGATCGCCACACCGTGCAGGTTGGCGCTGGTCAACGGGCCGCGCTGCTCGACCACGTCGGCCAGGGTGGGCCCGTCCACGTACTCGACCACCAGGTACGGGTGCTCGTGGTCGGGGTCGGCGTCGATCACCTCGGCGGTGCAGAACGGCGGCACCTGCCGGGCCCGGTTCACCTCGCTGCGGAACCGGCGCCGGAACTCGTCGTCGTAGGCCAGGTCGGCGCGGACCATCTTGACCGCGACCAGCACTCCCCCACCGGTTCTCGCCAGGTAGACGGTGCCCATGCCACCCTCGCCGAGGCGGCCGACGAGCTCGTAGTCGCCCAGGTTGCGCGGGTCGCGCGGCCGCAGCGGTTGTGTCCGCTCGCCCGGCAGTGCGGCATCGACCATCCTCGTCCCCCCGACAGCTCCTCCTTCGTGCCGATCGCACTGTATAGGGCCGTGTCCCGGCCGGAAATATCGGCGGCCTCATGGAGATCCCCGATACAGGAATCGGGGCACCACCCGATGCCGGAGACCCCCGCACCGGCACACCATGGAGTCACGGTTTCACCACCAGTGAAAGTAGGAGTCCACGATGAACGCCGTGCACGACACGCTCGCCCGCCAGGGTCTCGTCCGCCCGCTGAACGGCCGGATGCTCGCCGGCGTGTGCGCGGGCCTCTCTCGCCGTTTCGGCCTCGACCCGTGGATCGGCCGGCTGCTGTTCGTGCTGATCCTCTTCGTCATCCCGGGCAGCCAGATCCTGGTCTACCCGCTGCTGTGGATCCTGATGCCGGCCGAGAAGCCCGCCTTCTCGCCCACCCCTACCGCCCCGACCACCTTCTGACCGTCAGGCGGTGAGCTCGCGGACCTTTCCGGTGAGCTGGAGGTCGTCGAGGTAACCCCGGTAGACGATCTTCCCGGTCCGGTCCACCATCACGTACCAGCTCTGCTGCGCGATGCCGAACCGCTTCCACAGCTTGCCGCCGGGATCGTTCAGGTGCGTGATCGACTCCAGTTCGAAGTCGGCGACGAACTCCTTCATCTCCGCGGCGCCGCCCATCCCGGCGATGCCCAGGATCGCGAGCTCGTCGCCGTACTCGGAATGGATGTCGCCCAGAGATTGCGCCTCGCTCGCGCACGTGGCGCACCAGGGCGCCCAGAACCAGAGGATGGCCGGCCTGCCGGCCAGACCCGCCGCGTCGAACTTCTCGCCGGCGAGGGTGGTGCCGGTGAAGGAGAGCGACTTCGGCACGGCCACCGCTTCCGCTTTCGCGGTCGCGGTGGCCGCCGGCCCGGAACTCGTGACCGGCCCGGAGCTCGTGGCGGGCGCGGGAGACGCGTCCGGTGTGGTGCCGCAGCCGGTTGCCGCGAGCGCGGTCGCCAGCATGATCAAAACCAGCCGGGGTACGCGTGACGCGCGCCGCCTCGTCATTTGGCCGTGGTGGGCTCGGTCAGCCGCAGCGCGAGCGCCGGGCAGACGTTGACCGCCTTGCGGGCGCCGTCCTCGAGCCACGGCGGCAGCGGCGTCTGGGGGAACGCCGGGAACCCGTTGTGGTCCAGCCGGATGATCTCCGGGGCCACCGCCGAGCAGAGCCCGTGGCCGTCGCACCGCGACCAGTCCAGGGCCAGCTTGCGCGCCCCCTTCTCGGCCGTGTACGGCAGCGGCAGGATGCCGCGCACCGGCTTGCCACAGCCCTCGCCGTTGGAGTGCGCCTGCACGTCGGCGCGGAAGACCTCCAGCGCGGACAGCGCGAACCGCGAGCTGCCGTCCGGGTGGCTGCACGCGCCCCGGCCCTTGACCAGGCCGGCCGCCTGCCGCACCTGCTCCACCGCGTTGCCGCCGAGCGACACCAGGGTCACCGCGCGGGCCAGGTCGGGCAGACCGATCCGGCACGGGCCGCACTGACCGGCCGACTCACCGGCCAGGTACTGCACGACCTGGGCGACCTCGCCGAGCGGGCAGGTCTTCGAGCCGATCGGGATCAGCATGCCGGCGCCCAGGGTGCCGCCGACCTTCGCGAACCCCTTGCGGGAGATCTGGATGGTCTTCGCCTGCTCGGCGCTCACCCACTTGCCGTGGTAACCGCCGACCAGCAGGCCCGGGCCGATGTCGGCGCCGCACATCTCCAGAACCTCCATGAGCGAGGTGCCGGTGGGCGCCTCGACCACGGCGGGGGCCGACGCGGAGCCGCCGATCGTGAGCATCACGGTGCCCGGCTCCTCCGGGATGCCGACCGCGTTGTACTCCCACGGCCCGAGCCGGGCCGCGATCGCGAGCTGCGAGTACGTCTCCGCGTTCGACAGCAGGGTGGGCAGGCCCATCACGCCGTTGTCGCTGGACCGGACCTTGCGGCCGGGCGGGATGTGCGCCTCGCCGTTGATGCCGCGGACCAGCGCGCCGCCCTCACCGGAGATGAACCGGTGCGGCACCAGGACGATCCGGGTCGGGCAGGGCATCTTGCGCTCGGCCAGCGCCGCGGCGAGCGACTCCTGGCCGACACCGTCGTCGGCGACGCCGATGACGATCTCCTCGGCGTCCAGGGCGGCGGCGGCCAGCGCCGCGCCGTCCAGGATCAGGTGCGGGCCGCGGGTCAGGATCGCCTTGTCCTTCCAGGACGGCGGCTCACCCTCGGTGGCGTTCACCACGATGACCGGGGGCAGCTCCTGCCGGCGGCACGAGTCCACCACCGCGCGGACCTTACGGGCGAACGGGAAACCCGCGCCGCCGCGGCCGCGCAGCTCGATCCGGTCGGCCAGGCCGATCAGCTCGCCCGAGGAGAGCGCCGCGAAACCGCCGTGCACCTCCTGGTGGGCCAGCAGGTCGAGGCGACCGTACTCGTCGAATCCCGCGGTGATCCGCGGCGTGCCGATCGCCGTGACCGGGGGAACCTGTGCCGTGCTCAATTCGTGTCCCTCACGTCACCGCGGAGCTGGGAGAGGTAGGCGTCGTCAGCGTCGTCGCGCCCGCCCCGGCGGCCGCCACCACGGCCCGGTTCGTCCCGCCGGGCCCGGCGGGAACCCGTGTCGACCAGGGTCGCCGAGTCGTCGGCCGGGTAGCCGCCACCGGAACCGTCGGCCAGGTCGACGAACTCGCTACGGCTCTGCCTGCGGGGCGGCTCGTCGTAACGGGGCTCCTGGTAGCGGGGCTCCTCGTAGCGCGGCTCCTCGTAGCGGGCCGAGCGGGACCCTCGGGGAGCCGCTTCGTAGTCGTCGTCGGCGCGGCGACGGCCACGGGAGCGGTCGTCGTACTCGGGCTCGCGGCGCATCCGGGTGCCGGTCGCGTCCAGCCGGGTGCCGGTCGCCTCGACGTCGTCGCGCCGGCGGGAGCGGGGCTCGTCGTACTCCGGCTCGCGGCGCATCCGGGTGCCGGTGGCCTCCGGGTCGTCGCGGCGCATCCGGGTGCCGGTCGACTCGACGTCACGGCGCGACATCCGGGTCTGGGTGTCGTAGCGCTCGTCGTCCTCGTACCGGCGGCCGCGGCCGCGCGGGCCCTCGTCGTAGACCTCCTGCGAACGGCTGCCACGGGACCGGGGGGCCGGCTCCTCGTCGTACCGGTAACGCTCGTCCTCGACGTCACGGCGCGACATCCGGGTCTGGGTGTCGTAACGCTCGTCGTCCTCGGCGGGCCGGCGCTGGCGCGGCGCGGGCGGCGCCTCCAGTTCGGCCTGACGGCGGCCACGCGGCGGGTAGTCCTCCTCGACCGGGGCCGGCGCCGGAGCGGGCGCCGGGCTGACCGGGCGGGTCGGCGGCGGCTGGTTCCACGTCTGGGTGGGCGCGCCGCCGTCCGGGGCGCCGGCCGGGGCCAGCAGGTCCACCGGGGGAGCCTCGCGACGGGCCGGGCGGCGGATCGGGGCCGAGGCGGTCGGCACCAGCGTGCCGGTCTCGGACGGCTTGACCGCGCCGACACCGGCCGGCGAGGCGAAGTCCTTACGGCGGTTGAGGCTCACCGACAGGCGCACCGCGAGACCGACGATCACACCGAGCACGCAGACGACGTAGCTGACGGTGACCCAGGTGGCCGCCGGACGGCCCGCGGAGAGGCCGTGGGTGAGGGCGATCGGCCACATCAGGTAGGAGATCGCGTGGATACCCCGCCACATCCAGGGCTTGCCACGGCCGATGAACCGGGCCCGGGCGATACCGGACCACATCACCAGCACCATGATCCAGCCGGCGATCGGGCCGAGGCCGATGTACCACTTGTTGAGCCCGTCGGTCAGGAACGGGATGAAGATGTCGAGCAGGCCGATGTAGTCCTTGGCGAACTTCGTCCAGACGTGCGCGACCAGGGCGCCGACCGCGATCACACCGGTGGTGCGGTGTGCGGACTGGAGCAGCACCCGCTGGCGGACGCTCAGCACCAGCCGGTCGGTGGCGACCAGCCCCACCATGATGGTGATGGACAGCGACACCAGGCTGACGACGCCGATGTAGTAATCGAGGTAGAAGAAGAAGTAGACGTACCCGACTTTTCCGGGAGTGGTCATCATCGCGACGGCCCAGATGGCGGCCCCGATGCTCAGGACGAGCAGGACCACCTCGAGCGTCGACGCCGATCGGGTGCCGGTGGAGCCGACTTCGACCGCGACCCGGGAGGCGGCGGTTGCCTTGTTGTTCTTCGAGCGGGCCATGGACTCCTCGTTTTCCTTGGTGCGGTCACGTCCCATGGGCAGTGGGACGCCGGCGTCCGTGGGGAACGCCCCGCGCTCAAGCTCTGCGCTGGACCCGGTCCCGGCCTTGCTTTCCCCTGCGTGGCCCAGGTCCGTGTCCTCCCCGGATTACGTGCCGGGCCCAGGATCGGATGAACACCGGCGGAACTTTTTGCGTAGTCTGCTGACTACTTTCTGCGCAGGCCCGCTGAGCTGCGCAAACACCGAAAAGGTTGCTCCCTTAAGGAAGAAATAAGGATCGGCGGGTGGGTGACGCGGGCCACCCGCTGAACCATTTCCGGCCCGGAGGCGAACTAAGTAGTGCAGGCGAGTCGATGACAGGCAGCGAAGGGGGATCGTCATGCGTCACCGGATCACCGCGCTCACCGGCGCGGTCATCGCCGGCGCCGTAGTGAATACCGTGGTGTGGGCGGCGCCGGCCGCGGCTGACGTGGAGGGGTTCAGCGTACGGGTCACCGCGCCGGACCGGTTCACCGCCGGGCGCTCCGCTCAGGTCGTGACCGCCGTCGTCACCTCGGACAACCGGCAGTGTCGCAAGGTCCGGTGGGCCCTGCTCATGCACTCGCGGATCGACCCGGACCAGTTCCGGGTCACCCGGTTCGAGGACGACGGGCCGTTCGCGACCACCGACCAGACCGAGGGCGTCACCACGACGATCGTCGACAACGACCTCGACCCGGGCACGGCGTGCCGGGGCCGGACGGTGACCGGCCGCTGGCAGGTCGGGTTCGCCGGCCCGGAGGGCGGCGACGTGCGGTTCGAGGTGCGCGCCTTCGACGGCGAGAACACGCTGCTGACCGCCGGCGGCACGGAGGCCCGGGTGCGCGGCGAGGTGGAGGCGGAGCCGTCCCCGTCGGCCACACCGGAGGAGTCGGCCGCGCCGGAGGAGTCCGAGGAGGCAGCCCCGGAGGAGACCCGCGAACCCACCCGGGCCGTGGCCGACCCGGACGAGACCGAGACCGCGCTGGTCGCCGACGACACCACCCTGCTCGGACCGGGCCTGATCGTCGGCGGCGTCTGCGTCTTCCTGGGCGTGCTCCTGCTGGTCCGGCTACGGGCGCGGGCGCGGCAGGCCCGGCTGGACGCGCAGTCGACACCCACCGGTTTCTACAGAATGCCCGGATAATTCAGATAGGAACACTTCCTCCGGGTGATTTCCCGGCGCAACGAGCCTCCCCGGCCCCACGGCCCACTACCGTGAGGGCCCAGCGTCACCGTCCATAGGGGAGGACTCCGTGGCCCAGATCCCGCCCGCCCGTCCGCGCCCACCGGCCGACCAGCGGCCGCCCGCCGCCCAGCAGGCGCCCGTCGATCAGCAGCCGCTGAGCGGCCCCCAGCCACCCGTCGCCCACCCGGCGCCCGCCGCCCAGCAGCCGCCCATGGACCAACAAGCGCCTGCCACCTACCAGCCGTTGAGTGATCCTCAGCCACCCGCCGGCCGGCCGACGCGCGTCGGGCACGGTCCCGCGCCGGAGCGGTTCGCCGCGGCCGGCGCACGTACGCCGGCCGGATCCGGCCGGTCGTCCGGTGAGCATCCGTCCGCGCGGGGGCGTTCCGCCGGGCGCCGGGTCAAGGTGGCCGCCGCCTTCGGGGCTCTCGCGCTCGTCGCGGTCGCCGTGCCGGCCGGTGTCTCGTTCGCCGGGACCGACCGGGCGCCGGTCGAGTCCGAGCCGCCCACCACGCAGGCCGACAACTTCCATGGGGTCGACCCGCGGGTGCCGCCGGAACTGACCCCGCCGGCCGGGAACGTGCTGCACTCGGTGCTCAAGGCCCGGGGCGTGCAGGTCTACGAATGCCGCGGCGGCACGTGGACCCTGCTGGAACCGGCCGCCTCACTCACCGGCGTCACCATGCACCCGGTGAAGAAGGTGTCCGCCCTGCACTTCCGCGGCCCGAGCTGGCAATCCGACCAGGACGGCTCGCTCCTGGAGGGCGACGGCCCGAACGCCGAGCGCGCCCCCTCCGAGCACCCGAACAGCATTCCGCAACTGCTGATCCCGGCGAAGCTGAACCGGGGCGACGGCGTCTTCGGCAAGGTCACCTACGTCCAGCGGCTGGACACGGTCGGCGGCCTCGCCCCGACCGGCCCGTGCACCGGCTCCGGCACCACGGCTGTCCCCTACCGCGCGGTCTACCGCTTCTTCGCGGCCAAGCCCTGACCCGCCACCAGCAGCCGCTTCGACAACGGCTCCCGGATCCGGCGGCATGAACCCGGCTGGCTCCGGGAGCTGTTTCAGGAGTGCCGAGACGGGTCTGGGTTCAGGCCGGCTGGGTTTCGGACCGGTCGGACGGTCGGGCCGCCAGGTGGGCGCGGGCCGCCTGCACCAGGGCCTCCGGGTCGTCGGCGTGGAAGCGGACGGTGGTCGCCGGCCGGCCCTTGGCCTTGCGGACCGGGAGCACCATCGGGCCGGTCAGGCGCACGTCGATGCTGGTCTGGCTGGCCATGCCGAGGGAGAGGACGCCGTCCTCCAGCTGGGTCTGGCCGCCCGGCGGCATCGAACGGCGGCGCACCTCGAGGGACTCGACATGCTCCCAGGCGATCGGGACGTCCAGGGTGATGCTGTTACGGATGCGCAGCCCGGTTGGGCCGACCAGGTGGGGATGGACCACCATGGTGGCGGCCAGGCCGACCATCCAGAACAGGCCGTAGACACCCAGGGCCAGCGCGGCCACCCGGACCGGCTCCCACGGGATCATCAGGTCCAGGATCGGGATCTCCACGGCCGAGACGGCGATGAACGCGCCCAGGATCAGCTTGACCGCGCCCACGTAACCGAATCGCTCGACCCCCGGACCGACCGGGATCGGCCGCCGGAGAATCCAGCGGAACAGCGCTGCCCACAGCCGCAGCTCGTAGACGACCACGAACCGCGCGAGCCCCCACACTTTCGTCACCGGGCCACCGTAGTTGGCGATGCACTCGTATTGCAATGGCCGAACGGACATCCCACGACGACGATGACCGGCCGGCGCCACGCGGGCGCCGGCCGGTCGCCGGTTCGTTCAGCTGATCAGAGCGCCGGGTAGGCGTTCGCCATGAGCTGGGAGAACTGCGCCGGGAACCAGGCTCCGGAGATCGGAGCGCCGGACAGGGCGCCGGACATGCTGTTGCCGTTGCGGGCGTTGCCGGTGTAGGTCGGGTCACACATCCGGTCGAAGCCCTTGCCCTCGTCGTTCTCGATGAGGGTGCTGGAGCCGTCCGACTCGCCCGGCGGCTTCACCCAGACGTAGGCGTCGATACCGGAGGCGGGAGCCGCGGTGGGACGCTCGCCGAGGCCGGCGCCGGACTGGTTGCACCAGTTGCCGGCGTGGATCCGGCGGTCGATGCGGGACTCGTTGACGTAGGTGTCGACGACCGTCGAGGTGCTCGCCGCGGTGGGCCGGGCCGAGCCGCCCCAGCCGTTGCGGGAGGTGTCGATCAGCATGCCGATGCCCGAGTCGAAGCCGACCGAGACCAGCTTGGTGCGGAACGCCTGGGCGAAGGTCAGCTCGTCGGTGTACTGGTTCCAGTCCACCCACTTCGACTGCCGGACGCTCTGGCCACCGACCGTGGTGGTCGGCTGCACGAACGGCTCACGCAGGGCCGAGTAGTTGGCCGTGTTGGTGATGAAGCCGTGCACGTTCTTCACGTTGCCGGAGGCCTGGGCGGCCTGCAGCATGATGTCGGCGGTCGGGCCGAAGTTCGAGTCCCAGCCGATCCAGCCGTGGTGGGCGGCGTCCACGTAGTTGTAGACGTTGCCGAGCGCGCCGAGCTTCTGCAGGGCGTAACCGACGCCCTGCACGTACCCGCCGTTGGCCTTCATCGTGTCGCACATCGCCGTGCCGCCGGCCTGGCCGGAGGTGTTGGTGATGAGGTTCGGCAGCGAGTCGATCTCGATGACGTTGATGATCCGCAGGCTCTTGTACTTCGCGTCGCCCTGGATCGCGGCGATCGGGTCGACGTACTCGGCCTTGTACCGCGGCAGGTCGTTCGGGCCCAGCTCACCGTTGGAGGCGAGGGCCGCGCAGTCCCGGCCGGGCAGGTTGTAGACCACGAACTGGATGTAGCCGGCGCCCTGCGCGAGAGCCGCGTCCAGGTGGTCACGCACACCCATGGAGCCGTTGGAGCTGCTGCCGCTGGTGCCGTTGATGGCGGCGATCCGGTCGATCCATACGGCGGTCGGGTTGTTGGAGACCCGGCTGCCGCCGGACACCGACTCGGCCTTCGCCTTCCACTCCGGGTTCACGTAGCCCTTGGCCCCGGCGTACGGGTTGTCGACCTTGGTGGTCGGCGACGTCGAGGTCGACGGGGACACCGAGGTCGACGGCGAGGTCGACGGGGACGTCGAGGTCGACGGCGAGCTGGACGGGCCGCCGGTCGAGCCGTTGCAGACCGTGCCGTTCAGCGTGAAGGACGCGGGCGCCGTGTTCGAGCCCGACCAGCTGCCGTTGAAGCCGAAGTTCGCGGTGCCGTTGGTGGGCAGCGAGGCCGCCCACGACGGGTTGGTCGCCGTGACGTTCTGCCCGGACTGGGTGACCGTGGCGCTCCAGGCCTGGGTGACCGTCTGGCTGCCGGGCCAGGTCCACTTCAGGTTCCAGCCGCCGCTGATCGGGTCGCCGAGGTTGGTGACCGTGACGTTGCCGGTGAATCCTGTGTTCCACTGGTTGACCGAGTAATCGACGCGACAGCCGGCCGCGGCGCTGGCGCTGGTCGCCACGGCGACGGCGCCGGAAGCGGCGACGACGCCCACGGCGGCGGCCGCCGTGAAGGCCCTGGCACGGGTGGGGATGGGTCTCATGAGGACTCCTCGAGACGGGGACGGCGCGGGAGGCGCCGGGGAACGGTCGGCCAACACATCGGTGGGGATCGTTGGCCGATGTCGACAGCATTCCATGGGAGCGCTCCCAACGCAATCACTCCGAAACAGTCGGGCAACGCCGATTTCATGGCGCAACAGGATCCCTGCTCGCGGGCATAGTCAGGTGTGACGATCCAGCGCGAGACCCTCTGGCAGAGCGGCGACTCCGACGACTTCGAGGCCGTGTTCGACCGCTGTTCCCGGGCGGTCTACAACCACGCCTTCCGGCTCACCGGCTCGTGGTCGGTCGCGGAGGACGTGACCCAGGCGGTCTTTCTGACCGCCTGGCGGCGCCGGGCCGAGGTCCGGCTGGTCGACGGCTCACCGCTGCCGTGGCTCCTCGTCACGGCGAGTCACCACGTCCGGTCCGAGCAGCGCGCCCTCACCCGGTGGCGCAACCGCTTGTTCCGGGCGCCGGCCGACGAGATCCTCGCCGATCCGGCCGACGACGTGGCCGGGCGCCTCGACGACGAGCGCCGGATGCGGGAGGTGCTCGCCGCCGTTCGCCGGCTGCCCCGGGCCGAGCGGGAGGCGGTCGCGCTCTGCCTCTGGTCCGGGGTGTCGTATTCCGAGGCGGCGGCCGTTCTGGGAGTCGCCGAGTCGACCGTCCGGAGCCGGGTGAGCCGGGCCCGCGCGCGGCTGTCTCGGCAACTGGCCACCGATCCCGACCCACCCCCGCCGATCGCCCGCCCCCAACCGGTGGGCGCCGCCGTCCCGGTGCGCCCGAACGACCCGGGGCCGCCGGGAGCGACGGCATCACCCGCAGCAGGAAGATCACCCAAAGTGACCGCCGCCACCGCTCATCTTCAGGAGGAGTCATGATCACGAAGCTGGATCCGCCCGCTGAGCGTGACCTGCCGGCCGCCGGGGCGGCCCGGATGCGGGTCCGCCTCCGGTTCGAGATGCACGGGCCGGCGCTCGCCCGGCGGCGGCGGACCGGGCGGCTGGCCCTGGCCGGGGTGGCCACGCTGGCCGCCGCCGCGGCGGTCGCGACCCCGTTGATCCGTGACGGGGACCCGCCCACCACGATCGCGATGGGCCCGGGCGAGCTGACCTCCTCGCTGACCGCCACCGCGAAGGCGTGCCTGCACGGCTACCCCGACGGCCCGATGTTCGAGCAAGGGCCCCGGTTCCCCGTCACGGTCGGGGACCTCAGCGTCGCCGTGCAGCATCGTGGCCGGACCGGCGCGCTGTTCCTCACCGATCAGGGTTATGTCGCCTGCAGCCGGGAGGCCGAGCCGGGCCGGGAGGACAGCGGCGGCTTCAGTATCGAGCTATGGAACGGCACCCGGGACTGGCTGCCCGGACCGGTCCAGGTCCTCAGCCGCAGTTCGTCGGAGGCCGAGAGCGGCTGGGTGATCGCGGCCGGCCGGATCAGTGCGCGGGTGGGCCGGCTGACCCTGGAGCACGGCAACGGGACGACGACCGCGGCGCGGTTGTCCGACGGCACGTTCGGGCTGCTCACGAGGACCGACGACGTCCAGTCGGCCGCCGAGCTGGTCGCCTACGAAAAGGGCGGCCGGGAGGTGTGGCGGGAGCGGTTCTTCAAACCGCTGCTGGGACGGGATCAGTGCTACACGGCCCCGGACGGCCGGGTGGTCTACGAGAACCGGTGGCACGAGGGGAAGGACGCGCAGCACAGCGGCGAGCCGGACACCCCGGAGCCGGCACCCGAGGGCCCCTGCCGGCCGGCCGAGGCGTGGCAGCCCTGATCCACCACCGGCGCCTCCCCGACGGGCGGCGCCGGATGCCGGCCGGTCGACGGGGGACGGCCGCCGTCGCCACGGTCCTGGTGAGCACCTCGGCCAGGGGAAGTGGGCGGCGGTCGTCGGGACCAGGTCGGCGTGGGCGAAACGGGAGCTCTGGGCGTACGCGTGGGGAATCGCGACACAGCGCAACCCCGCGGCCACCGCGGCCGAAACGCCGTGCGGGGTGTCCTCGAAGTCCGTCGCCGCCTCCGGCGGCAGGCCGAGCCGGTCGAGAGCGAGACGGTAGACGGCCGGATCCGGCCTGTGGCCCACGACCTCGCCGCCGCAGGCGAGGATCAAGAAACTTGAGCATCGAGAGATCGTGCCGGGCACCGGGTCGCACCCGATTTGCGACCCGGCACACGTCTTCAGTGGCTCAAGCGCGGGTCGCGGTTGCCGACCACTAGGGCCATGAGCGTGGGCAGCGAGATGCACACCGCCGGCCCCAAGGTGGAGGGGCCCGGTGAGGCGGTCATGACACCGGATCGGCAGTCGCTTCTGCTGACCGAACTGGTGGGGTTCATGACCAAGGACACCCCTTCGGTGCAGCATGTCCTGGACCTGACGGCGCCCCATCTGCGGGACATCGCCGGCCTGACCGCGGCCACCGTCTTCGAGCTGGACTCGGAGACCGGCATGATGACCGTGAGCGCCCGGGTCGGCGAACCCGGCCGCCGTGACCAGCTGGTGGCCGGCAAGGTGTTCCGCACCCCGGCCGGCGGCAAGCCGGTCGTCAACGGCGAGCAGATGGCGATCCGTCTACGCATCGGCGGCCAGACCGTCGGCGTGCTGCTGCTGACCGGCTCCGCCCTGGAAGAGCTCCAGCTGGACACCATCGCGACGATGTCGCTGCACTTCGCGACCACCCTGCAGGGGCTGGCCGCGGAGAAGCAGCGGCAGTTCGTGGCGCACAGCAGCGCCACCATCCGGGAGCTGTTCGAGTACGGCATGTCGGCCGACAACGTGGAGACCGCCGCCGAGCTGCTGGCCCGCTCGTGCGCGACCGCGTTCCGGACCGAGCACGCGGCGATGCACCTGATCGACGGCGAGGGCCGGATCCGGTACGTGCACGGTGTCGGTTTCCCCGAAGAGGTGCACCGGGCGCTCAGCACCAACCTGCTCGGCCGGCCCGCCGCGGAATCACCGGTCTGGTGCAACAGCGCCGAGAAGGGCGAGCCGATGCTGGTCAGTGACGCCGGCACGGCCAAGGTCCGGTCCGGCGGGCTCACCCAGACCATCGGGTTCCGCTCGTTCATCGCGATGCCTCTGCTGTCCGCGCAGGGCCCGGTCGGCATGGTGATGTGCGGGGACTCCAGCGGCACCCGGGACTGGACCGCCCAGGACCGGATCCTGGCCCAGCAGCTCGCCGTCGAGGGCACGCTGATCATGGACAGCGCCCGGATGCGGCAGGCCGCCGAGCTGCACATGAACGAGCTGACCCAGCAGGCCTTCCACGACTCGCTGACCGGGCTGCCCAACCGCAAGCAGCTGCTGGACCGGGCCGAGACGGCCGTCGAGATCGCCTCCGCCACCGGCACGCGGGTCGGCCTGCTGCTGCTCGACCTGAACGGATTCAAGCAGGTCAACGACACCGTCGGGCACCACGCCGGCGACGTGCTGCTGCAACTGGTGGCGAAGCGCCTCCAGGGGGTCGTGCGGCGTCCGGATCTGGTGGCCCGCCTCGGCGGCGACGAGTTCTCGGTGCTGCTCATCGGCAACCCGGACGAGAAGGGCGCGATCGGGGTGGGCGAGCGGATCTGCGAGCGGCTCCGGGAGCCGTTCGACATCGAGGGCGAGCCGGTACGGATCGGGGCGAGCATCGGTGTGGCGCTCTTCCCGGACCACGCCACCGAGTTCGAGGCCATGATGCGCGAGGCGGACGCCTACATGTATCAGGCCAAGCGAGGCGGTGGAGGAGTACGCCTGGTCGGCTCCTGACTCGCCATGTTGGCAAAGCGGCGCGCAGTTCGACCCGTACTGGTAGTTTTCGTGCTGAAACATCACGAAACTACCCCACGGGGAGGATCAAACGTGGGCAATACCCGTTTGCTCGCGGCCGGCGGCGCGCTGGCCGCCACCATGGCCGTCGCGGTGCCCGTCGTGACGCTGGACCGGGCGGTCGCCGTCCCGGCGCCGGCTCGCGGGCCGGCGAGCGGTATGGAGTTCTCCGCCCCGCACGGCGAGGTGGAGGCGGGCACCCCGATCGTCCTCAGCGGCCGTGCCGGATACCTGAACCGGGCGACCGGCAACGGAGGAAGGGTGGACATCTTCTTCCGCAAGGAGCAGACCGCTCCGAAGGTGTTCCTGGGCTCGGTCACGGCCGGCAGCTCGGGCAGATTCCGCTTCCCGACGCGGGCCAATGCGACCGGCGAGTACGTCGCCCACTACCAGCACCGGAAACTGGCGATCACCGCGGACGCCACCGACTTCCTGGCCGTCTACACGAGCCGGCCGGTGGACCGGAGGCTCTTCTCCTGGACCGCCACCAACCTGTCCTGCCTGCCCACCTGCAAGGCCGTCGGCCCGGATCAGCTCATCGGCGCGGGCCCGGTGAAGGTGAAGCTCGAACGGAAGTGCCTACAGCCGAAGTCCGGCGGCCGGATCGGTTTCACGGCCGACCAGAAGAACGCCTACCGGGCCGGTGACCTGGGCTGGCGTGACTTCCCGGAGGGGGACGGGCCGACCGAGTTCGAGCTGAAGCCGACCACCGTGAAGGGTCACTTCTACCTGGAGTGGACCAGCGCCACCCCGCCGCAGGGGCAGTTCTCCTCCTGCGACATCTCCTTCGCCGTCTCGCAGACGAGCGTGGACAAGAACTACGTCTGACGGCTCCCCGGAGGCGGCCGGGCCGCCTCCGGGGAGGTCCTGAAAGGCGTAAAGATCGTCGGCCGGCACAAATCGCGTACCTCCCCCCGTGTGGGCGCACCTAGACTTCGGTCCCATGCTCACCATGCAGGACGCGCTCGCCCGGTTGACCACCTACTGGACGGATCAGGGCTGCCTCGTCGTCCAGCCGATGAACACCGAGGTCGGCGCCGGCACGCTCAACCCCGCCACCTTCCTGCGGGTGCTCGGGCCGGAGCCGTGGCGGGTCGTCTACACCGAGCCGTCGGTGCGGCCGGACGACTCCCGTTACGGCGAGAACCCGAACCGGCTACAGACCCACACCCAGCTCCAGGTGATCCTCAAGCCCGACCCGGGCAACCCGCAGGAGCTCTACCTCGGCAGCCTGGCCGCGCTCGGTATCGACGTGACCGCCCACGACGTCCGCTTCGTCGAGGACAACTGGGCCTCCCCCGCGCTCGGCGCCTGGGGTCTCGGCTGGGAGGTCTGGCTGGACGGGCTGGAGATCACCCAGTTCACCTACTTCCAGCAGGCCGGCGGCCTGAACCTCGATCCGGTGAGTGTGGAGATCACTTACGGCATCGAGCGGATCATCATGGCGCTCCAGGACAAGACCCACTTCAAGGAGATCGAATACTCCCCCGGGGTCAGTTACGGCGAGGTCTTCGGCCAATCCGAATACGAGATGTCGCGCTACTACCTCGACGACGCCGACATCGAGGCGAACCGGCGGCTGCTGGAGATCTACGCCGGCGAGGCGCAGCGCATGATCGACGCCGGCCTGCCCGTCCCGGCCCACTCCTACGTGCTGAAGTGCTCGCAGGCCTTCAACGTCCTGGATGCCCGGGGCGCCGTCTCCACGGCCGAGCGGGCCGCCGAATTCGGCCGGATGCGGCGGCTCGCGGGGGAGGTCGCCAAGCTCTGGGTGGATCGCCGCACCGGGCTCGAACTGCCGCTCGGCACCGTCACCCCGCTCGCCCCGGCCCGGCCGGCCGCCGCCGTGCAGACCGGCGACACCGCGCGCACGCTGGTCTTCGAGATCGGCACCGAGGAACTGCCGCCCGCTGAGCTGCGCTCCGCGCGCGAGCAGGTGCAGCGGCTGCTCACCGAGGGTCTGGCGGCCACCCGGCTGGGCCACGGCGAGGTGCGGGTCTTCGGGACGCCGCGCCGGCTCATCGCCGTCGCCACAGCGGTCGCGGCCCGCGAAGAGGATCACGTGCGCACGATCAAGGGCCCCAAGGTCCAGGCCGCCTATGCCGGGGACGGCACCGCCACGAAGGCGCTGGAGGGCTTCACCCGCGGGCAGGGCGTCACCCTCTCCGACGTCGAGACCGAGGAGGTCGGCGGCGTACCCCATGTGGTGGTCCGGAAGCACGAGGCCGGGCGCGCGGCACCCGAGGTGCTCGCCGCCGTGCTCGCGCAGGTCGTGACCGGCCTGCGGGCCGCCAAGAACATGCGGTGGAACGATCCGAGGCTGGCCTTCAGCCGGCCGGTCCGCTGGCTGGCCGCGCTCTGGGGCGACGACGTCGTGCCGGTGGCCGTCTCCACGCTGGCCGCCGGACGCCGGACGCGGCTGCTGCGCACCGCCGTGCCGCCGGAGATCGAGATCGCCTCGGCCGAGGACTTCCTGGAGACGCTCGGCGTCAACGGCATCGTCGCCGACCACGAGGACCGCCGGGAACTGATCGTCATCGGCGCCCAGGACCTCGTCTACCCGGACGGGCGGATCGACGTCCAGGGCGAGGCCGCGCTGATCGACCAGATCACCGACCTGGTGGAGCAGCCGCTGCCGCTGCTCGGCACCTTCGACGAGGGCTATCTGTCGCTGCCGGACGCGGTGCTGACCACGGTGATGCGCAAGCATCAGCGTTACCTCCCGGTGCGTGACGCCGACGGGAAGCTGCTGCCGATGTTCGTCACCGTGGCGAACGGGCCGGTCGACGTGGAACTCGTCCGCGCCGGGAACGAGGCGGTGCTGCGCGCCCGTTACGAGGACGCGGCCTTCTTCTACCGCGCCGACCAGGCGACGCCGATCGCCGAGATGAAGTCGCATCTGAACCGCCTCACCTTCACCGACAAGCTCGGCTCGATGGCCGACCGGGCCGGCCGGATCGCCGCCCTTGCCCTCTCTGTCGCCGACCGCCTCGAATCCGGTTCACCGGTCCTGCGGAGGGCCGCCGAACTGGTCAAGTTCGACCTCGGCTCGCAGCTGGTCACCGAGATGACCAGCCTGGCCGGGGTGATGGCGCGCGACTACGCGCTGCACGCCGGTGAGGACCGGGCCGTGGCGCAGGCGGTGTACGAGGCCGAGCTGCCCCGCAACACCGGTGACGACCTGCCGCGTACGCTGCCGGGCGCGCTGCTGTCGCTGGCCGACCGGCTGGACCTGATCGCCGGGCTGGCCGCCACCGTGGGTCTGCCGACCGGGTCGAGCGACCCGTTCGCGGTCCGCCGGGCGTTCCTCGGGCTGATCGCGGTGCACCGGGCGACGCCGCGGCTGGCCGGGTTCGACCTCACCGAGGGGCTGGCGCTGGCGGCGGCCGCGCAGCCGGTGCCGGTGGCGGACACCGTCCTGGAGGCGTGCGCCGAGTTCCTGACCCGGCGGCTGGAGCAGGTGCTCACCGAGGAGGGGCAGCCGGTCGACCGGGTGCGCGCCGTGCTGCCGCACGCCGCCCGGCCGGCGGTCGCCGCCGCGCTGCTGGGACAGCTACGGGACGCGGTCGGCGATCCGGGCTTCCAGGCCGTCGCCGAGGCGGTGCAGCGGGCGCGCCGGATCGTGCCCGCCGGGACTCCGGCCGGGTACGACGCGGGGCTCCTCAAGGAACCCGCCGAGATCGCGCTGCACGAGGCGGTGACGGCGGTCGCCGTACCGGCCTCGCCGGACGTCACCGCGTTCGTGGCGGCCACCCGGCCGCTCGTGGAACCGGTCGGCCGGTTCTTCGACGAGGTGTTCGTGATGGCCGACGACCCGGCGCTGCGGGCCGCCCGGCTGGGTCTGCTGGCCCGCGTCCGGGATCTCGGCGACGGGTTGCTCGACTGGTCCCATCTGCGGTTCTGAGAAATGTCGTAGCCCGGCCCTAGGGTGTGCCGCATGCCGCTCACCTGGGCCGGGCTCGCCCGCCCGTTCAGCCACACCGACAGCGCCGCCCTGACCGCGCTCCTGCTCGGCGCCACCGAGCGGGAGCGGCTGGCGTTCGCCGCCGAGATCGAGCGACGGATCCGGGCGGACGACGAGGGCCCATGGGAGCGGTCGGTGAGCCCGGCCGGGCTGTTCGCGCTGACCGTGATCGCCTGCATGCCGACCGCGGCCCGGGCGGCGGCCCTGCTCACCCGCCGGAGCATGCGCGACTGGGGCCGGATCCGGGTCGACCGGTTCCTGGCGATCGCCCGGACCCGGGAGCTGCCGTGGCTCGGTGACCTCGGGGTTCGGCTGGCCGGGCGGCTGCCGGCCCGCAACCCGGATCCACGGGAGTGGGAGTTCGTCGAGGCGCTGCTCATCGAGGGTGGCGCCGAGCCGCCGGTGACCGATCCGGTGGTGCGCGACTGGCTGGACCGGGTGGCCCGCCGGGAGCCGGAGCGGGCCGCGGAGATCCGGGAGACGGTCGCCGTCGCGCTTTCCCATCCCTCCCTCGACCTGCAGGAACGGGCCCGCGACGTGATCGGGGCCGGGTGGTCCTCCGCCGAGCCGGCCGAATTTCCGGAGGTGGCGGCCGCTCCCCCGGCCGCCCCGATGCCGCCGCCCATCGGCAGCGCCGCCGAGCTGGCCGAGGAGCTGATGACGGTGGCCCATACCGCGACCGCGGTGCGCTGGGAACGAGTCATGGCCGGGCTCGTCACGCTGCACCACGCGGGCGCGCTGTCCGGGGTGCCCGCCGAGGTGCTCCGGGCGCTCCGGGGGTCGTGGGACGACGGCCTGGGGTTCCTCGGCCGGGCGCTCAGCGGGGTCACCGGGCCGGCGCCCGAGCTCGCCGCGTTCAACGTGCCGGCCGATGTGCTGACCTGGCGGCTCGCCGAGCTGGCGGTCCGGCTCCCCGGGGGCCTCCCGGTGCTGCTGGCCACCCCCACCGACGTGTCCGGGTGCGTCGAGGCCGGCACGCTGGTCGAGCGGATGGAGCGGCTGGAGGCGGCCGGCCGGGATCCGTGGCCTCTCGACTTCGAGCAGGCGCTGCTGCGGGTGGCGGTGACCGGCGACGCCGCGGTGCTCGCCCGGGCCGGCGCCCTGAGCACCCCGGAGGGGAAACGGCTCGCCGCGTGGTTCGGTGCCGAACGGGTCGAGACGATCGCCACCCGCATCGAGCAACCGGGTGGCGGCTACGGGTACGACGCCTGGACACCGTTCGACGCGGGTCCCGAGCTGATCCGCCGGGTCGTCGTCAACCTGGCGCCGCGACGCGACGACCGGCGGCTGCCGCTGCTGGGCCGGTTGCTGTTCACGATCGGGCGGCGGCCGACCGCCCGGGAGGACTGTCTGTCGTTCCACCACTGCCCGCCGGACGTGCTGGCCATGACGCTGCCGCACGACCGGGAGGCGGTCGCGGCGTGGGCGCTGCCGGAGATCGCCGGGCTCGCCGACCGGGACAGCCGGGACGACACGGCGCTGCCGCTGCTGGGTGACTGCTCCGGGCGCTCCGGGGCGGCGGTGGCGCTCGCCCTGGCGTACGGGCTGGGGGCCCGGCATCAGCCCGGCCGTGCCGCGGCCGTCGACAGCTACCTCGCGGTGACCGCCGGGACCGGCCCGCTGCCCGCGGCGGTCGGCGCCGACCTGGGTGACCTGTGCGCCGACGGCACCGTGAAACTGACCCGGGTGGTGCCCGCGCTCGCCGACGCCCACGCGGCCGGAGCATCCGTTGCCGTCTGGGAGACGATCGCCGCCGCTCTGCCACCGCTGCTGAAGGCCACCCCACGCGGCCTGCCCGACCTTCTGGAGCTGGCCACCCGGGTGACGTCGCGACTCGGGACGCGCGCCGAGGTCCCGGGCCTCGACGCGGTGGCCGGGCGCGGTGGCGGAGCCCGCCTGACCCGGGAGGCGAAGCGCCTGCACGCGACCGTCACCCGCTGACGGCGGGAGCGAGGGCTGCG
This sequence comes from Actinoplanes hulinensis, assembly GCF_019429605.1. Classification (NCBI taxonomy): domain Bacteria; kingdom Bacillati; phylum Actinomycetota; class Actinomycetes; order Micromonosporales; family Micromonosporaceae; genus Actinoplanes; species Actinoplanes hulinensis. The sequence goes on along the minus strand of NZ_JAHXZI010000030.1, from coordinate 67,523 downwards.
GCGGGCCGAGGGCGACGGGGCGGGGATGACCATTGACCCGGCGTTCGCGGACGCGCCATGAGATCGTCGCCTGCGTGACGGATCGGTCACGTCGACTCTCAACGGGCATCCGGCGATCTTCGCCGGAGAGGTTCTTCCGGCGGGTGGCGCCGGTGGTGGTTCCGGCATCGCGGCCGGACCGAGTTCGTGGAGGAGAACGTGGCAGATCGCCGTCAGGTGCTGCGCTTCGGCGCTGTCGCCGCCGCCGCTCCGGCGCTGGCCGGTGCCGCTTCCGCGCCCGCATGGGCCGGCGGCGACCGCAGCACCCGGAACCGGGCCCTGGTGGTCGGGCACCGTGGCGCGTCCGGTTACCGGCCCGAGCACACGCTGGCGTCGTACGAGCTGGCCGCTCGGATGGGCGCCGACTACATGGAGCCCGACCTGGTGATCACCAAGGACGGTGTCCTGGTGTGCCGGCACGAGCCGGAGATCGGCGGCACCACCGATGTGGCGTCGCGGCCCGAGTTCGCCGGCCGGCGGAGGACGGTCGTTCTGGACGGCGTGAGCGTCACCGGCTGGTGGACCCAGGACTTCACGCTCGCCGAGCTGAAGACGCTGCGCGCGGTCGAGCGGATTCCGGCGATCCGTCAGCGGAACACGCTGTACGACGGCCGGTTCGAGGTGCCGACCTTCCAGGAGGTGCTGGACCTTCGCCGGCGGCTGTCGAAGGAGCTGGACCGGGAGCTGGGCGTGTTCCCGGAGACCAAGCACCCGACCTTCTTCCAGCGGCTCGGCCTGGAGCTGGAGAAGCCGCTGGTCCGGGCACTGCGCCGCAACGGCCTGGACCGGCGGGGTGCGAAGGTGTTCATCCAGTCGTTCGAGGCGGCCAACCTGCGAACGCTGGCCGACGAGCACCGGGTCGACGTGCCGCTGGTGTTCCTGAGCAGTGCGGCGGGCAGCCCGTTCAACGACCCGCGCAGCTACGCCGACTACCTGACGCCGGGTGGGCTCAAGGAACTGTCCGAGTTCGTGGACGGTCTCGGCCCGGAGAAGGGGCAGATCGTCCCGCGCCGGGCGGACGGCACCCTCGGCTCGCCGACCAGTCTGGTCGGCGACGCGCACGCGGCCGGGCTCAAGGTCGTGCCGTACACGTTTCGCGCGGAGAACTCGTTCCTTCCGGCCGAGCTGCGGGTGGGCACCGACGTCAGCGCCTACGGCAAGGCGATCGACGAGCAGGTGACGTTCCTGCGAACCGGGATCGACGGTCTCTTCACCGACAATCCGGACATCGGCGTCCTGGCCCGCGGTCTGGCCTGACGGACCGCCACCGGCCGACGAGAAAGCGACGGCCCCGGCGCCGGGACGCCGGGGCCGGGACGCGCGATCTACTTCTCGACGAGCGTCGGGTAGATGTGCGAGAAGTCGAGCTTGTAGCCGAATCCGCTGGCCACGATGAACGTCAGGCCGAGCAGCACGCCGAGGACGACCACCGCGAACAGGGCGTAGCCGAGGGCCGTGCCGAACGGGCGCTTGGTCCCGGCGGTGACGCCGCTGGTGTTGACGGACGCCTCGCCGGCGCCCCAGGCGAGGGAGCGGATGCCGAGGGCGAAGAGGATCGGCAGGCCGGCGCCGAGGGCGAGGCCGGCGAGCAGGACCTGCCACGCGCCGGTGAGCGCGAAGTCGAGGTTGTGCATGTCCCGGCCTTTCAGTTCGCCGCGGCGGCGGGGATCGGGGTGACGGGCTGGGCGGCCGCGCCGTCCCAGTCGTCGTTGACGTTCTCGTGGTCGACCTTGCCGGAGCGGGAGCGAAGGTACATCGCGCCGGAGGCCGCGACCAGGAGGGCGAAGACCACCAGGGCGCCGGCCATGCCGCCGACGGCGTCGCCCACGTACCACATCGCGGCGCCGACCAGGCCGGCCGAGGGAAGGGTGATCAGCCAGGCCAGGACCATCCGGCCGGCGACCGCCCAGCGGACCGTGGCGCCGGGACGGCCGAGACCGGAACCGATCACCGAGCCGGTGGCCACGTGGGTGGTGGAGAGCGCGAAGCCGAGGTGGCTGGAGGCCAGGATGACCGCGGCGGCGCCGGACTGCGCGGCGGTGCCCTGCGGCGGGGTGATGTCGGTGATGCCCTTGCCGAGGGTGCGGATGATGCGCCAGCCGCCCAGGTAGGTACCGAGCGCGATGGCCAGCGCCGCGGAGACCTTGACCCACAGCGGGATGTTCTCCAGGTCGTCCCAGTGACCGCTGGCGATCAGGGCGAGGGTGATCACGCCCATGGTCTTCTGGGCGTCGTTGGTGCCGTGCGCCAGGGAGACGAGCGAGGCGCTGCCGATCTGGCCCCAGCGGAAGCCCTTCTCGGTGAACCGCGCGGCCACCCCGGCAGTGATCTTGAAGATGATCCAGGTGCCGGCCACGGCGACGACGCCCGCGATGACCGGCGAGATGACGGCGGGCAGGAGCACCTTGCCCACGACGCCGTCGAGCTTGGAGCCGTCGCCGTTCCAGTTGACGCCGGCCACGCCGAGACCGGCGAGGGTGGCGCCGACCAGGCCGCCGAAAAGGGCGTGCGACGAGCTGGAAGGCAGGCCCAGGAGCCAGGTGAGCAGATTCCAGACGATGCCACCGACGAGGCCGGCCAGGATGATCAGCAACAATCCGCTGCCGCCGTCGGCGAGGAGTTCCGCCTTGGGCGCGCCGCTCTTGTCCTGGATCTTGACAACGGCATTGGTGACGGTCAGCGCGACTTCCACGGAGAGGAAGGCGCCGACCAGGTTCAGGACACCGGACAGAGCGACGGCCGTTTTGGGCCGGAGCGCCTTGGTCGCGATGGAGGTGGCCATCGCGTTGGCGGTGTCATGGAACCCGTTGGTGAAATCGAAGGCCAGGGCCGTGATGACCACCAGCGCCAAGATCACGGATGTTTCTGTCACGCCGTGATCGTGACCGAGTTACGGGCCCACTGCCATACCCCCAACGCAACATGTACAAGGTTCGGCCCTCGTTAACCTTACGTTTCCCAAATATCACCCCTGGGTGACCGAACAATTACTCTTCGCGTCCGCGAATGGACGCTGGATGAACAAAACTTTAGGCCCGCCACGGCGGAAACCCGGCAAAGGATCATATGTCGCATCGGGGTGGTGGGTTCTGACCGTCGCTCCCGCCGAGGGCCCGGCACGGCCCGCCGGCCGCTGGCGCGTCCAGAATGCGGGCCGCACCGTGCGACGTGCGTAAGCGGTTGCGCCCCAAAAACCCGGCCGGCCCCAGGGCTGTTTCGGGGCGCGCGAGACAGCCCTGAGGGCCGGCTGAAGTCGATCTAGGCGATTCGGGACTCGGCGTCGGCCGTGGCGATCGCGCCGGACAGGATCGCGAGCCCCTCCCGGGCCTCGTCCTCGGTGAGGGTGAGGGGTGGGCCGATCCGGAGCACGTTGCCGTACAGGCCGCCCTTGCCGACCAACAGCCCGCCCTCCCGGCAGAGGTCGAAGACCCGCAGCGTGACCGCCGGGTCCGGCTCGGTGGTGCCGGGCCGGACGAACTCCAGCCCGATCATCAGGCCCCGCCCGCGCACCTCGGCCAGGATCCCGTACGACAGCGCCCGCAGCCCCGCGAGCAGGATCCCGCCGACCCGCCGCGCGTTGCCCTGGAGGTCGTGGTCGAGCACGTAGTCGAGTACCGCGTTGCCGGCGGCCGCACTGACCGGGTTGCCGCCGAACGTGGAGAAGCTGACCGCCGGGACCGCGTTCATCACCTCGGCACGGCCGACCACGCCACCGAGCGCGAACCCGTTGCCGATGCCCTTGGCGAAGGTGATCAGATCCGGGGTGACGCCGTGCGCCTGGTAGCCCCAGAAGTGGTCGCCGGTCCGCCCCCAGCCGGTCTGCACCTCGTCGGCGATGAGCAGGATCCCGTGCTCGGCCAGCACCTTCCGGTACGCCCCGAGCAGCCCGTCCGGCCCGTGCACGAACCCGCCCACACCCTGGACCGGCTCGGCGATCAGGGCGGCCACGTCCCCGGCGGTGACCGTGGCGAGGACCTCCCGCAGGTCGTCGACGGCCGCCTCGAGCAGGTCGGCGTCGTTCAGCCCGGCCATCCGCCCGCGCAGCCGGTCGGCGGAGGCCAGCCAGTTCACCGACAGCGGACTCAGCGAGCTGGACGACCAGCTGCGGTGCCCGGTGACCGCCATGGTCGCGAAGGTCCGGCCGTGATAGCTGTTCTTGATCGCCAGGATCTGGTTGGACCGCCGTACGTTCGTGGCCATGAGCAGCGCCGACTCGTTGGCCTCGGTGCCCGAGTTGGTGAAGAAGACCCGCGCGTCCGGGATCCCGGAGAGCCGGGCGATCTTCTCGGCCAGCTCGACCTGCTGCCGGATCAGGTAGAGCGTGGAGGTGTGCGCGACGCCGGTGCCGATCTGGGCGCGGACCGCGTCGCTGATCTCGGCCACGTCGTACCCGATCATCGTGGTCAGTACCCCACCGAAGAAGTCGAGGTAGGTGCGGCCGCCGGCGTCGGTGACCCGGCGGCCGCTCCCGGAGACGATCTCCAGCGCGTCGTCGCCGTAGTAGACGGGCATCCAACCGGGCATCACCGCCCGGTGACGGTCGAGCAGGCTCATCGATGACCTCCGTTGTCATGTGCTTCCCTAGCGCCATCCGGGTGGGTGCGCGAGGTCCCGCCGGCCGCTGCCGCGGGTGGTCTCGGAGGTGGCCGCCGCGAGCACGTCGGCCAGCTCGCCGTAGCCGTCGGCGACCAGCCCCGCGGTGATCCGCAGGTGGTCGCCGGGCAGCGGGGTGACGCAGAACGGGGCGCCGGGCGCGGCCGCGATCCCGTGGGCGGCCAGCGCGACCATGGCGTTCTGCTGGTCGGGGACCGGCAGCCAGAGGTTTATCCCGTCGGTCGCCTCGGTGGTCACCCCGCGCTCGGCCAGCGCGGCCGACAGCGCGGCCCGGCGGTACGCGTACGCCTCCCGCGCCGCCGCCACCTGTGCCGTGACGTCCGGGTCGGTGAGCAGGTCGAGCAGCACGCCCTGGAGCAGCCGGCTGGACCAGCCGGGCCCGAGCAGCCGCCGATCGGCGACCGCGTCGAGCACGTGGGCGGGCCCGCCGACCGCCGCGAGCCGCAGGTCCGGCCCGTGGCTCTTGGAGAAGCTGGCCACGTGGACGGTCCGGTCCGGCAGGTAGCGGCCGAGGCTGACCGGCGGGGCGGTGGCGATGTCGCCGGCGTGGTCGTCCTCGACCACGAGCAGGTGCGGCGCCTCCAGCAGGACATTGGCGAGCAGCGCGGCCCGGGCCTCGTCCATGCTGGCGCCGGTCGGGTTGTGGGCGCGCGGCTGGAGGAAGAGGGCGACCGCCCGGTAGCCGCGGACGGCCCGCAGCAGCGCGTCCGGGACGATGCCGGAGGCGTCCATCGGCACCCCGACCACGGTGGCGCCGACCGCCTGGAGCAGGTCGAGCAGCGGCGGGAAGGCCGGGTTCTCGACGAGGACGTGGTCGCCGTACCGCAGCACCGCCCCGGTCACCCGGTCGAGCGCGTCCATGGCGCCGTCCACCACGGTGAGCCGCTCCGGCGGGTACGGCCACCGCTGCCGCAGCACCTGGTCCAGCCCGGGCAGCACCGGCGGGTCGAGGTAGCTCCCGGCCCACCGGCCGTCGCCGATCCGGCGCAGCGCGACGTCGAGCGACGGCAGCAGCAGCGGGTCGGGCACACCGGTGGACAGGTCCCGTGGCAGACCGATCCGGGCCCCGCTGAGCTGGGCGTACCGCAGTCGTGCGCGGGGCGGTAGCGGCCCGGACACGAAGGTCCCGGAGCGGCCGCGGGTCTGGATCGCCCCGGCGAGGATGAGGTTGCGCCATGCCTCGCTGACCGTCGTCGGGCTGACGCCGAGCCCACCGGCCACCGTGCGGACGGTGGGCAGCCGGGCCCCGGCGGGCAGCCGGCCGGAGGTGATCAGACGGCTCACCGCCGCCGCGATGCCCCGGGCGCTTCTGTCCTGAACCGCCCCGGTGATCAGCGTCAGCAAATTATCGTCTCCGAAACATTCCGTAACGTACGGGCAATTGTCCGCCATGATGTGTGTCGTTAGTGTCCTACGGCATCCGACGCCGACAAGCAAGCCCTGGCGCCGGACCCTAAACGAGGAGTAAACACACGATCACAGGCGCTTCGAGGCGCACTGCGCGTGCCAGAAGATCAAATAGAGAGGGGCCGCAATGACGACCGGAGTCGTCCGCGCCGCCCTCGTCCAGACCACCTGGACGGGCGACAAGGAATCCATGATCAAAGCGCACGAGGACTACGCTCGTGAGGCCGCCGCCCAGGGCGCGAAGGTGATCTGCTTCCAGGAGCTCTTCTACGGCCCCTACTTCTGCCAGGTCCAGGACGCCGCCTACTACGAGTACGCCGAATCCGTCCCGGGCCCGACGACCGAGCGTTTCCAGGCGCTCGCCGCCGAACTGGGAATGGTCATGATCCTGCCGATGTACGAGCAGGAGCAGCCCGGCGTCCTCTACAACACCGCGGCCGTGGTCGACGCCGACGGCAAATACCTCGGTAAATACCGCAAGAACCACATCCCGCAGGTGAAGGGGTTCTGGGAGAAGTTCTACTTCCGTCCCGGAAACCTGGGTTATCCGGTGTTCGACACCGCGGTCGGCAGGGTCGGCGTCTACATCTGTTACGACCGGCATTTCCCCGAGGGCTGGCGCGCGCTCGGCCTCAACGGGGCGCAGATCGTGTTCAACCCGTCGGCCACCAGCCGCGGTCTCTCCTCCTACCTGTGGCAGCTGGAGCAGCCGGCCAGCGCCGTGGCGAACGAGTACTTCATCGGCGCCATCAACCGGGTGGGCGTCGAGGAGCTGGGTGACAACGACTTCTACGGCCAGACGTACTTCGTCGACCCGGAGGGTAGGTTCGTCGGTGAGGTGGCGGACACCCACCATCCCGAGCTGATCGTTCGTGACCTGGACCTGAGCCTGCTCGGCACGGTCCGAGACCGCTGGCAGTTCTTCCGCGACCGCCGCCCCGACTCCTACGACGGGCTGGTGGCGCCGTGACCACGCTGATCAGGGGCGGAACGGTCGTCGGGCCCACCGGACCGGTGAAGGCCGACGTCCTCGTCGACGGTGAGACCATCGCGGCGATCTTCGCGCCCGGGAGCTCGCCACAGATCGACCACGTGATCGATGCGACCGGGAAATACGTCATCCCGGGCGCCGTCGACGCCCACACCCACATGGAGCTGCCCTTCGGCGGCACCCACGCCAGCGACACGTTCGACACCGGCACCAGGGCCGCGGCGATCGGCGGGACGACCACGATCATCGACTTCGCGGTGCAGCGGACCGGCGAGGTCGTTCAGGACGGTCTCGCCGCCTGGCACGGCAAGGCCGACGGCAACTGCCACATCGACTACGCCTTCCACATGATCCTCGGCGGCGTGGACGACGAGTCGCTCAAGGCCATGGACCAGCTGGTGGCCGGCGAGGGCATCTCCAGCTTCAAGCTCTTCATGGCGTACCCCGGGGTGTTCTACTCCGACGACGGGCAGATCCTGCGCGCCATGCAGAAGGCGCGGGACAACGGCGCCATGATCATGATGCACGCGGAGAACGGGCCGGCCATCGACGTACTGGTCAAGCAGGCCCTGGAACGCGGTGAGACGGACCCGGTCCACCACGGTCTGACCCGCCCGCAGGAGCTGGAGGCGGAGGCCACCAGCCGGGCCATCTGGCTGGCGAGCGTGGCCGCGGACTGCCCGCTCTACATCGTGCACCTGTCCGCGTCGAAGGCTCTCGAACAGGTCCGCAACGCCCGCGACCTGGGGAAGAACGTCTTCGCCGAGACCTGCCCGCAATACCTCTACCTCACCCTGGAGGACCAGCTCGGCGCGCCCGGCTTCGAGGGCGCCAAGTGGGTCTGCTCGACGCCGCTGCGGTCCAGGCACGAGACCCACCGCGCCGACCTGTGGCAGGGCCTGCGCACCAACGACCTGTCGGTGGTGTCGACCGACCACTGCCCGTTCTGTTTCAAGGACCAGAAGGAGCTGGGCCTCGGCGACTTCTCGAAGATCCCGAACGGGATCGGCGGCGTCGAGCACCGGGTGGACCTGCTCTACCAGGGCGTCGTCGACGGCAAGCTGTCGCTGGCCCGCTGGGTGGAGACGATCGCGACCACCCCGGCGCGGATGTTCGGCCTCTACCCGCGCAAGGGGATCATCGCCCCCGGCTCGGACGCCGACATCGTCCTGTACGACCCGAACGGGCGTACCCGGATCAGCGCCGAGACGCACCACATGAACATGGACCACTCTGCGTGGGAGGGCTGGGAGATCGATGGCCGCGTCGACACGGTCATCGCCCGCGGCGAGGTGATCGCCACCGGCGGCGAGTACACCGGGCGGGCCGGCCGCGGCCGCTACCTCAAGCGCGGCCTCAGCGACTACCTGCTCTAGAAAGGGGCGGGCATGGACATCGGTGTCGTCTTGCAGAACGACCCACCCGCGCTGGAGGTCGTCGAGTGGGCGAAGAGGGCGGAGGCGGCCGGCTTCAGTCACTTCTGGACCTTCGACTCGCACGTGCTCTGGCAGGAGCCGAACGTGGTCTACTCGGCCATCCTCGGCGCCACCGAACGGATCGTGGTCGGGCCGATGGTCACCAACCCGGGCACCCGGGACTGGACGGTGACCGCCTCGACCTTCGCGACCCTCAACGAGATGTACGGCAACCGCACGATCTGCGGCATCGGCCGGGGCGACTCCGCCCTGCGGGTGCTCGGCCTCGCCCCGCAGACCCTGGGTCAGCTGCGCGAGAGCGTGCTGGCGATCAAGGGCCTGGCCAACGGGGAGAAGGTCACGGTCCGCGGTCAGGAGCTCCAGCTGGCCTGGGCCGCGGACAGCCGCCTCGAGGTCTGGGTGGCGGCCTACGGCCCGAAGGCCCTCGCCCTCACCGGGGAGGTGGGCGACGGCTACATCCTCCAGCTCGCCGACCCGGACATCGCCGAGTGGATGATCACGGCGGTACGGAAGGCGGCGGTCCTCCACAGACGGGACCCCGACGCCATCAGGTTCTGTGTGGCGGCGCCCGCCTACGTCGGCGACGACCTGGCGCATCAGCGCGAGCAGACCCGCTGGTTCGGCGGGATGGTGGGCAACCACATCGCCGACATCGTGGGCCGCTACGGCGGCGACGGCCGGGCGGTGCCGCAGGCGCTGACCGACTACATCGCGGCCCGGCAGGACTACGACTACGCCGAGCACGGGCGGGCCGGCAACACCCACACCACGTTCGTGCCGGACGAGATCGTGGACCGGTTCTGCGTCCTCGGGCCGGTGGAGAACCACGTGAAGCGGTTGCAGGAGCTCAAGCAGCTCGGCGTCGACCAGTTCGCGGTCTATCTCCAGCACGACGCCAAGGATCAAACCCTTTCGGCGTACGGCGAGCACGTCATCCCGGCGTTCTCGTGAGACGGGTCCTCTCGGTGATCGCCGGGCTGGCCGTGGCCGCGCTGCTCTGGGAGGGCTACAAGGCGGCCGGCGATCCCGAGGGGACGGTGCTGTTCGGCGTACGGGTCCTGCCCCGCGCCGACGACCTCTCGATGCCGCATCTGTGGACCATCGGGCAGCGGCTGGCCGATCCGGAGATGACCGGCGGCCGGCCGGTGTGGCTCGTGGTGCTGCAGGCCTGCCTGTTCACCCTCGGCATCACGGCGGCCGGTTTCGCCGCCGGCACGGTGATCGGGCTGGTCCTGGCGGCGGCCATGCAGCGGTTCCGGATCGTGGAGCGGGGGCTGCTGCCGTACGTCGTCCTCTCCCAGACCGTGCCGCTCGTGGCGCTCGCGCCGCTGATCGCCGGCTGGGGCGGCACCCTCATGCCGTCCTGGGCGACGGTCTCGGTGATCGCCGCCTACCTGGCGTTCTTCCCGGTCGCGGTGGGCATGCTGCGCGGGCTCCAGTCGCCGTCGGCCGGCGGGGTGGAGCTGATGCGCAGTTACGCCGCGGGATGGTGGCGCACGCTGGTGAAGCTGCGTTTCCCGGCGGCGCTGCCCTACCTCTTCCCGGCGCTGCGGCTGGCCGGCGCGGCCGCGGTGGTCGGCGCGGTGGTCGGTGAGATCTCCACCGGCACCCGGGGCGGCATCGGCCGCCTGATCATCGAGTACTCGCGGGAGGCCACCTCGGATCCCGCCAAGGTCTACACGGCCATGCTCGGCGCGGCCCTGCTGGGCCTGCTCGTCGCGGGCGCGGTGAGCCTCCTGGAACTGCCGCTGATGCGGCACCGGCGACATGTGGAGGTGGCGACACTGTGAGCGAGTTGGCGAGCCCGGCCCCGAACGTCGTGCCGGCGCCGGATCGGGGCAGCACGGCCGCGGTGGCCGTCGACAACGTCACGAAGGTCTTCAACCAGGGCCGCTCCGACGAGGTCCTGGCTCTGTCCGGCGTGAGCCTGACCGTCGGTGACGGCGAGTTCGTGTCGCTGATCGGGCCCTCCGGCTGCGGCAAGAGCACCCTGCTGCGGCTGATCGCCGACCTGATCGAGCCGACCACCGGCACGGTCACCGTCGCCGGGCGCCCGGCCGGTCAGGCCCGCCGCGACCAGGAGTACGGCATCGCCTTCCAGCAGGCCGGCCTCTTCGAGTGGCGGACCGTCCGCCGCAACGTCGAACTGCCGCTGGAGCTGCGCGGGGTGTCCAAGGCCGAACGGCGGGCCAGGGCCGAGGAGATGCTGGAGCTGGTCGGCCTGGCCGACTTCGCCGGGCACTATCCCGGTCAGCTCTCCGGCGGCATGCAGCAGCGGGTGGCGATCGCCCGCGCCCTGGCGGTCCAGCCGCCGCTGCTGCTGATGGACGAGCCGTTCGGCGCGCTCGACGAGATGACCCGGGAACGGTTGCAGTCGGAGCTGCTCGGCATCTGCGCCAAGACCGGGACCAGCACGGTCTTCGTCACCCACTCGATCTCCGAGGCGGTGTTCCTCTCCGGCCGGGTGGTGGTCATGTCCGCCCGGCCGGGACGGATCACCGCGTCGATCGAGGTGGAGCTGCCGTCGCGGGACGAGGCCGGACGGCAGGCCCCGGCCTACTTCGAGAAGATCACCGAGGTACGGCAGGCGCTGCGCTCATGAGCGAGCTTGCGAGCGAATCATCGAGCTCAGTCGTGTACTCATGGCGACGCCGGAGCGCAGCGGAGGTGGCGCCATGAGGAGAATCCTGCCGCCGGTGGTCGTCGGTGTCCTGGCCCTGCTCCTCTGGGAGCTGTTCGTGACGCTGGGCCGGGTCGCGCCGTTCATCCTGCCCGCGCCGTCGGCGATCGGGGCGCAGATCGTCGAGCAGCGGCAGAACATCGTGGAGGCGGCCCTGGCCAGTGGCGCGAACGCGCTGGCCGGCCTGATCGGCGGCACCCTGGTGGCGGTGCTGGCCGCGCTCGCCGCCAGCCGGTTCCTGGTCCTCGGCGAGGTGTCGATCCCGTTCGCCGCGGTCCTCAACGCGCTGCCGATCATCGCCCTCGCCCCGATCCTCAACAACATGTTCGAGTCGACCAGCAGCGTCCCGCGCCGCCTGGTCACCGGCATCGTGGTGTTCTTCCCGGTCTTCCTGAACCTGCTGCGCGGGCTGCGCGAGGTGGATCCGGTCCACCAGGAGCTGATGCGCACGTACGCGGCGTCCGGCTGGACCTTCGCCCGCAAGGTCCGGCTGCCCGGCGCGCTCCCCCACCTCTTCACCGGCCTGCGGCAGGCGTCGTCGCTGGCCGTGATCGCCGCGGTCGTCGCCGAGTACTTCGGCGGGCTGCAGGACGGGCTCGGGGCGCGGATCACCTCCGCCGCCGCGTTCACCGCCTACCCCCGTGCCTGGGCCTTCGTGGCCGGCGCCTGCCTCCTCGGACTCACCTTCTACCTGGCCACGCTCCTGCTGGAGCGCCTGGCCATGCCGTGGAAACGACATCTCATAAGTTAGGGGTTCGCGTTGAAGCTCTCCCGGACAGTCCTCGCATCGGTTCTCGCGCTGACCGCCTGCGGCACCGCCGATACCGCCACCACTCCGGCTCCGGGCGCGAGCGGCGCCCTGACCCCGATCAAGTTGCAGTTGCAGTGGTTCTACCAGGCCCAGTTCGCCGGCTACATCGCCGCCGTGGACCAGGGCTTCTACAAGGAGCAGGGCCTGGACGTGACGCTGCTGGAGGGCGGCGTCGACATCGTCCCGCAGACCGTCCTGGCGCAGGGAAAGGCCGACTACGCGATCGCGTGGGTGCCGAAGGCGCTGGCCTCCCGGGAGCAGGGCGCCGGCATCACCGACGTGGGGCAGATCTTCGCCCGCTCCGGGACGTACCAGGTGGCCTGGAAGGACAGCGGCATCACCACGGCCGCCGACCTCAAGGGCAAGAAGGTCGGCAACTGGGGCTTCGGCAACGAGTTCGAGCTGTTCGCCGGCATGACCAGGGCCGGGATCGACCCCGGCAAGGACGTCACCCTGGTGCAGCAGCAGTTCGACATGCAGGCGCTGCTGAAGAAGGAGATCGACGCCGCCCAGGCGATGAGCTACAACGAGTACGCCCAGCTGCTGGAGGCGAAGAACCCGGCCACCGGCAAGCTCTACACGGCCGGCGACTTCGCGATCATCGACTGGAAGACCGAGGGCTCCTCGATGCTCCAGGACGCGGTGTGGGCGAACACCCAGAAGCTGAACGATCCGGCGTACCAGCAGCAGACCGTGAAGTTCCTGACCGCCACGATCAAGGGCTGGGCGTTCTGCCGGGACAACCCGGAGAAGTGCCGTGACCTGGTCGTCGCGAAGGGGTCCAAGCTCGGCAGGAGCCACCAGCTGTGGCAGATGAACGAGGTCAGCAAGCTGGTGTGGCCGGCCGCCGCGGGCGGGATCGGCACGATCGACGAGGCGGCCTGGAAGCAGACCGTGGAGATCTCGCAGACCACGAGGAACCAGACCGGCGACACGGTGCTGACCAGGGCGCCGGAGGGCCTGGCCTACACGAACGACTACATCGAGCAGGCGATCGAGCAGGCCGAGGCCGCGGGCGTCGATGTCGAAGGCGCCGGTTTCCAGCCGGCCACGGTCACCCTGACCGAGGGCGGCGCCTGAGCTACTGGGACGACATGACGAGCCGAGCCGCGAGGGCGACCGTGGCCAGGTCGCCCGCGCGGAGCTTGTCGGCCGCGTGCGCCTCGCCGAGGGCCTCCAGCCGCTGCGCGGACGCGTCGATCAGGGCGTCCTCCCCGGCCAGGAGGCGGCGGGCGACCCGCACCTGGACCGGGTCCAGGTCGGCGTACGCGCACTTGTCCAGCGCCTCGACCGTCTCGTCGTCCAGCTGGCCGTCCATCGCCCGCTCGGTGATCACCTGGAGCAGCCAGCTCGGCCACCAGTTGTACTTCCCGACGATCTGGCCGGAACGGATCGCGGCGGCCGGTTCGAACCCGGCGGCCAGCATCCTGACCGCGAGGTCGACGTCGAACCGTTCCATCCGCAGCGCACCCACGAAGGCCCGGAGGACCTTCTGCGTCGGCACGAACGCCTCGGCCGCGAACGCCGCCTCCCCGAGACGGCCCAGCAGAAGATGACAGGTCGCGCGCGCCTCGGCGACCATCGACGCATCGCCGGATCTGTCCTCGATCCGGTCGAGGGTGGCGACCAGCCGCTCGGCGCTCTTGGCGGCGCGCTCGGCCAGCTCTGCACTCTCCGGCTTGTTGAGGTGCCGGACCATGACTTCGGTGGCGATCTCCGCTTCCCGCCGCAGCAGCTGCGAGGCGATATTCGGGTTGATCAGCTCACCCAGACCCTCGGTGAGGTGCGCGGTGTCGAATCGCTCGGAGGCCTCTGGGAATTGCTCCCACCATGAAGCCGGGTGTCTCTGCTGGGCTTCTGTCACGCACCAAGAGTGACCCACCGATTACGCTCCGGCAACGGATTCGACCAGGTGACATGCGTGGTCAGATTCACCGGGGCTTCTGCTCAACCAGGGCGGCCGGGTTCAGCAGCCCCGCTTTCACGATCGTCCGGCTCAGCGGCCGGGTCAGCGACGCGAGCCGCAGGCACCCCTGTTCGCCGATCGCCCGGTAGGCCACCTCGGCCACCGCGTCGGTCCGCTCCTCGATGTGCGCCCGCAGGGCCACGCCGGCCCCGGTGAGCCCGTCGTCGCCGTACAGGCCGCTGCGCCGCAGGTCGTCCTCGGCCTCGGCCCACTGCTCACGGCTCCACCCCCGGGTGGCCCGCAGGAACCGGCCGTCGATCTCCCCGCTGGCCGCGTGCATGACGATCGCGTCGAGGCCGCTGACCCCGTTCGCCAGCAGCGCCGCCACGTGCCCGTCGCCCCGGAACTCGCGGAGCAGCATCTGGGCGTGGAAGAGCACCAGGTGCGGCGCCTCGGGCCAGGGCAGCGCGGCGTGGACGGCGAACAGCGGGCGGCCGTGCGGCAGCCGGGCGGCCGCCTCCGCCGCCGTACGGGCCAGCCCGGCCGCCTCGGCCATCTCCGGCCCGGCCAGCACGTCCGCGCCCAGCCCGCGGGTCAGGGCGGCGTCGACGGCCTCCAACCGGGCCTGGAGCAGCTGCCCGGGGCTCGCCTTGGCCCAGGCGGCGGGCAGCGCGCGAGCGACGCGGGCCGGGTTGAAGTTGTAGAAGGTGGCGGCCACGATCTCCGGCCCCACCGGCCCGAACGCGGCCCCACGGGACGCGAAGTAGCCATCCATCGGGGAGAGGCCCAGCTTCGCGAACCGTTCGAAGGTCTCGGGCACGAAGTAGACCAGCGCATGCAGCGGCTCGGTCACCCGCCAGGCGAGTCGGTACGGGCTCTCGGTCACGGTTCCCACGGCAACTCCTCGGCGTGGACGGTGTCTCCGGAGCCGACCGCCCCGGAGTGGCGCGGCGCCGGCCGCGCCGCCACCGTATGCCATCGCCCGGATCGACGGGACGCCTCCCGGACCACGAGATGCACCGGCAACGGCGGTGGCGGGAACGGGCCGGCGCCCCAGCGCACCCAGATCGCCAGCCGGCCGGCCGCCGCCTCGGCGAGCAGTTTGTCGACGGTGCGCTGCCGGTCCAGCCGGTCCACCTCGATCGCCACCGGCGGGCCGTCCGGGCGCGCGCAGGCCACGTCCAGCACCGAGGTGCCCCGTAGCGGCGCGGGCAGCGGGAAGACGCTCGGCGCCCGCCGGTAGACCCGCCAGCCCTGGGCGGCGGCCCACTCGGCGACCGCGTCCACGATCCGGGCGGTCGCCTCGGCCTCCGGCAGGTCGGCGAAGGTCACCCGCTCCAGCCAGCCGGCGAGCGACCGGGCGGTCGACGTGCCCTCGTCAGAAAAGCTCACGCCGTACGATATCGGGGGTTTATGCGGCGATCTTGACCCGCCGGGCGGCGAGAAGCGCGGTGAGCTGCTCGGCCGGCATCGGCCGGCCCAGGTGGTAGCCCTGACCGACGGCGTAGCCGAGCCGGAGCAGCCGGTCGGCCTGCTCCTGGTTCTCGATGCCCTCGGCCACCGTGTCCAGGCCGAGCGCGCCGGCGAGCTGGGCCACGGCGCGGGCCACCGCCTGCCGGGCGTCCGCCGCCGGGGTGCCGGGCTCGTCGAGCTCGACGCCGTCGACGAACGACTTGTCCAGCTTGACGATCGCCGCCGGGAAGGCGCGCAGCAGGCTCAGGGACGACTCGCCGGTGCCGAAGTCGTCGAGTGCCAGGCGCACCCCGGAGTCGTGCAGCTCGTGCAGCACCCGCAGGACGTGCTGGCCGCGCAGCACCGCCGACTCGGTCAGTTCCAGGACGAGACGGTCGGCGGGCAGCCCGTGGTCGGCGAGCGCGGCCGCCACGTCGGTGACGAAGCCGGGGTCGTGCAGCTGGCGCACCGACACGTTGGGCGCCACCTTATCGAGCGAGCCCGGACCGAACTCGGACAGCCACGCGGCGCCCTGCCGGCACGCCTCCCGCAGCACCCAGCGGCCCAGCGGCACGATCAGCCCGGTACGTTCGGCGGCCGGGATGAACTCGGCCGGCGACACCATGCCCCGCGCCGGGTGCTCCCACCGGACCAGCGCCTCCACCCCGACGATCCGGCCGTCGCCGAGACTCACGATCGGCTGGTAGTGCAGCCGGAACTCACCGGCGTCCAGGGCCCGGCGCAGGTCGCCGGCGAGCTGGGCGTGCGCCTGGACGGGCCGTTCCATGCCGTCGGCGTACCGGATCCAGTTGGCCCGGCCGCGCTGCTTGGCCGCGTACAGGGCGGCGTCGGCCTGGCGCAGCAGGCCACCGGCGGCGGCGCCGCGCGACCCGGTGGCCAGGCCCGCGCTGAACTGGACCAGCAGCCGCTGGTCGCTGATCGGCACGGCGGTCGCCCCGGCGGCCCGTTCGGCCACCGCCTCGCCGTCGGCCGAACCCGGCAGCAGCACCGCGAACTCGTCGCCGGCCAGCCGGGCCACCACCGACCCCGGCCCGGCCGCGTCGCTCAGCACCGCCGCGAACGCGACCAGCAGCCCGTCACCGGCGTCCTGGCCGAGCGAGTCGTTCACCGAGTTGAACTCGTCCAGGTCGGCGAGCAGCACGGTGGCCGGCCCGGCGGCCAGCACCTCCTCCAGCCGCTGCCGGAACAGGGCCCGGTTCGCCAGCCCGGTCAGCGGGTCGTGGGACGCCTGGTGCCGCAGCCGCGCCTCGGACTCCTGCCGTTCTCCCAGCAGCCGGGTGTTCTCCCGGAACGTCACGTACTGCCGGACCGCGACCAGGGCGGTGACCAGCACCGCCGCGGACACCACGAGGACGCCCTCCCAGGCGCCCGGCGCCCAGTGCGAACGGCGGATCAGCACGTCGGCGACCGGCACGTCGACCGCCGCGATCGCCAGGTAGGGCAGCCACACGTTGGCGGGGCGGCCCGGACCCGCGGTGGCGGTCAGCTGGCGGCGGGCGCCGACGGCGATCAGCAGGCCGCAGACCGGCACGATCATCGCATGGCCGGGCAGGATGGCCTGGTAGCCGCCGAGCGCCGCGAGCAGCGCCACGGCGGCCGCGCCCAGCCCGCTCGAGGCGACCAGGCGCATGGCGGACCGGTCCACCGGGCCGCCCGCGATGTACGACACCTTGGTGATCGACACGGCCGCGAACGTGCACGCCGTCACCAGCACCGCCAGCGCCGACGGGGTCCACGGCTGGGGCGCCCGGTACATCGGGGCGATCCCGAAGTGCCACAGCACGGTGGCGCAGCCGAGCAGGGCGACGGTCCGGTCCAGCCACTGCTTGCCGCGCTGGTAGCCGGTGGTCACGCCGACCGGGACCTGGCCCACGCCCCACATCGCCACCAGGATGCCGGAGCAGATCAGCACGGCGCCGGCGACCGGCATCGCGGGCAGTTCCGGGGCGGCCCGGAAGGCGTCCACGGCCTGGAGGGTGAAGCCGGCCGCGAAGAGGTGGCAGCAGAGTTCCAGGAGCCGCCAGAAGCGGCGCCCGGCGGGGGCCATCGGCACGGTTCGCAGCAGGGAGCGCACAGCCAGCCCGCCGAAGGCCATCGACACCGGCATGAACAGGTAGCCGACCGCGGGGGTGCCGCGGCCCGCCGTCCCCCACGCCAGGTACCACAGGACGCCGAGCAGGCAGGTGATGCCGGCGGCGGTCACGTGACGCCTCATGACGCGTACATCCGGGTGCGCTGCTTCTCCTCGTACATCCGCAGGTCCGCGGCATTGAGCAGTTGATCCGGATCGGCGGACGGCCCGACGGCGACGCCGATGCTGACGCCCACCCGCAGCGGCCGCCCGGCGATCTCGGCCGGCCGCTCCAGCACCGTCCGCAGTCCGGCGGCGATCCGCTCGGCGCTCTCCACCCCGGTGGCCAGCACCGCGAACTCGTCGCCGCCCAGCCGGGCCGGGACGTCGTCCGGGCCGGAGCACTCGCGCAGACGGTCCGCCACGTGCCGCAGCACCGCGTCACCGGCGGCGTGCCCGTACGTGTCGTTGATCTGTTTGAAGCCGTCCAGGTCGAGCAGCAGCACCGCCGCGTCGCCGGACCGCCCGGTCACGGCCGCGGTGAACTGGCGCCGGTTCGCCAGGCCGGTCAGCTCGTCGTGGCCGGCCTGGTAGCGCAGCCGCTCGTGCAGCTCCCGGGACTCGGTCACGTCCCGCGCGTTGCACACCACGCCCCCGATGCCGGGCTCGTGGGTGAGGTTCATCGCGACCACCTCCAGCCAGCGCCACGAGCCGTCGGCGTGCCGGTACCGCCCCTGGTAGGTCAACTCGGCTCCCGGCGTCGAGTACAGCGTGGTCAGGTCGGCGGCCAGGGACGCACGGTCGTCGTGGTGCAGGATGTCCAGCGAGTTGCGGCCCAGCGCCACCGACGCCGGCACCCCGAGCACCCGCTCGACCGCCGGGCTCACGTAGGTGAAACCGGCGTCCGGCGCCGCGATCGAGATGACCTCGGAGGAGTGCAGCAGCAGGGCGTTCAGCCGCTGTTCCCGGTTACGGATCCCGACCAGCAAAGCGTTGTTCTCGGCCAGCGCGAGAAACTGCCGGCCGATCACCAGGGCGACGTTCACCAGCAGCCCGGCCAGCGCGCCCCAGGCGCTCAGCCCGAGACCCGCGGTGGTCAGCACGATCACCAGTGCGGCGGCGCAGAGGACCGTCCCGGTGTACGGCAGCGCGCTGTACCGGCCGCGCAGGGCCCGGTCCAGCCAGCGCCGCCCGTCCAGGCCCTCGGCGCCGCGCAGCAGCTGGACCCGCGGCCCGGCCAGGACCATCAGCATCGGCGCGACGGTCAGCGCCATCTGGGTGCCAGGGTCCCCCGCGTTGCCGCTGGGCGCCAGGATGCCGCCCACCGCCTGCACCACGGTGGCCGCCACGATCGGCGCCGCGGCCGAACCGGTCAACGGCGTCTCCCCGGTCAGGCCGGAGCGCACCGTGAGGAAGGCCGCGCAGAGCACCAGCCCACAGCCGAGGATCGCGACGACGTACGCCTCGATCCCGGCCTCGGGCCGGCCCGGGCGTGTCATCAGGCACCAGGCCACCGACACCGAGGCGGTGTTGACGATCGCGGTGTCCAGCAGCATCCGGATCCGCCGGCCGCGCGAACGCCCACGGGTCCGGCGGTACAGCAGCACCACCGCGCAGACCACGACGACGCCGGCCATGGCCGCCACCGACTGCACCGGGTGGAACACCAGGCGGTCGACGCCGGGGTCGGACACCGTGCTCCAGAGCTGCACCAGGTCACCGGTGAGGAAGATCAGCGCGGCGACGGAGAAGGCGCGCCAGAACCGGTCCGCGTACGGCGGCAGGTCCAGGGTGCGGCGCACCCGGCGGGCCGACCAGAACAGCAGCAGGTCCAGCACCAGGGCGATCAGCCAGCCGACGATCAGCTTGGGCCGGGGCTCGCCGGGGCCCAGGGCGAGCCCTCCCACCACCAGCACGCCGACCACGGTCAGAGCGATCAGCACGGGGTCGCGCCGCAACAATGCCATCTCCCGTCGGTGCTCCGGTCCGTGCCGGTTGTCATCGGCCGCCCCGGCGCGGGCATTAGCAGAAGCCGGTGACCGGTACGCCCCGGCTTGTCATGGCGGGTGGGGCGTACCGGTCACCGGGGTCTCACTGCTCGGGGGTCTCGGAAGCCTCGGGCGTCTCGGGCTCCTCGGACGGCTCGGGCGCCGACTCGGTCGGCTCGACCGTCGGCGACGTGGTCGGCGGGGTGGTCGGCGACGTGGTCGGCGTGGCCGACGGCGACGACGGGGCCGGGGTCGGCTTCACCTTCTTGCCGGTCGCCTGGATCTTCGTGACCGTGTAGGCCGTGCCGGCCCGGGTGCCGGTGACCGACACCTTCTGCCCGGCGCCCAGCCCGGCCACCGTGATCTTCTTGCCGTTCAGGATGATCCGGGCACCCGCCGGGACGGTCATCGTCACGGTCTTGCCACGGACGTCCTTCGTGCCGCTCCTCGCGGCCACCGTGATCGTGCCGGCCGACACGTCGACCGCGGTGATCGTGCCGGAGGCCTGGAAGGCGACCTTCCTCGGCGCCTTGGTGGGCTTGGCCTTCGTGGGCTTGGCCTTCGTGGGCTTCGCCGCGGCCGGCTTCTTGGCGGCCGACGCGGTGGCCGACGAGCTCTGGGCGTACGCGACCCCACCGACACCGGCGGCGGGGAGGGTGACGGCCGCGACCATGGCGACGGCGGCGGCGGTACGGCGCATGCGCATCTGATGGAACTCCTCAGCTCGGGGGAGTCACCACTGTGGGCAGCACCGGGTTCAGGTCGGTTGGCCTACCGGTTGCCGCACGGTTGCATCCGTTGGGCCCACGGCACACCGGCACGGGTTGACATGCCCGACCCACTGGGCGAATGTCCTGGGATGCACGAAGTTTGGCCGGCCCCCGACACTCTCCTGGCCTCGCGGTACCGCCTGGTCACCCTCCTCGAGACGGGTGGCATGGCACAGGTCTGGCGAGCCGCCGACGAGCTGCTGGACCGTCCGGTCGCGGTCAAACTGCCGGCCGGCGACACCCGCGCCGCACACCTGGCCTGGCGGGAGGCGCGGCTCGCGGCCCGGCTCTCCCACCCGGGGATCGCGGCCGTCCACGACTACCGGGAGGCGGTCCGGCCGGACGGCTCGGTGGCGCCGTTCGTGGTGATGGAGCTGCTCGACGGCGAGACCGTGGCGGCCCGGCTGTGCGACGCGGGCGGCCCCATGCCGTGGGGCGAGGCCGTGTCGATCGGCACCGCGGTCGCCGAGGCGCTGGCCGCCGCGCACGCCGCCGGGGTGGTGCACCGCGACATCAAGCCGGGCAACGTGATGCTGTGCCCCGGCGGGGTCAAACTCCTCGACTTCGGCATCAGCGCCGCCGCCGGCGAACCCGACGACGACGAGACCGGCGTCAGCTTCGGCACACCGGCCTACGCGGCCCCGGAGCGGCTGGACGGCAAACCGGCCGAGCCGGCCACCGACCTGTACGGGCTGGGCGTGCTCCTCTTCGAGATGGTCGCCGGGGAGCCGCCGTACGACGTCAACACGTGGGAGGAGCTGGCCCTCGCCCAGGCGAACGGTCCCACTCCCCTGCCCGAGGCCCTCCCGGCCCGGCTGCGCGAGCTGATCCTGCGCTGCCTCGACGAGGATCCGCTGCGCCGCCCCACCGCCGCGCAGGCGCGCCGCGTGCTGTCCCGGCTGATCCCGTCCGCCCCGGCCCGGCTCACCATCCCGCTGCCCGGCCGGCCACCGACCGGCCTGGCCCGGGTGCTGCCCACCCCGGCCGCCGCCCCGGAACGTTCGCCGCTGCCGCGCCGGCTCGCCGTCGGCGCCGCCCTCGCGGTCACCGCCATCGCCTTCATCGCGGTGATCAACGCGGTCGGCGACTCCCAGCAGGATGCCGAGTTCGCCCAGCCACCCAGCGGCGCGCCCACCACCACGGCGCCGGTCGAGTCCGAGTCCACGGCGCCCCCCGCGCCGCCGCCGGCGACCTCGGCCACGACCCGCCCCAGCCCCGCCGCCACGCTGACCGTCGACGTGGCCCTCAGCCGGGTCCGCGCCGCCGTCGAACGAGGCGAGGACCGCGGCGAGATCCGCCCCGACGTGGCGCTCGACTTCATGAACCTGCTGCGCCTCATCGACCCGGACTCCGAAGCCGACATCACCGACCAGGTCGACGAGCTCACCCGCAAGGTCCGCGAGCGCCTCAACGAGGACGGCCTGACCGAGTCCCAGGCCGCCGTCCTCCAGCAGCGCCTGGCCGACCTCCGGGGCCTCCTGCAAACCCCATAAGACATTTCCGGTACGCGGTGAGTCGTCCGCAACCGCACCCGGACCGCCCCGCCGGCTCCACGCGATCCGCTGCCGGGTCACGCCTTTGCCGCGCCCGCCGGGCTGAGATCGGTGGTCAGGCCCGGGCGGCTTCGGCCGCACGGGCCACTGAGTCCAGCTGGCTCTCAGGGCTGTCTCAAGCGCATCGAGACAGCCCTGAGGGCCAGCCGGGAAGATCGGGCCTAGGCGCTACCGCGGAGGATCAGACGGGTGGGGAGCACGGTCTCCCAGTCGGCCGGCTCCTCGCCGTCGATCTTGGTGAGCAGCAGGCGGACCATCTCCTGGCCCATCTGCTCGATCGGCTGGTAGACGCTGGTCAGCGGCGGATCGGTGTGCCGGGCGATGACCGAGTCGTCGAAGCCGATCACCGCGACGTCCTGCGGGACGCGCCGCCCGGCCCGGCGCAGCACACGCAGCGCACCGGCCGCCATCATGTCGGAGGCGGCGAAGACCGCGTCGATCTGCGGGTACTGACTGAGCAGCCACTCCATCGCGGTGGCGCCGCTGAGTTCGCCGAAGTCGCCGCGGGCGGCCGGGCCGTCGCCGACGACGTCACGGTAGCCGTCGTAGCGGGCTATGCCCACGGCCATGTCGAGCGGGCCGGTGATCGTGGCGATGCAGCGCCGCCCCTGGTCGCGCAGGTAGGTGACGGCCGCCCGGGCGCCGCCGCGGTTGTCGGCGTCGACGAAGCTGACCGGCTCGGGATGGAACGGCCGGCCGGCCCGGACGGTGGGCACGCCGCGCTCCTCGAGCAGCGCGGGCAGCGGGTCGTCGCCGTGCAGCGACAGCAGCAGGGCGCCGTCGACGTGCTGGCGGGTGAGGTAGCCCTCGAGCTGGCGCCGCTCCTCGGGCGCCTGCGCGATCATCAGGACCATCTGGAGGTTGCGGGCCACCAGCACGGACGAGATGGACTGCACGATGCGGCCGAAGAAGGGCTCGGCGAAGAACCGCTCCCCGGACTCGAAGATCACCAGGGCGATCGAGTCGGTTCGCTGGGTGACGAGCGCACGGGCCGCCCGGTTCGGCACGTAGCCGAGCGCGTCGATGGCGTCCTGAACGGCCTGCCGCGCCTTCGGGCTGACCTGCGCCGACCCGTTGACGACCCGGGACACCGTCCCGCGGCCGACACCGGCCCGGGCAGCGACCTCCTCGAGGGTCGGCCGCCCGGTCGAGCGGCTCCGGTCCTCCCTCATGCTTTGACCGTCCTTTCCGCCACCTGAGATGTGCACGATTCCAGGTGCGCCCTGATGAGGGTAGCCCCCCAACCGAAAGTTACGGGAACTGTCCCCGCGACCGATCCGGAACCGTCGATCGACCGCTTCGGCCGGGTCGTCGACGCATCCGCCCCGCCGGGCCGTTAACCTGTCCGGATGGCGGTCACCCTGGCGGATGTTGCCCGGCTCGCCGGGGTCTCCCCGGCGACCGTCTCCCGCGTCATCAACGACAGCGCGAAACGCGTCAACGAGGATCTCCGCGAGCGGGTCCTGGCCGCGGTGCGGCAGCTGCACTACGTGCCGAACGCGCACGCGCAGAACGTGGCCCGCCCCCGCAAGTCGGCGGTCGGCGTGATCGTGCACGACGTCTCCGACCCGTACTTCGCGGAGATCACCCGAGGCCTGCAGCGCCAGGCCGGGGCACAGGACCGGCTGCTGGTGATCTGCAACAGCTACCGGGAGCCGGAGCGGGAGCTGGCGTATGTCGGGCTGCTGCGCGCCCAGCAGGTGCACGCGCTGATCCTGGCCGGCTCCGGCTACCACGACGACGCGTTCACCGAGCGGCTCAACGGCGAGCTGGACGCGTACCAGCAGGCCGGCGGCCGGGTCGCGGTGATCGGCCGGCACCGGTTGGTCGGCAGCGCGGTCCTGCCGGCGAACGAGGACGGCGCCCACGAGCTGGGCCTGCGCATCCTCGGTCTGGGCCACCGGGAGATCGGGGTCATCGCCGGGCCCCGCTACCTGACCACCACCACGGACCGCCTCACCGGTTTCCGCCGCGCCTTCGACGAGGCCGGGGTGGAGCTGCCGGCGTCCCGGCTGGTCTACTGCGACTTCACCCGTGACGGCGGCGCCCGGGCGACCGGGGCTCTGCTCGACGCCGAGCCCGGCCTGACCGCCCTGATCACGCTGAACGACTCGATGGCCGTCGGCGCCCTCGCCACCCTGCGCGAGCGCGGGGTCCGGGTGCCGGAGGACATCTCGGTGACCGGTTTCGACGACATGCCGATCGCCCGGGACGTCACCCCGGCCCTGACCACCGTGCGCCTGCCGCTGGTCGAGATGGGCGAGCGCGCGATGGCCCTGGCGCTCGGCGACGACTCCGGCCCGCACAGCGAGCGCGCCGCGGCGGCCCTGGTGTGGCGGTCCAGCCTCACCGCGCCGGGCTCGGCCTGACCCGGCTCAGGAGTGGACGTGGGTGCGCTCGCCGTCGGGCGTGAGCACCGCGATGACCTCGGCCGGCCCGCCGCGCGCGCCGAAACTGTGCGGCGTCATGGTGGAGAACGACGCGGCCTCGCCGGTCTCGACGATGACGAGGCGGTCGCCGAGCATCAGCTCGACCGTCCCGGAGAGCACGGTGAACCAGTCCCGCCCGGGATGGACCCGCAGGTCCTCGGGGCGCCGTGAGGCGGGCCGGGTCACCCGCACCCGGGCCACGGTCAGCCCGGCGTGCTCGTGGTCGCCGCTCAGCGTCCAGGTGGTGATGCCCCGCTCCGGATGGTGGTGCGGCTTGATCACCACGTCGTCGTTCTCCGTCTCGACGAGCTGGTCGAGGCTGGCGCCCAGCGCCCGGGCGATCGCGGTGAGCTGGTCGAGCCCGATCCGGCGGTGGCCGGTCTCGATCCGGCTCAGCGTGGACGGGCTCAGGTAGCAGCGGGCCGCCAGCTCGTCGAGGGACCAGCCCTTGGCGATCCGGAGCCCCCGGATGCGCGCCCGGACGAGGGCGTCGACCTCAGCGTCTTGCGTCATACGCAAGATTGTATGCGTGAGCCGCAAACCGGTTCTACAGTCGTCGTATGGCTCACGAACATCACCACCACGGCCACGGCCACGGCCACGGGCACCACCACGGCGACGGGTACGACCTGACCGAGATGCTCCTCCTGGACGCCGAGGTCACCGCCACCCACCTCGCCGCGTTCACCGGCCGGATCGCCGAGCTGGCCGGGGAGGCCCCCGTCCGTCGCGTCGTCGACCTCGGCAGCGGCACCGGGACCGGGGTGTTCGCGCTGCTCCGGCGCTTTCCCGGGGCCGTCGTCACCGCCATCGACACCGACGAGGGAATGCTGCGGCATCTCACCGAGAGCGCCGCCCGGCACGGCGTGGCCGACCGGGTCCGCCCGCTGCACGCCGACGCCGGCGGCGGCCTGCCGGAGACCGGCGAGGCCGACCTGGTCTGGGCGTCGTCGTCGATGCACCACATGAACGACCCGGACCGGGTGCTCGCCGACATCCGCGCCGTCCTGCGCCCCGGCGGCCTCCTCGCGATGATCGAGATGGAGTCGATGCCCCGGTTCCTGCCCGACGACATCGGCATCGGCGCCCCCGGCCTGGAGGCGCGCTGCCACGCGCTCGCCGACGCGGCCAAGGCCGAGCACCTGCCGCACATGGGCTCCGACTGGCCGGCCCGGCTGCGCGCCGCCGGTTTCACCGTCCTCGACTCACGGGACCTGGTCGTCGACCTGGCCCCGCCGCTGCCCGCCCCGGCGGTCCGCTACGCGGTGGCCACGCTGAAACGGTTCCGGGCCGGCGTCGCCGAGCGGCTCTCGGCCGAGGACCGGGAGACGCTCGACACGCTGCTCGCGAAGGACGAACACGTCCTGCGGCATCTTCCCGGCCTGTCGGTGCACAGCACCCGCTCGGCCTGGATCGCCACGCCGGCCTAGGGTCCGTCCCGCCGATCGGAGATCGGCCGCGGTTCGTCAGGCGGTCGCCGTCTCGGCGGCGCGCTCCTCGATGAGCACCTTGATCCGGTCGGCCTGGACCCGGCTCTTGATCCCGGTCACGGCCTGCACCTTGTACCGGCTCAGCCGCCCGGTGCTGCGCAGGTGCTCGAACAACTCGGCCCCGTGCATCTCCAGCAGGTCCTCGTCGCTGGCCGGCCGGACACTCTGCGGGCGCGGCAACAGGTGTGCCCACGGCTGGACGTTGCCCGATCCCGGCATCCCGCTCAGCGCGAGGACGTAGTCGCTGATGAAGCCCCGGATCGTGGCCTCGTCGAGCCGGGGCGCGCTCGGAGCCAGAAGCTCGGCCAGTTCGTCGGAGTCCAGCGGCTGCCCCTCCGGAAGCTCCTCCTCCAGGGCGGTACGGAGGTCGGCCAGCGCGGCGTGCCACGCGTCCGACCCGGGCGGCACGGCGGCCGCCGCGGGCAGGAAGTCCCGCCACGGGTACGCCGATTCGACGTGCTCCCCGTCCAGCTCCCGCACGTACTCGTTGATGAACGTCCGGACCACGCCCTCGCCCAGCTCCGACACCCGGGGCGCCAGCTTGCGGGCCAGCTCGTTGATCCGCAGGTAGTTCATCTCCGGCAGGTCCTCGGCGCTGATCTCCTGGGCGACCATCTTGCTGAGCCGGTCGACGGCGAGCCGCCACCAGGGCGAGCCGGCGATGCTGACGGCCGGGCGGGCGCCGGTCGGGGTGGCCGCCCAGGCCGGCTGCGGGGCGGGCGCCGGGGAGACCGGGACCGCGGCGGAGGCCGAATCGCTCCGATCGACCGGGCCGCGCTGGACCGGGACCGTGACCGTCCCAGCCGCGGCCGGGAAAGCCGGTTCGGGGTCGGGCAGCGTCTCCTCCGCCGCCAAGGAAGCCGCCACGGACGTCGCTACCGCAGGAGCCACCGCCACGGGGGCCGCCACGGGAGCCGCCGCCACGGGAGCCGCCGCCACGGGAGCCGGCGCCACGGGGGCCGGCGCCGCGGAATCCGGCTCGACCGGCTGGACGAACCGGACCGGCTGCACCGACGGCACGGCCGGAACCGAGGGGGCCACGGCCGGATCCGCGTGCCCGGCCGGCGCGGGACCGTCCGGGATCGCCTCGGCCGCGGGTGCCGGAGCCCCGGCGGAGAGCAGCACGGCCGCCGCTCCGGGCACGGAGGGGGCGGTGACCGCCTGCACACCGGCGGCGGCCGGGACCCGGATCCGCACCGCCCCCGGCACCAGCAGATCCATCACCCGCTGGATCCGGGCCAGCTGCTCGATGACCTCCTCGACGACCGGCTCCCCCGCGGTCCGCGCGTCCTTGAGCAGCCGGGACCGCCACCACGGCTTCGGGAAGCGGCCGGCGCTCACCCGGTGGTAGTTGACGACCATCCGGCGCACCTGTCGCTCGGCGGCCATCCGTACCAGATCGGGGTCGTCGTCCGGGATGAGCCAGCCCCACCGCTCGGCGAGCCGCCGCGGGCTGTAGGCGAAACGCCCGCGCCGGACCCGCTGCCCGGCCGCGGTGAGCGCCGCCCACCACATCAGAAAGATCATGCAGGGTACGGCGAGACGCAGCAGTTTCTCGGTGAAGGTGACCGCGTTGCTGGCCACGATGACCCCGGAGAGCCCGGCGATCAGCGCCGCGATGTAGAGCATCGCCCCCGGATGGCCGGGTGTGACGATGGTCCCGTCGCTCGCGTAGACGGACGTGCGCCGGTACTGCTCGGCGGCCAGCGACGTGGCGGTGAGGAAGCAGATCTCGAAGACCGCGAACACCAGCACCGCGAAGATCTTCGGCAGGTTGAGCTGGTCGATCGCGATGACCCACATGCCCTCGGCGTTGAGCAGCAGCGCCAGGTTCATGCTGAAGGCCAGGGCGAGCGGGCGCAGCGGCTTTCCGGTCCGCTTGGCCCAGATGCCGAAGCTGATCAGCAGGATGACCCCGAGCAGGCCGCCGGCCAGCAGGACCAGGGCGGCGTAGTCCCCCCAGAAGTCCGCGATCAGGTCGTTGAGCTGCTTCACGATCGAACGCCTTTCGATGCGGCCGGGAGGTGCTCGTCGAGCGCCCGCTGTCTACCACGCCCGTGTCACAGCCTCGGTACGCCACGCGGCGCATGAGGCTATCCGATAGGGCTGCCCCGAGGCGATCACACCCCCGCCGGGCTGGAGTGGCGGCCGGCGGGTGATCGATTTACGGTCGTGGGATCGACGGTGATCGGGTGCCGGGAGGGGTAGCGGTCGATGGTTTTGAGGTGGGCGGTCATTGCGGCCGCTGCCGTCGTGGTGATCCTGCTCTGTGTGGCGGTGGTGGCCGTCTGGCAGCGACCCCGGCGGGTGACCGCCGAGGCGGACGAGATGGTGGCCGACGTGGAGGCGGTCCGGGCGGCGGCCGGCCGGGCGGTCCGGGCGGCGGACGAGGCACGGCACCGGGCCGAGTCCGCGGCCGGCGAACGTGACCGGGCCGAGGACCGCTATCTGGAGGCACGCTGGGAGTCCCGGGTGGCCACCGCCGACGAGACGCAGATGCTGGTGCAGCGGGCGGCGCTGGCCGCCTACCGGCGCGGCGAGCTGACGGTGGAGCAGCTCAACGGCATCTGGCAGCACGCCGGCCCGCCGGCCGATCAGGTCGACGACGACCGGGTCCGGGTGGCCCGCCGCGCCTATCTGGACGCGGTGTCGGAGACCGTCCAGGTCCGCGAGGCTGCGCACGTGGCGTCAGTCGCCGCCGAGGTCCTGGTCGAGGAGGCCCACAACGTCGAGCGGGACGCCATCGAGGCCCGGGTGCAGCACGAGGCCACGTCCGGGCTCAACGGGCTGTTCACATCGGACGGCCCGGGGGATGTCACGCCACCCTGATCCGGCATGATCTCCCCACCATGACCGAGACCCGGGCGATTCTCCGCTCCGCGCTCCCCCTGTACGTCACGATGGCCGTCTCGTCGGCGAGCGCGCTGGTCAGCACCGCACTCCTGGGCCGGCACGGCACCGCCTCCCTGGCCGCGTTCGCGGTAGCCGCCGCGGTCTACGTGCCCGTGGCCACCGCGGTGTCCGGGGTGATGCGCGGCATGATGCCCTTTGTCACCGCGGCCCACGACGATCCGGCGGCGCTGCGGCGGGTGCTGGGCAGTGGCCGGGTGCTCGGTCTCGGGATCGGTGGCTGCGGCGCTCTGGTGGTGCTGGCCACCCCGGCGGTCGCCCGGGCGTCCGGCGTGGACGGTGCGGCTGTCGACGGTCTCGGCCCGGCCGGATGTTCTGGCGCTGCTGCCGCTGGTCGGGTTCGCCGTGGTGACCGACGCGCTCCAGGCCGTCTACGGGTTCGCGCTGCTCGGCCTGCGCAACACCCTGCCGAGCCTGTTCTGCACGCTGATCTTCTTCGGCCTGCTGGCGGTGGTGGCCGTCCCGGCCGCCGAGCACGGCGGGCTGCCGCTGCTCTGGACCGCGCTCGGCCTGGCGAACCTGTCCCAGGCCGCGGCCAAGGCGTTCCTCTACAACCGCGCCGCCGGCAAGGCACGGGAACGGCCCGGCCGCCAGACGCAGCCGGGCCGTTCCGTCGATCAATCTCGGTGAATTATTTGTTCAGGTTGCAGGCGGACAGACCCTCGGCGTTGAGGTCCGGCTTGGCGGCGTTACGGCCGATCGCCGTCTCCATCCGGTTGATGGCCGCGAACCGCTTGCCCTTCAGCGGGCCGAGGATCGCGTTGTTGATGAAGTTCACGCCACCCTGGAAGGCCGTGCTCTTGATCCGGGCGTTCGCCTCGTTGATCTGGGTCTGCAGCAGGGCCAGGTTCTGGTTGACCTCGTTCGCGGCCTGCGCCGGGATCGCCACGTTGATCACGACGTCCGGGCAGTCCACCTGCGCGGTGCCGTCGTTGATGCCGACGTTGCCGGTGTTCCGGCTGGCCGCGGCCTGGTTGTTGCCGTTGTTCCCGGCGTTGCCGTTGTTCGCCGGGGCCTGGGTGGTCGGGGCCGCGGTCGGCGCGGCCGCGGCGCCACCGCCGGCGGCGTTGAGCGAGCAGGTCGACAGGCCCTCGGCGTTCAGGTCCGGCTTGGCGGCGTTACGGCCGATCGCCGTCTCCATCCGGTTGATCGCGGCGAAGCGCTTGTCCTTCAGCGGGCCGAGGATCGCGTTCTGGACGAAGTTGGCGCCGCCCTGGCCGACCGAGCTCTTGAGCCGGGCGTTCGCCTCGTTGATCTGGGTCTGCAGCAGGGCCAGGTTCCGGTCGATCTCGGCCTGGGCCTGCGCCGGGACCGCCACGTTGATGACGACGTCCGGGCAGACGATCGTGCCGACGTTCCCGACCGCGGCGGCACCGGCCGACACCGAGGCGGCGGGTACGTTGGCCGGCTCCGGCGAGGCGTTGCCGCCGCCGTTGGCGTTCAGCGAGCAGCCCGACAGGCCCTCCGCGTTCAGGTTCGGCTTGGCGATGGTCCGGCCGATCGCCGTCTCCATCCGGTTGATCGCCGCGAACCGCTTGTCCTTCAGCGGGTCGAGGATCGCGTTCTGGATGAAGTTCGCGCCGCCCTGACCCTGGGTGGTGCGGATCCGGTTGTTGGCCTCCTGGATCTGCGTGTTCAGCAGCTGCAGGTTGCGGGCGATCTCCGCCTGGGCCTGCGCCGGCACGGCGCCGAGCTTGTCCGCCACCGTCGGGCAGTTCACCGTCGGGACGGCGGAGTCGGCCGCGGCCGCGACGCCGAGCCCCACACCGACCAGGGCCACCGCGACACCCGCGACGCCGGCCACACGCCAGCGCTTCGCTCCGGCCGACGAGCCCTTCGCGTAGCTCCGGTACCGCTTCATCTGCGTGCCTTCCTGTCGAACCGCTCTCTCGACCGGTCCATACGGGAACGCTCCCAACGGCGGATCACCAAAGATGCGAATAAAGAAAAACTTAAGGTTCTAGGGGCTGCACTCTTAAGGCCCTTACCAAACGAGACGACTCCTACCAGCTGAAAGTCTCCTCAGCGCCCACGCTCGTGGCCCGCGCGCGCAGCGAGCCGTATCCCCTTCCCCGGAACGTGACCTCGGCGGACACCCATCGCCGGGTGGCCCGGGCATAGAACGAGAAGTTCCCACCGGGCGCCCGGTTGGAGTAGAACCGCTCCCACCCGGCGACCCTCTGGGCCTGGGCGCGCAACAGCCCGTACGTGGCGCCGGCGTAGTCCAGCTCGGCGGAGACGAAGTCGTTGTTGGCCTGTGCCCGGATCCAGGTGGCGCCGGAGTAGGCGTCCCGGCAGACGGTGAATCTCTCCCACGGGCTGACTCTCGTCGCCCGGGCGCGCAGTGCCCCGTAGCCGGGGCCGTCCCAGCCGATCTCGGCGGAGACGTACCGGCCGTTGGCCGCGGATCTGATGGTGACGTTGCGCCAGCAGGGCACGCGGCGTGAGCCGGTCGCGGCGGCCACCTCACGCCGCATCCGTTCCAGGGCGGGCGAGCCGGCGCCCGGGGCCACCGGGACCGCACCGGCGGGCGCGGAGGGCGCCACGAACGGGAGGAGACCGGCCGCCATCACCGCCGCCGCGCACCGGGCAGCACTGTTCATGAGGATCACCCTCGAATTGCGGATTCGCCGGGAAGCAGACGCCCGCCAGCGTAGCCCAGCCCTTTCCGCGATTCGGCGCGATCGGCGGATGCGATCGGCGGAGAACCCGGCCGGGGAAGCCGAAAACCCCGGCCGGGAGATTTCCGTCAGATCTTTCCGGCGCCCGCCCACGCGTTCACCAGAAGCGGCACCGCGATGGTCGGCGTGACCGGGCCGGCCCGCAGCGCCGGGGTCCAGCCGGCGTCCGTGCCGAGGTCCGGATCGTGCGTGGCGTTGTACTCGCCGAGCAGGTCGACCTCGCGTACCGGGCCGGTTCCGACCCTGGTCAGCGTGCCGATCTCGGTGATCGCCGTGCCGCCCCAGTCGTAGACGAAGTCCTCGAGCGCCAGGTCGGCGCTACGCAGCAGGAAGTTGTTCTCCGCGTAGATCGCCGATTGGACGCCGACGCCCCACGAATACGAATAGGTGTCCTCATCGGTCATGTAGTAGTAGTTGTTGAATACGTCGACCTGACCGAATCGCACCCGCGGAACACGCTGCCCGACATTGGCGAAACGATTGTGGTGCACGGTCACGCGCAGTTTCCCGACATCCGCGCCGACGGTGTTGGTGGAACCGATCAGCATCGTCTTGTCGTGCTCCTGGAACACATTCCAGGAGATGGTGACCAGATCGGACGCCCGGATCACGTCGAGCGCGCCGTCGTGCACCTGGTACGGCCGCCCGTAGTACAGCGGCTGGTCGGCGTCGACGTTGTTCCCGTCGCTGAGCGTGTTGTGGTCGGCCCACACGTGCGTCGCCCCGGTCAGGGTGATCAGGTCGTAGGCGGAGTTCCAGTTGCCCGCCGACCCGTCGGTGGGGTCCCACGCCGGGAAGCAGTCCGCCGCGTCCTCCATCCGCAGGTTCCGCACGATGACGTTGTCCACGTTGGAGATCAGCAGGTTGGCGCCGACCAGCCGGGCGTTCGGCAGCCCGTAGATGGTGGTGTTGGCGCCCACCCGCAGCTGGATCCGGGCGGCCTGGGTGCGCTGCGACCGGACCCGGGCCTCCTCGAGCGGCCCGGACGGCCGGCTGGCGCGGCCCCACACATCCGGGTCGTAGGCGGCCAGGTAGGCGTCCAGGCTGTACGCCGGGTCCGCGTAGCCGGCGCAGGTCAGGGGATTGCCCGCATCGTCCACATTGGCATCGATGGTGCCCTTGACCAGCACGATCCGCGGGGTCGGATCGGTGCCTCCGGCCAGGGCGGCGGCCAGTTCGGCACGGTTGCGCACCACGAAGACGTGCGCGTCGTCGGCCGCGGAGCCACCGGTGGTCCCGGTGGTGGCGGCCGCCCACCCGTCGTTCGCGGGCAGGGTCTGCCGCGCGAGCACCGGGACGGCGGGCGGGGCGGCGGAGGCGGGGACGGTGGCGACGCCGGCGGTGAGGACCGCGCCGAGCGCCGCCGCGAGAGCGGTTCGCATGGCCCGGCCCTACTCGACCGGTTCCAGGTGCATCCAGACGAAGGCCAGCGGGCCCTCGCCCCGGCTGATCAGGTGGTGGTCCTCCTCCGGCTCGATCAGGATCGCGTCACCGGCCTCGAACTTGTCCACCACCTCGCCCTCGATCTCGATCTCGCCCTGTCCCTGCACGATGTAGAACACCTCGGGGATCGGGTGCGTGTGCCGCCCCGGCCCGTCGTGTGTGCGGTGGCCGGGTTCCGGATAGATCCGGAACCCGCCACGGTCGGTCACGTGTCCGGGCAGGACGTTGGTGAATCTAGGCCCCTGATCCCCGGTGTCGAGATCGGCGAAGCTCAACTTGCGCATGGCGTTCCTCCTTTCAATCCCTTTGTCGTACGGGCTGAGCAGCCCCCAACCTCAGCCGGGGTTCCACGACGGTGCGATGGACCTCGGCGGCCCAGGGCACCCTCGTCTCCGAGGGCAGCCGATCGGTCTCGGCCACCTCCCGGACGATCTCGTCGATCCCGGTGACGACCCGCCCGCCGCCGTCCGGGTGCGGCGCGAGCCAGCCGTCGCCGATCACGCTCGGTTCGGGCGCCCGCACGATCGCCTCGGCGACCGCGGTGAACAACCCGGTCCGGGCCAGCGGCGCCAGCAGCGGCGTCCGGGGGTCGCGCCGGTGCTCGATCAGGTTCTCCAGCAGCCCGGTCCGGCCGGGGACCCGCTGGACCTCGGCCTGGCCGGACAGCCGCAGGCGGTCGGTCGGGTACTCCAGGACGGCGCCGCCGGCCCGGATCTCCCCGGCGATGAAGACCGCCGACGCCAGCGTCACCCCCACGGTGACGCGGCGCCCGTCGTTCCCGGTGAGGCGCAGGAACGTGGTGTCGTCGGTCTCGATCGGCCGGGTCCGGTAGCGCTCCAGCTCCATCCGGACCGGCCGGAACCCGGGGCCGCCCTCGTCGGCCAGCACCAGCGCCTGCATGAGGGCGTGCGCGAACGGGTTGACCAGCGCCCCGTCCAGCACCGGCCGGCCGTCCACGGCACGGCGCCCGGCCCAGGGCGCCCGCTCGTAGTAGGAGTCCGGGCGCCACCACGCCCCGGACACCCCGATCGGCCCGGCCGGCGCGGCCGCGCACAGTTCGGCGAGAGCCGTCGACCCGAGCGCCTGGAACCCGACCTGGCAGAGCCGCCCGCTCTCGGCCACGGCCTCCGCCAGCCGGTCGTGCTCGAACGACGACATCACCGGCGGCTTCTCCAGCAGCAGGTCGGCGCCGACCGCCAGCACGTCCAGCGCGATCGCCAGGTGGGTGTGCGGCGGAGTGCAGACGATCACGATCTCCGGCCGCTCCCCGGCGAGCAGCTCCCGGTGGTCGCGGTAGAACGGCACCCCGGGCAGCGGCGCGTCCGGGTGCGGGTCGACCGGCTGCCGGTCGCAGAGCCCGGCCACCTCGACGGTTCCGGCGTCGGACAACCGCTGCAACGTACGCCGGTGCGAGAGCCCGTGGCCCCCGGCGCCGATCAGCGCCACCCGGGTGGCCATCAGCCCAGCCCCTTCACCGTCGCCACGACGCCGTGCCGGTCCAGCTCGCCGTACCAGCGCAGCAGCTCGGCGCGCAGGACGTCGTCGCCGGCGAGCTCCGGCCCGAAGACCGCGTCCAGGCCGAGCAGGGCGCCCACCACACCGGCCGGTGTTTTCGGCGCGCCGGCCAGGGCGTCCCGGATCAGCCCGGCCAGCGGGTCGTCCAGCGGCAGTTGGGCGCCGCCGTCGGCGGATCCCCGGGCGAAGCGCATCCAGGCGGCCACCATCAGCGCGCCCCAGACCGGGACGGCGCCGGCCCGGCGGCGTTCGGTGATGGTGTCGAGCAGCCGGTACGGCAGCTTCTGGGTGCCGTCCATCGCCACCTGGAGGTTGCGGTGGCCCAGCTCGCGGTTGGCGAACCGCTCCAGGACCGACTCGCCGTACCCGGTCACGGTGACCCCGGGCGGCGGCGCGATGGTCGGCGCGATGTCGTCGGCGATGAGCCTGCGCAGCAGCCCGGTCATCCCGGGCAGCTCCAGCGAGTCGGCGATGAACTCCCGGCCGGCCAGCGCGCCCAGGTAGGCGGCCGACGAGTGGACGCCGTTGAGGGCGCGCAGCTTCAGCGTCTCCCAGGGGGTGACGTCGCCGGTGAGAATCGCGCCCGCGGCCGCCCAGTCCGGCCGCCCGCCGGGGAAGTCGTCCTCGATCACCCATTGGGTGAACGGTTCGGCCACCACCGGCGCGGCGTCGTCGGCGCCCAGCGCGGCGGCCGCCCGGCGGATGTGGTCCGCGCTGGTGGCGGGCACGATCCGGTCCACCATGGTGGACGGGAAGGCGACGTCGGCGCTCAGATCGGCGCCGGCCACCTCGAGCGCCTGCTCGACCAGGCCACGGATCCGGGCGCCGTTGCGCTGCATGTTGTCGCAGCAGAGCACGGTGAGCGGTCCACCGCCGGCCGCCCGGCGCCGGATCAGCCCGCGGGCCAGCAGCGCCGGCACGCTGACCGGTGGCGCCTGGCCGGTGAGCTGGGCGCGCAGGTCGTCGTCGACCAGCAGCCGCCCGGCCGGGTCGAGCCGGTACGCCTTCTCGGTGACGGTCATCGACACGATCCGGATGCTCGGGTCGGCGATCGCCGCGACCACCCCGTGCGGGTCGCCGGCGGCGTGCCCGAGCCCGGCCAGGATGCCGATCGCGCGGGCCCGGTCCGCTCCACCGCCGACGGTCAGCACGCTGTAGAGCCCGTCCTGCTCGCGGAGTCTCTCCAGGATGTCGCGCGAGCGCGGTGCGACGCCGAGGATCCCCCAGTCGCCGCCCGACGCGGCGACCGCGTCCTCGGTGAAGACGGCCTGGTGGGCGCGGTGGAAGGCGCCCAGGCCGAGGTGGACGATCCCGGCACGGACGCTGCCGGGGCTGACGGCGGGACGGCTCGCCTCGGGCAGCGACGTGAGCGCCCCGCGACCGAGACGGTAGGTCACCGCCATGCCGGCCCGTCCGGGAAGCGGAACTCGGCGATCGACTCCGGCTTCATCTCGACGCTGTAGCCGGGCAGCCGCGGCAGCCGGTAGCGGCCGTCGACCACGGTGACCGGGTCGGTGAAGTGCTCGTGCAGGTGGTCGACGTACTCGATCATGCGGCCGTCCAGCGACCGGCCCACCCGCAGGAAGTCGAAGATCGCCAGGTGCTGCACGTACTCGCAGAGGCCGACGCCGCCGGAGTGCGGGCAGACCGGCACCCCGAACTTGGCGGCCAGCAGCAGGATGGAGAGCACCTCGTTCACGCCGGCGACCCGGCAGGCGTCGACCTGGCAGACGCCGATCGCGCCGGCCTGCAACAGCTGCTTGAAGATCACCCGGTTGGCGGCGACCTCGCCGGTGGCGACCCGGACCGGCGCCACGGCGCGGGCGATCCGGGCGTGACCGAGGACGTCGTCGGCGTGTGTGGGCTCCTCGATCCAGTACGGGTCGAAGGCCTTCAGCTCCTCCATCGCGGCGATCGCCTGGTCCACGTCCCAGACCTGGTTGGAGTCCATCATCAGCAGGGCGCCGTCGGGCAGCTCGCCGCGGATGATGCCGGCCCGGCGGACGTCGTCCTCCAGCGGGCCGCCGGTCTTCATCTTGACCGCGCGCCAGCCGTCGGCCACCGCCCGCCGGGTCAGCTCGCGCACCTTGTCGTCGGGGTAGCCGAGCCAGCCGACGCTCGTGGTGTAGGCCGGGAAGCCGTCACTCTCCAGTTCGGCGAGGCGTTCGGCGTACCCGATGGCGCCCTTCTCGAGGATCTCGCGCGCCTCGCCGGGCGTGATCGCGTCGCTGATGTGCCGGAAGTCGATGGAGGCGACCAGCTCGTCGGCCGGCATCTCGGCGAGGTACCGCCACATCGGCTTGCCCGCGAGGCGGGCCCGCAGGTCCCAGACCGCGTTGATCAGCGCGCCGGACGCCATGTGGATGACGCCCTTCTCCGGGCCGAGCCAGCGCAGCTGCACGTCCGCGGTGATGGACCGCCAGAAGCCGACCTGGTCGGCGGCGATCTCCTCGACGGTGCGGCCGGTGACGTGGTGGGCCAGCGCCTCGACGGCCGCGCAGGTGAGCTCGTTGCCGCGGCCGTTGGTGAAGGTCAGGCCGCTGCCGGTGACCCCGGCGTC
Source organism: Actinoplanes hulinensis (assembly GCF_019429605.1). Classification (NCBI taxonomy): domain Bacteria; kingdom Bacillati; phylum Actinomycetota; class Actinomycetes; order Micromonosporales; family Micromonosporaceae; genus Actinoplanes; species Actinoplanes hulinensis. Next base: position 30,756 of record NZ_JAHXZI010000030.1, on the reverse strand, counting down.
GGTGGTGACCTCGACGTAGGTGGCCGAGTAGTCACCCTTGTTGATCGCGTCGGAGCCGTCACCGGCCGCCGCGGTCGGGAACCGGACGTCGTGGACGTCGACGCCGGTGATCCGCACTGTCATCAGTTCTTCTCCAGTCGGAAGACACGCTTCGGGAGGTGGTAGGCGAGGTCGGCGATGGTCTCGGCGGCCTCGTCGAGCGGGAGGCGGTGCTCGGCGACGAGCCGGGCCAGGAATCCGGCGTCGATGCGGCGTGCCACGTCGTGCCGGGCCGGGATGGAGCAGAACGCCCGGGTGTCGTCGACGAATCCGGACGTGTTGTAGAAGCCGGCCGTCTCGGTGGCGGTCTCCCGGAACCGGCGCAGACCCTCCGGGCTGTCCAGGAACCACCAGGGCGCGCCCAGGTAGAGGCTGGGGTAGCCGCCGGCGAGCGGGGCGAGCTCGCGGGTGAAGACGGTCTCGTCCAGTGTGTAGAGCACGATCCGCAGGCGAGGGTCGGCGCCGTACGCGTCGAGCAGCGGCTTGAGCGCGTGCACGTAGTCGGTGGCCGACGGGATGTCGCCGCCCACGTCCCGGCCGTGCCGCTGGTAGAGCGCCTCGTTGTGGTTGCGGACCGAACCCGGGTGCAGCTGCATGACCAGGCCGTCCTCGAGGGACATCTTCGCGAACTCGACGAGCATGTGGGCCCGGAACGCCTCGGCGTCGGCCGCGGTGGCGCCGCCGCCGAGGGCCTTGCGGTAGAGGACGGCCGCGTCGGCGTCGCTCAGCAGCAGGGTGGCCGCGGTGAGGTGGCCGTGGTCCGAGCTGGTGGCGCCGGCCTCGATGAACGCGGCCCGGCGGCTGCGCAGCGCGTTCAGGAAGCCGGGGTAGGTGCCGACGTCGAGGCCGGTCAGCTCGCCGAGCCCGGCCACCCGCTCGGCCCAGCCGGGCCAGTCCGGGTCGACCAGGTTGTCGGGACGGAACGTGGTGATCACCCGGCCGCCCGGGCCGCCCCAGCCGTCGGCGGCCAGTTTCGCGTGCGCGCGCAGTTCGTCGAGAGGGCTCTCGGTGGTGGCCAGCACCTCGATGTTGAACCGGGTGAACAGCGCCCGCGGCCGGAACTCGGGCTCGGCGAGCCGGGCGGACAGCTCGTCGTAGATCTCGTCGGCGTTCTGGCCGTTCAGCGGCTTGGTGAGACCGAAGACGCCGGAGAGCACCTTCTCCGTCCAGAGCCGGGAGGGGGTGCCTCGGAACAGCTTCCAGTTCTCCGCGAGCAGCCGCCAGATCGCCCGCCCGTCGGTCTCGACCGCCGACCCGTCGATGCTGGGCACGCCGAGCCGGGCCGGTGGAATGCCCTGGCTGGCCAGCATCCGGGTGACGTAGTGGTCGGGGACCACGAACAGCCGGGCCGGGTCTCCGAACGGCTGGTCGTCGGCGAGCAGCACCGGGTCGACATGCCCGTGCGGGCTGATCAGGGGCAGATCCTTGGCGTGCCGGTACAGCTCGCGGGCGATCTGCCGCTGGGTCGGCTCGGCGGGGAAGAGATGGTTCTCGTCGATCACTCGTTGTCCTCAAGATCTAGGAGGTCTTGCACGCGTATGGCCTGCCCCTGAGCCAGGGACTCGTTGGCGGCCAGGCCGGTGAGCAGGGCGCGGGCGCCGTCGACGGCGCCGGCCGTCCGCCCGAGCGGGTCCGTGGGGGCGTCCGGCCGGATCAGGTCGGCAAGCATCCGCACGTCCGCGCCGCCGTGCCCGTGCCGGGACAGCCCGTCCACCACGACCTCCCGGGGCGGCGCCCAGAACGGCCGGACCAGCAGCCGCTTGAAGCCCTTCTCGGCGGCCGATTCGGCGCCCGGCTCGCCCTTGACGCCGGCCGCGGCCGCGGGTGAGACGTGGTCGCTCTCCACGACCTCCAGCTCCAGCCGGCCCCGGCTTCCGTTGAACATCACCCGGTAACCCTCCCAGGGCGCGTACGCCGTGAGGTGGTAGCTCATCGACGCGCCGCGGGTGTAGCGGACCAGCACGGCCATGTCGTCCTCGATGGTCACCCCGGGCGCGAAGACGTTGCGGTCCCGGATGTAGCCGTCGTCGCCCTCGGCTTCGAGGTAGAGCTCGCGCATGGTCGGTTCGTCGGTCATCCGCAGCGCGAACGGGTCCCCGTCGGCGGTCGCCGCACCGTGCGCCCGGTCGTAGTCCCGGGCGTACCCGTGGCGGCGTCCCTGCTCGCCGTAGAAGAACAGCCGCCCGGCCGCGAAGACCTGCTCGGGCCCGTCGTCGAGCCACCAGTTGACCAGGTCGAAGTGGTGGCCGGCCTTGTGCACCAGCAGGCCGCCGGAGTTGGCCTTGTCGCGGTGCCAGCGGCGGAAGTAGTCGGCGCCGTGCCGGACGTCCAGCAACCACTCGAAGTGGACCGAGCCGATCTCGCCGATCTCGCCGGACGAGATCACCCGCTTCACCGCCTCGTGCAGCGGGTTGTAGCGGTAGTTGAAAGTGACCCGGACGTCGCGCCCGGTGCGCCGTTGGGCGTCCAGGATGCGACGGCAACCGGCGACGTCGACGGTCATCGGCTTCTCGGTGATCGCGTCGCAGCCGGCGTCGAGCGCCGCCGCGACGTAGTGGTCGTGATAGCGGTCCACGGTCGCGACCAGCACGACGTCGACGCGCTCACGCTTGAGCATCTCGGTGAAGTCCGCCGCGTCGTACACCGGGACGGGTTCGGCGAGCCGCCTGTTGTGGACGGCCGGCCGGGCCTGGTTGGTGTCGGCCATCGCGACCAGCTCGGCCACGTCCGCGTGGTCGCCGGTGATCGCGCGGAGGAACATTCCGGCCCGGGAGCCGGCGCCCACGAGGGCGTACCGGCGGCGGGAAGAGAGGGGCATTCCGTCGCCTCCATTCGGCAAACGTTTGCAACAGCTTAGGGAGCAAACCACGACCCAAGTCAATGCGTAGCTATCATTTGTCCACATATGACACGACTGAGTCATGGCCCGGCAACAAGATCGACATTGAAGGGCGTTGACATGACAGCAACCGTTTGCATTAATGGCTGTCACCTAGAGACCCGGGTCACATCCGGGCCGTCATCAAGGGAGGCACCGTGGCTGTGACGATCCGGGACGTCGCAAGGGCGTCCGGCGTGCACATCTCCACGGTGTCGCGCACGTTCTCCGCGCCGCATCTGGTCAACCCCGAGACCCGTTCCCGGGTTCTGGCCACCGCGGAGCAGCTCGGTTACCGCCCCAACCGGGCGGCCCGGGCACTGATCACCGGACGTACCCACAACATCGGCCTGATCGTGGCCGATATCGCGAACCCGTTCTTCCCGCCTCTGATCAAGGCGGCCGAGACCCACGCCCGGCGGCGGGACTACCACGTCTTCGTCGCCGACACCGACGAGGATCCGATCGTCGAGTCCGACCTGGTGCAGGCACTGGCCAAGCAGGTCGACGGGATCCTGCTGTGCAGTCCCCGGATGAGCGACGACCAGATAGAGCAGTTGCGCCGCGAGGTGCCCCTGGTCGTGATCAACCGCATGATCACCGGCTTGCCCGCGGTGGTCATGGACGTGGGACAGGGCGCCCGGGAAGCCGTGCGCCACCTGCTGGACCTGGGCCACCGCCACCTGGTCTATCTGGCCGGGCCGCGGGGCTCGTGGACCAACCGGGAGATCCGCCGGGCCGCCGGGGCCACCGCCCGTACGGCCGGCGCGGATCTCACCGTCCTCGGCCCGAACCAGCCGGTCGAGGAGGCCGGGGCGGCCGCCGCCGAGGCGGTGCTCGCCACCGGCGCCACCGCGGTGCTGGCCTACAACGACCTGATGGCGATCGGCCTGCTACAGGCGTTGCAGGACCGCGGTGTGGAGGTCCCCGGGCAGGTCAGCATCGTCGGGATCGACGACATCGCGTACAGCGGGCTGGTGCGACCACGGCTCACCACCGTGGCCAACCCGACCGCCGCCGCCGGCCGTGCCGCCGTCGACATGCTGCTCCAGCAGGGCGACGACGGGGCGACCGGGCAGGTCACCCTCCGGACCGACTTGATCATTCGCAACTCCACCGGCCCGGGGCCGTACGCCCCGGCCGTCGCGATCGCCGCTGAGGTTGCCGCACACGTCAAGGAGTGACGAACCCCCATGACCACCTCATCCCACCCCCTTCCCCGGCGCCGCCTGCTCCGCGGCCTGGTCGCCGGCATGCTGGCCCTTCCCCTCGCCCTCGGCGCCTGTGGCGGCGAGGAGTCCAGCGACGACGGCAAGGTCGAGCTGAGCTTCTTCTGGTGGGGCGCCGAGGCCCGCGCCCAGCTCACCGAGCAGGCCCTCGCCCTCTACACGACCAAGCACCCCGAGGTCACGTTCAAGAAGACCTGGCAGGCCAACCAGGGCTACTTCGACAAGCTGGCCACACTCACCGCCGGCAACGACGCGCCGGACATCTTCCAGATCGACGACAACTACCTGGCCGAGTACGCGACCCGCAACGTCACGCAGGACCTCACCGAGTACCAGAAGTCCGGGAAGATCGACACCTCGAAGTTCCCGCAGGGTCTCGTCACGTACGCCACTGTGGACGGCAAGCTGGCCGGCGTGCCGTTCGGTGAGAACACCCAGGGTCTGGTCTTCAACAAGACCAAGCTGGAGGCCGCCAAGGTGCCGCTGCCCACCACCGGGCAGTCCTGGGAGGAGCACATCGCCTGGGCCAAGGGCGCCGCCGCGAAGACCGGTGTGGCCGGCACCCAGGACCCGAGCGCCGACTACAAGGCGTTCTGGGTGTGGCTGCGCCAGAACGGCAAGGAGTTCTACAACGGCAGCCAGCTCGGCTTCACCCAGGCCGACGTGCAGGCCTGGTTCGAGCTGTGGAAGGGCGCCCGGGACGCCAAGGCCACCCCGACACCGGACGTGATCCACGAGGGCAACGCCACCGACGTCAGCAAGCAGCTGGTCGTCACCGGCAAGGCGCTCACCTCCTGGGTGTGGGCCAACCAGATGCCCGAGCTGCAGAAGAACACCAAGGACGCGCTGGAGGTCATCGCGTACCCGGGTGACTCCACCAAGCAGTGGCCGCGCGCCTCGATGTACTTCTCGGTCTACAAGGGCAGCGAGCACAAGGACGTCGCGGCCGACGTGCTGAACTTCCTGGTCAACGACCCGGAGGCGGGCAAGATCCTGGGCACCGACCGCGGTCTGCCGTCGAACACCGAGATCCGCGCCCAGGTCGCCGCGTCGACCGAGAACCCGTCGATGAAGCAGACCATCGAGATGGTCAAGGAGCTGGGCAAGACCTTCGGCCCCGGCCCCGCGGTGCCGCCGAAGGGTCACAGCACCGTCCGCTCCGAGCTGATCAAGGCCGCTGAGGAGGCCCAGTACGGGCGCGCCACCCCGGCCAAGGCCGCCGAGCAGTTCTTCGCCGCCGCCCAGGCCGCGATCAGCCGGTGAGTCCCATGGCAACAACGGCACGGCCCTCGCCGACCGCGCCGACGACCGGTCCCGCCGCTTCCCAGCGGCGGGGCCGGCCCGCCAAGCGCAAGAACGACGGCGTCGCCGGCTACGTCTTCCTGTCCCCCTGGCTGCTCGGGCTGCTGACCATCACGGCCATCCCGATGCTGATGTCGCTCTACCTCAGCTTCACCAACTACGACGTCCTCTCCGACTGGGAGTCGATGAAGTGGGTGGGGCTGGACAACTACCGCACCATGTTCACCGAGGACCCGTCCTTCTGGCACGCGGTCCGGGTCACCCTGGTCTTCGCGCTGGTGGCCACCCCGCTCAAACTGGCCGCCGCGCTCGGTGTGGCGATGCTGCTGAACAGATCGTTCAAGGCCGCCGGCCTGTTCCGTGGCCTGTTCTACCTGCCCTCCCTGCTGGGCGGCAGCGTGGCGCTGGCCATCGTCTGGGTCAACATGTTCAACCGCGACGGCGCGTTCAACTCCTTCCTCGGCTGGTTCGGCATCGAGGGCAAGGCGTGGGTGAACGACCCGGACTTCGCGCTCGGCACGCTGATCCTGCTGGCCGTGTGGCAGTTCGGCGCCCCGATGGTGATCTTCCTGGCCGGTCTCAAACAGGTCCCCGTCGAGCTGTACGAGGCGGCCTCGGTGGACGGCGCCAGCCCGTGGCGCAAGTTCCTCAGCATCACGCTCCCGATGCTGTCGCCGGTGATCTTCTTCAATCTGGTGCTCGAGACGATCAACGGCTTCCAGGGCTTCACCTCGGCGTTCGTGCTCAGCAACGGCACCGGCGGCCCGGTCGACTCAACCCTCATGTACACGCTGCACCTCTACATCAAGGGCTGGAACGAGTACCAGATGGGCTACGCCTCGGCGATGGCCTGGGCCTTCCTGCTCGCGATCGGCCTGGTCACCGCCGTCGTCTTCCGGACCGGCAAGTTCTGGGTGCACTACTCGGACGGAGAAGACTGATGACCCTCCAGCGCCTGGCCCGGCCGTTGACGCTGGTCCTGCTCTCGGCGGTGGTGCTCTACCCGCTGGTGTGGATGCTCGGCAGCTCGTTCAAGAGCCCGGCCGAGGTCCTGAACAACGTGGCGGTGCTGCCCAACGAGTGGACGCCGGGCAACTACACCGACGGCTGGAGCAACTTCGACGTCAGCTTCGGGCGGTTCTTCCTCAACAGCGCGCTCGTGGCGGGCCTCACGGTGGTCGCCAACTGCATCTCGTGCCTGCTGGCGGCGTACGCCTTCGCCCGTTTGAAGTTCCGGCTGCGCGGCTTCTGGTTCGCCATCATGATCGGGACCCTGCTGCTGCCCGGCCACGTGCTGATCGTCCCGCAGTTCGTCATGTTCAAGACGTTCGGCTGGGTGGGCGGCGACTGGCCGTACGCGCCGCTGATCGTCCCGCAACTGCTGGCCACCGAGGCGTTCTTCGTCTTCCTGATGGTCCAGTTCATGCGGGGAGTGCCCCGTGACCTCGACGAGGCCGCCACGATCGACGGCTGCTCCCCGTACGGCGTGTTCCGGCACGTGATCCTGCCGCTGTCCCGGCCGGCTCTGGTGTCGACCGCGATCTTCTCGTTCATCTGGACGTGGAACGACTTCTTCCGCCAGCTGGTCTACCTGTCCGACCTGGAGAAGTACACCGCCCCGGTGGCACTGACGCTGTTCATCGACTCCAGCGGGCAGTCCTCGGTCGGCCCGATGTTCGCCATGTCGGTGCTGTCGCTGGCCCCGGTCTTCCTGTTCTTCGTGGCCTTCCAGCGGATGCTCGTCGAGGGCATCAACACGTCGGGCCTCAAGGGATGACCACGCCCGCCGCCACCGGCCCGCTCGCCACACCGGCGGGCGGGCCGAGCACCCCACTCCCCACTCCAGCCGACGGGCCGAGCACCCCACTCCCCACTCCAGCCGACGGGCCGAGCACCCCACTCCCCACTCCAGCCGACGGGCCGAGCACCCCACTCCCCACTCCAGCCGACGGGCCGAGCACCCCAATCGCCACGACGGCGGATGGGCCGAGCGCCCCGCTCGCTATCACGGCCGGCCGGCCGAGCGGTCCGAACTGGCCGCGTGAGGACGAGCCGGAGATCCGGCCGGACTGGCGCGAACGGTTCGCGCTCGGCACCGATCTCGCGCTGATCGGCATCGGGGTGACGGTCGCGGCGCTGCCGGTCCTGACCCTGCCGGCGGCGCTGGCGGCTGGTTCGACGGCGGTCCGGCACCGCTACCACGCCGGTTCGCTGCCCGCCTTCCGGCCGTTGCTGCGGCAGTTCCGCCGCACCCTGCTGCCCGGTGTCCCGGTCGTGCTGGTGGCCGCGCTGCTGCTGATCGACCTGGTGGCGCTGAGCCGCGGCTGGGTACCCGGCGGCACGCCGATGCTGGTGATCACCGCGGCCGTCGTCACCTGGCTGGCCGGGGTCACCACACTCACCCTGGTGGCCGGCGGCCGTGATCCGTCGCAGTCATGGAAGGCCGCGATCGGCTGGGCCTGGGGTCAGGCGGTGAGCCGGCCGTGGTCGGCGATCGCCCCGGCGCTGGCCGGCATGCTCGCCTTCTTCCTGGCACTCTCGGTCCCGGCGACGATCCCGCTGGTGGTGGGCTTCCACCTGTTCGCCGGCCACGTCCTGAGCGACCGCCTGGCCCCCGCGGAGTGATCCCGCCACACCCGCGACGTTCACTCACCGCGCTCCGCGCCCACACCCCGTGATCTTGGACGCTTTACGACCGCTGGCGGTGGCAATACGTCCAAGATCGCGGAAGGTTGCGCGCGAAGCACCGCCCCCATCCCCGCCCTCCGCAACCTTGGACGCTTTACGACCGCTGGCGGTAGCAATACGTCCAAGATCACGGAAGGTTGCGCGCGCGAAGCACCGCCCCCATCCCCGCCCTCCGCAACCTTGGACGCTTTACGACCGCTGGCGGTAGCAATACGTCCAAGATCACGGAAGGTTGCGCGCGCGAAGCACCGCCCCCATCCCCGCCCTCCGCAACCTTGGACGCTTTACGACCGCTGGCGGTAGCAATACGTCCAAGATCACGGAAGGTTGCGCGCGCGAAGCACCGCCCCCATCCCCGCCCTCCGCAACCTTGGACGCTTTACGACCGCTGGCGGTAGCAATACGTCCAAGATCACGGAAGGTTGCGCGCGCGAAGCACCGCCCCCATCCCCGCCCTCCGCAACCTTGGACGCTTTACGACCGCTGGCGGTGGCAATACGTCCAAGATCACGGAAGGTTGGCGCGCGGAGGGTTGGCGCGCGGAGGGTTGGCGCGCGGAGGGTTGGCGCGCGGCGCGGCACGTCAGCGCGGTGTGGGCCAGAGGCGGGCGGCCAGCCACCAGACGCCGAGGAACAGCAGCACCAGCAGGCCGGTGAGCACGACCGTGACCGGCAGCAGGGTCAGCGCGTCAAGATCCAGCAGCGGCGGCGACCCCGCCCGGGTCCGCCCTTCGGCCAGGATCCGATCGGGCACGTCGATCGACTCGACGTCCCCGTTGACCGGGATCTCGTCCCCGGCGAGCAGTTCCCGGCCGCTCCCCAGCTCGATCAGCCGGGCGCTCTCGATGCCGTCCTGGCTGGTCAGCTCGTCCTGCCCGAGGGCGTCGGCGAACAGCGACGGGTTGGCCGCGCGGGTGGCCGTGTACTCGACCGTCGCCGGCCGGCCCTTCCACCAGCCGAGGACCCGTAGCGCGTAGACGCCGTCGCGGGTCCAGGAGGGCCCGGTCACCGTGCCGTCGGCCGCCGCGATCGTCCGGACCGTCCACCGTCGCGGGTACCCGGCGCAGTCGCACTTCTCGCCGCTCACCACGAGCAGGCTCTGCCCGTCCCGGGTCCACGCGCCCTTCCCGGCGATCCGCGCGCCGGCCGGCAGGGGCAGGTCCACGCTGCTGCCGTCGGCGAGTGTGAGCACCCGGATCCGGTCCTCCACCTGGAAGGCGAGCCGCGTCCCGTCCGGCGAGAACGCCACGGTCCATCCGGGCAACGCGGCCATCGGGCTCAGCACGGCGATCTCGCGCATCGCGCCGCTGCGCACGTCGACGACCTTCAGGCGTACGCCGTCGTCGGGCCCGCCGTGGTCGTTCCACGAGCCGAACAGCACCGCCACCGAGTTTCCGTCCGGTGACCACGCCTGGGGTTCGACGCGGAGGTCGCTGGTGTCGTCCCGCTCCCGGAAGGCGGTGATCTTCCCGGTTCCCAGTTCGGCGACGCCCTCGTCCACGGCGATGTGCGTGCCGTCCGGGGAGAGCACCGAGGACATGCCGGCCGGCCCGTACAGTTCGGTGACCCGGTAGGTGTCGTCCGCGCGCCCGACCAGTCCGCTGAGGTGCCCGGACTCGTCGGCGAACCAGGTGTTCGAGGTGTAGAGAACGGAGGCCGCGGCGATCGGTGCCTCCAGGCCGTCGGGGGTCCACGGCGACGGGGCACCGACCCGCTCCGGCAGAGATCCGGGACCCTGTGGCGCCGCCTTCGCCGACCCGCCGCTCGGGCGCCATTCGAAGCCGAACATCGGATAACCGCAGCACAGCACCAGTAGCGCGACGACGAAGGCCACGCCGGTCACCCACGCCGTCAGCCCCGCCATCCGTGGCAGCCCATTCGCCCGCACCCGCGCCTCCCATGATCAACAAGCTGCGGCGCGCCGAGCATAGATGAACGCGTGAATCCGGGGAGCGGAGGCGGTCAGGAGCCGCGGCGGTGCTCGAAGATCAGGTAGGTCTCGGTGCCGGCGACCAGGCGGGTGCCGCTGAGCCGCTCGGCGATGATCGAGCGGAGGTCGTCGACGTCGGCGCAGGCGACGTGCAGCAGGAAGTCGTAGGACCCGGAGACGAAGTAGACGTCGCGGACCGCCGGGATGCCGGCCAGTGACTCGGCGAAGCGGCCGATCTCCTCGCGGGCGTCCGAACGGATCCGCACGGCGATCATGGCCTGGATCGGGCGGCCGATCCAGGCCGGGTCGACGTCGGCGTGGAAGCCGCGGACCGCGCCGATCTCGCGCAGCCGCCGGATCCGGGTGAGGCAGGTCGACGGGGCGATGCCGACCCGTTCGGCGAGCGCGTTGTTGGGCATCCGGCCGTCGGACTCCAGCAGGCTCAGCAACTCCAGGTCGATGTGATCGAGGCCTCGAACATCCTTCGGCAGATCGGTCATCCGGGCACGCCGGATCGAAGGATTTGCCCGTCGGCGTCAGTGAACAGAATCTTCTTCGCTCGTGTTGCCCCCGAGCTGCACATCGTTCCACTCTATCGCCATCGGGAGTTGGTGGCGGAAGGAACCCCATGCACATCGGTGTGCCGGCAGAGGTCAAGAACCACGAGTACCGGGTGGCGATCACCCCGGCCGGTGTCGTGGAGGCGGTGCGACACGGGCACGAGGTGTCGGTCCAGGCCGGCGCCGGCGTGGGATCCGCCATCAGCGACGCCGACTTCGAGGCGGCGGGCGCCCGGATCCTCCCGGACGCGGACGCCGTGTGGGGCGCGGCCGACATGATCCTCAAGGTGAAGGAGCCGATCGCCGAGGAGTACCACCGGCTGCGCGCCGGGCAGGTCCTCTTCACCTACCTGCACCTGGCGGCCGACGCCGAGGGCACCAAGGCGCTGCTGAACAGCGGGACCACCGCGATCGCGTACGAGACGGTGCAGCTCGCCGACGGGTCGCTGCCGCTGCTCGCGCCGATGTCCGAGGTGGCCGGCCGGCTCGCGCCGCAGGTGGGCGCGTACAGCCTGATGCGCAACAGCGGCGGCCGGGGTGTGCTGCCGGGCGGCGTCCCGGGGGTGGCGCCCGCGAAGGTGACGGTGATCGGCGGCGGCGTGTCCGGTGTGAACGCGGCGACCATCGCCCTCGGCCTGGGCGCCGACGTCACCGTGCTGGACCTGAGCATCCCGCGGCTGCGGCAGATCGACGACCGGTTCGGCGGCCGGGTGAAGACCCTGGTGTCCAGCTCGTACGCGGTCGAGCAGTCGGTCCTGGACGCCGACATGGTGATCGGCGCGGTGCTGGTGCCCGGCGCGAAGGCCCCCACCCTGGTCAGCAACGCGCTGGTGAAGCGGATGAAGCCCGGCTCGGTGCTGGTCGACATCGCGATCGACCAGGGTGGCTGCTTCGAGGACTCGCGGCCCACCACCCACCAGGACCCGGTCTACCGGGTGCACGAGTCGGTCTTCTACTGCGTGGCCAACATGCCGGGCGCGGTGCCGAACACCTCGACCTACGCGCTCACCAACGCCACCCTGCCGTACGTCCTGCGCCTGGCCGACCTGGGCTGGCGCGACGCGCTGCGGGCCGACCCGGCGCTCGCGCTGGGCCTGAACGTGCACGCCGGTGTCCTCACCAACGACCTGGTCGGCTCGGCCCTCGGGCTCCCCACCGAGCGGATCGAAACGATCCTGGCCTGATCGGCCTTCAACCGCGCCCTGCTCCCGGCCGTCAGGCGGCCGTGTGCAGGGCGCGCTCGTGTTCGAGATCGAGCGCGGTGGCCGGCCGGCCCTCCGGGCGGCGGATGTCGACCAGCTCGACGTGGTCCTCGGGCCGGATCCGGGCGGGCAGTCTTCCGAAGCGCTGGTGCCGTTCGGCGGCGGTCTCCTCGGTCATGCTCCGATCATGCGCCGTCGTGTGCGGATCGCGCCATCCCGCTTTTAATTTAGGAAACCTTACTTTATATTTCTGTCACACCCATTAATCGACATCTGTCATTGGAGGGAGTGGCATGCGCAAGTTTCTGACCCTGCTCGCCGTCGCCGTCCTGGGGACCGCGGGCTCGATACTGGTCGCCTCACCGGCGGCCGCGCACGGATATGTCTCGTCACCGCCCAGCCGGCAGGCCCTGTGCGCGCAGGGGCGGGTCGCCTGCGGGCAGATCAAGTACGAGCCGCAAAGCGTCGAGGGCCCCAAGGGCCTGCGGAACTGTCACGGCAACAACGGTGTCTTCGCCGAGCTCAACGACGACAGCAAGGGCTGGCCGGCCACCAACGTCAGCACCTCGCAGACGTTCACCTGGATCAACACGGCCCGGCACGCGACCGCGAGCTGGGAGTACTTCATCGGCGGCACGCGGGTCGGGTACTTCGCCGGCAACAGCCAGCAGCCGCCGGCGACGCTGTCACACACCGTCAATCTGAGCGGCTTCTCCGGACGGCAGAAGGTCCTCGCCGTCTGGACGATCGCCGACACCGCCAACGCGTTCTACTCGTGCATCGACGTCAACATCGGCGGCACCGGCGGGGGCGGCGGCACTCCCCCGCCGACCGGCTGCACGGCGGCGGCGTGGAGCAGCGGCGCGGTCTACGTGGGCGGCAACCTGGTGTCGCACAACCGCCACACCTGGCGGGCCAAGTGGTGGACGCAGGGTGAGACGCCCGGATCCGCCGACGTGTGGGCGGACCAGGGCGCCTGCTGAGGGTTTCGGGGAGCCGCACGCGGCTCCCCGAACATCAGAACGCGGCCAGGACCGAACCCTGGTACTTGTCCTCGATGAACTTCTTCACCTCGGCGGAGTGCAGCAGCTTCTCCAGCTTCACGACCCGCGCGTCGGTCTCGTCACCGGTGCGGACGACGACCAGGTTGGCGTACGGGTTGTCGTCGCCGGTCTCCAGCACGAGCGAGTCGGTGGCCGGCTTGAGCCCGGTCTCGATCGCGTAGTTGCCATTGATCACCGAGATCGCGGTGTCCTCCAGGCTGCGCGGCAGCTGCGCGGCCTCGAGCGCCTTGAACTGGAGGTTCTTCGGGTTGGCGGTGATGTCCTTCTCGGTCGCCTTGACGCCGACGCCGTCCTTCAGGGTGATCAGGCCGTTCTTGGCGAGCAGGGCGAGGGCGCGGCCCGAGTTCGACGGGTCGTTCGGGATGCCCACGACGCCGCCGGAAGGCACCTCGGCCAGGGTCTCCACGGTCTTGGAGTAGACGCCGAGCGGCTCGATGTGCACCGGCTTGAGCGCGGTGAACTTGTAGCCCTTCGACGCGACCTCCTCCTCCAGGTACGGGATGTGCTGGAAGTAGTTGGCGTCCAGCTGCTTCTCGCTGAGCGCCACGTTGGGCTGGATGTAGTCGTTGAACTCGACGATCTCGATCTTCAGGCCCTCGGCGGCGGCCAGGTTCTCCGAGACGTACTTGAGGATCTCGCCGTGCGGGACCGGGCTGACGCCGACCTTGAGGGTGTCCTTGTCCGCGCTGTCGGAGGAGTCGGACGAGCCGCACGCGGCCAGGCCCAGGGTGAGGGTGGCGGCGGCCAGGACGGCGGCGAAGGAGCGGCGGCGCATGAGGAACCTTTCATTTCGATGGGTGTTAGAGGAATTGGGACGGACCCCGGCCGGGTCACGGCCGGGGGTTGGTCAGCGGTGCGACAACCTGCGGACGAGCAGGTCGCCGAGCATCTGGACGAGCTGGACGAGGATCACCAGGGCCACCACGGTCGCGATCATCACTTCGGTCTCGAAGCGCTGGTAGCCGTACCGGATGGCGAGGTCACCGAGACCGCCGCCGCCGACCACCCCGGCCATCGCCGAGTAGCCGACCAGCGCGATCACCGTGATGGTCAGGCCCGCGACCAGGGCCGGAAGGGCCTCGCGGAGCAGCACCTTGCCGACGATCTGGGTGCGGGTGGCGCCCATCGCGGTGGCCGCGGCGACCACGTCCGGCGGCACCTCGCGCAGCGCCGACTCGACGATCCGGGCGAAGAACGGGATGGCGCCGATGGTCAGCGGGACGATCGCCGCGTCGGTGCCGATCGTGGTGCCGACCACCATGCGGGTGAACGGGATGACCGCGACCAGCAGGATGATGAACGGCAGCGACCGGCCGACGTTCACGATCAGGCCGAGGACCGCGTTGAGCGGCCGCAGCGGCAGCAGGCCGCCGGCGCCGGTGAGCACCAGCAGCACCCCGACGAGCAGGCCGCCGACAGCGGTGAGCAGCGCCGACACGCCGACCATCCAGGCCGTCTCGCGCACCCCGACGTCGAGCAGCTCGTAGATCTCCTGCCAGGTCACGCCGCCACCCCTCGTTCGCGCAGGTAGTCGAGGGCCTCACGGTTGTCGTCCGGGGCGCCCGGCAGAGCGAGACGCCAGCGCCCGGCGCGCGTCGCGGCGAGCGTTTCCACAGAACCACCCAGGATGCGTACGTCGAGAGCGAACCGCCGGGCCAGCTCCGCGATGATCGGCTCGTCGGCCTCGTCACCGCTCACCGTGATGTCGACGATCGTGTCCCCGGCCGCGCCGGTCACCGGCTCCAGCGGGAACAGGTCCCGGGCCAGCTCCGACTCCGGCCGCCGCAGCAGATCGGTGATGGCGCCGGACTCGGTGAACCGCCCGTCCCGCATCACCGCGGCCGACGTGCAGATCCGCTTCACCACGGTCATCTCGTGGGTGATCAGCAGGATGGTGAGGCCGAGCCGGCGGTTCAGGTCGAGCAGCAGCCGCAGGATCGACTCGGTGGTCTCCGGGTCGAGCGCCGAGGTCGCCTCGTCGGAGAGCAGCACCCGGGGCCGCGCGGCGAGCGCGCGGGCGATGCCGACCCGCTGCTTCTGGCCACCGGACAGCTGGGCAGGGTACGCGTCCGCGCGCTCGCTGAGACCGACCAGTTCGAGCAGCTCGGCGACCCGGGCCTTCCGCTCCGCCCGCGGGGCGCCGGTCACCTCCAGCGCGAACGCGACGTTACCGGCCACGGTGCGTGAGGAGAGCAGCGCGAAGTGCTGGTGGATCATCCCGATCCCGTGCCGGGCGGTCCGCAGCCGCTTACCGCGCAGACCGGTCAGCTCGACACCGTCGACCGTGACCGTGCCGGCGTCCGGCCGCTCCAGCATGTTGACGCAACGCAGCAGGGTGCTCTTGCCGGCGCCGCTGCGGCCGAGGACGCCGAAGACCTCGCCATCACCGACGGTCAGGTCGACTCCGTCGACGGCCTGGACCGAGCCCCTCCTGGAGCGATACGCCTTGCGCAGACCGCCAATTTCGATCACGTTGAACACCCTGGTCAGCAGTTGTGACGAGCGTCGCAATGCCTACTCAGCAAGTAGGTCTTTGCGTTCGGTCAACGCTAGCCGGAGTCACCGCCGGAAACCACTTCCTGTAACGACCCTCACGAGGAAGGTCACTTTCCCGTACGCGACTCGTGGACCAGGATCGCCACCTGCACCCGGTTGGCGCAGCCGAGCTTGTCGAGCAGCCGGGAGACGTACGCCTTCACGGTCGGCACGCTCATGTGCAGCTCCGCGCCGATCTCCGCGTTGGAGCGCCCGGTCGCCACCGCCTCGGCCACCTCCCGCTCACGCTCGGTGAGCCGGTCGAGCACCGCCGACGCCCGGCTGCCGCGGCCGCCGTCACTCTCCGGGTCACGGGCCACCGCGTACCCGATCAGGCGCGGCACCACCGACGGCGCCAGGATCGACTCACCCGCGGCCGCCCGCCGCACCGCGTCCAGGATCTCGGTCGGCGCGATGTCCTTCAGGAGGAAGCCGTTGGCCCCCAGGCGCAGCGCCCCGAGCAGGTTCTCGTCGGTGTCGAAGGTGGTCAGCACCACGATCGCCGGGGCCGGGCCGTCCCGCCGCAGCTCAGCGGTCGCGGCCAGACCGTCCGTCCGGGGCATCCGCACGTCCATCAGCACCACGTCCGGCCGCAGGCGCCGGGCCAGCTCGACCGCCTCGGCGCCGTCACCCGCCTCGCCGACGATCTGGATCTCCGGCGCCGCGCCCAGCACCAGCGACAGGCCCACCCGCACCAGCGGGTCGTCATCGGCGATCAGCACCCGGATCAGCTCGGCCACGGCAACCACGCCTCCAGATCGAAACTCAGGCCCGCGCCCGGATGGTCGCGGACACCGTGCGACAGCCGCCCGTGCAGCAGCTCCACCCGCTCGGCCAGCCCGACCAGCCCGGCGCCCGCCCCCGGAACCACGCTGCGCGCGATGCCCGGCAACGGGTTGGAGATCAACAGATGCAGCTCACCCTCACCGGTGCTCTCCAACAGCAGGCGTACGGACGTGCCGGGCGCGTGCTTGCCCGCGTTCGTGAGGCCCTCCTGGATCAGCCGGTACAGGGTCCGCCCCAGCGACGCGCTGATCGGCAGTCCGTCCAGGTGGTTGACGGCGCTCACCCGTACCCCCGCTCGGTGGGCATCGGCGAGGAGGTCGCCCAGGTCTCGCAGGTCGGGTTGCGGCCGGAGGCCGTCGCCGTCACCGGCCCGCAGCACGCCGAGGATCTCGCGCAGGTCCTCGAGGGCCTGATGAGCGCTGTCCCGGATGGTGGCGGCCGCCTTCGCCACCTCCTCCGGGGTCAGATCGGGACGGATCTGGAGGGCACCGGCGTGCAGGCTGACCATCGAGATCCGGTGGGCGAGCGCGTCGTGCATCTCCCGGGCGATCCGTTCCCGTTCCAGCGAGCGCAGCCGGTCGGCCCGCAGCCGCGTCTCCTCCTCGGCACGGACGGCCCGCTCCCGCAGCGACTCGATCAGGTCCCGCCGGGCCCGCGCCGCAAGCCCGATCGCGACCGTGGCGGCGGTGATCGCGATGGTGAGCGCGATGTTGACCGGCATCGGCACGGTGGGATCCGGGTTGATCCACGTGAAGAGCAGCCCGGTCGCCACACCGATCGCGGTGACCAGCACGGTCGGCCGGCCGCGCCGCAGCGTGACGACCGTGAACAGGGCGATCAGCGAGGCCACGCCGGCGCCCTCGGCGACCACCGAGACGACGCTGAGGAAGACCGCCACCGCCACCGGCCACCGGCGCCGCCACCAGAGCGCCTGGGCGAAGACGCACCCGGCCACCAGATGCAGGAACACCTGATCGTCGCTCATCCCACGGCCGGCCTGGGCGTCGCCGAGGACGATCGCCGCCCCGACGCAGGAGGACAGCACGGCCGCCACATCCCAGACGCGCTGCCCGGCCCGTTCCTTCCGCTCCGCCTCCACCTCGGTCGCCGGTGTCATGAGCGCACCAGCGGGCGCCAGAGCTGGTGGGCGCCGTCGTCGCGGACCGCGTAACCCAGCTTCTCCAGGGATCCGCGCAGCTCGGCGGCCTCCTTCGCGGCCTTCTTGCGCAGCGCGACCGAGCGGGCCGACAGCACCGCCTCGACGGCCACCGGCAGCTGACCGGTCTCCGGGACCCACCGCTGGTAGAGGCCGGCGAACGGGTCCTCGGACCGCCAGGGGTAGCCGTGCTCGCGGAAGACCCGCTCCAGCACGTCGGCCCCGGCCTGCGGCTCGCCGTGGAACACCCGCCGCGACTCCCGGTCCAGGATCACCAGGGCGCCGCCCTCCACGAACAGTGCCCCGATCTCCGGGCGGGCGACGACGACCTCGCTGTCCCCGGTCCGCAACCGCACCTCGCCGGAACCGACCGTGACCCGGGCGGTGCGCTGCACGATCTCCACGCTGACCAGTCCGCCCACCACCGCGAGGATCGCGGCCTGCACGGCGGCCTTCCACCAGGTGTCGACCGAAGAGGCCACCCTCCACACCACACCGAGGACCGGGAAGCCCACGTCCACCAGCCAACGGGCGGCCACCGGCAGCGCGAACCCGATCAGGGCGCCGAGCGTGGCCGGCCCGAACAGCACCAGGACGCGGGCCACCGGCGAGAACGTCAGCACCGTCCCGTCCTGCCGTGACGCATCGCCGCCCATGTCCCGACCACCCGCTTCCGCTGCCCGCCCTTGCGGTGACCACGCTATTTCGGGCCGTTCGGCCGAACCAGTCGTCCGAAGTCGGCCGGTTCTGACTTTGGTATATCCGCCCGGCCGGGGACGCTTCACTCCGGGATGGCCAGGGCGATGGTCAGGGCCAGGACCCACTGCGGGTCGCGGAGGCGGTCGCCGTACAGCTCGCGGAGCCGGGCCATCCGGTAGCGGACCGTCTGCGGGTGCACGAACAGCTCGGCGGCCACGTCCTCGCGGCGGCCGTGGTGCAGCAGCCAGCTGCGCAGCGTCTCGATCAGCTTGGCGGCGGCCGCGCCGCGCTCGCCGGCCAGCGGGGTCAGCGCCCAGGCCCGCAGATCCGCCAGCGCGCCCGGGTCGGCGGTCACCACCACCGCGGCCAGATGGTCCTCGGTGTCGACGACCTCGCCGCCGGCCGGAGCGGTCATCCGGTGCACCCGGATCGCCCGGTCCAGCGAGCTCCTCGCCTCGAGCCACGGGCGGGCCGGGCCCATCACCACGTTGTGGCCGGTCAGCAGCCGGGTCATGGTCGGGCGGGAGCTGCCCTGCGGGTCCGGGACCAGCAGCACGGTCAGGCCGGGGAGATCGGGTACGGCGTCGGCGAGCTGCAACGTACGCGGATCGAGCAGGTCGATCACCCAGCGTGCCGCGCGCTCCGGCAGCAGCAGCGCGGTGAGGGTCTGCGGGGGCGCCCACTCGGCCTGCTCGGCGGCCGCCTGGAGCACGTGCGCGGGCTCCCCGGCGACCAGCGCCTGCGCCAGCTCCTGGAGGTGGCGCATCCGGATCCGGCCGGAGGCGGCCAGCTCGTCGGCGTGCCCGGCCACGCTCGCCGCGGACAGCTCGTCGATGTAGGCGAAGACCAGCTCGGCGAAGTCGGCGATGGTGGCGGCGGGCTGCCCGGCGGCGACGCTGATCGCGGCCAGCTCACGCCACGCCACCCGGGCGCCCACCCGGTAGGCGGCGAGCAGCGCGTCCAGGCTGCGGCCGGAGCGGGCCTCGCCGCGGCCCAGCGCGTACGCCGCCTCGATCGCCGACGCCATCGGGGTGCCCGGGTCGGCGCCCGGACGGGACACCAGGTTGAGGAAGGTGGCGAGCGCGGCCCGCACCGCCCGCGCGATCTTGTGCCCGAGCTCGCCGGCGAACGGTTCGGCGTACGCCGGGACCTCCCGGATGATCGCCTTGATCGTCTGCGAGGAGACTCCGGACAGACCCTGCCGGAGTGGGTCGACGACCTCTGGCGGCAGGCGATAGGACCGTACGTCGCGCAGCGGCTGTTTCACGCGGCTCCCTCACATTCCGTCCGGTCTTTGTCCCCGCCGAACAATTATGCGGCCCCGGATTCACTTTCCCAGGTCAGGACTTTGCCTTTGCAAGCGACCAGTCTTGGTAGGTGCCTGTAAATCAGACATTGCGCAACGGCGCGTGGCGGGTCGTCGAGCTGATCACCACTCCGGTGGTGCCGGCCGACTATCTCGACGTCATCGCGCCCCTGCGCAACCCCACCGTCCTGCGCGCCCGGATCGAAGCCGTGCGCCCCGAGACCGCCGACGCGGTCACCCTGGAGCTGCGCCCGGGTCGTGGCTGGGAGCCACACCAGCCCGGACAGTACGTTCGGCTCGGCGTGGACGTCGACGGTGTCCGGCTGTGGCGTGCCTACTCGGTGACCAGCGCGGCCGACCGCCGTGACGGCAGGTTCACCGTCACCGTGAACGCCGTCCAGGACGGCGCGGTCAGCGGCCACCTGCTGCGGCACGCCCGCAAGGGCATGCTGGTCCACCTCGACCTGCCGGCCGGCGACTTCGTGCTGACCTCGCCCCGGCCGGCCAAGGCGCTGTTCGTCACGGCGGGCAGCGGCATCACCCCGGTGATGGGCATGCTGCGCAGCGCCCTGCCCGAGCTGGGCGACGTGGTCGTCGTGCACTCAGCCAGGACCCCGGAGGGCGTGGTCTTCGGCGCCGAGCTGCGTGAACTCGCCGCCCAGGGCCGGATCCGGCTGATCGAGCGGCACACCCGCGCCGACGGGCGGCTCAAGCCGGCCGCCCTGGCCGACCTGGTGCCCGACCTGTTCGAGCGGGAGACCTGGGCGTGCGGCCCCGGCGACATGCTCGACGACCTCCAGGAGCACTGGGCCGACGCGGGCGCCGCCGAGCGGCTGCACGTCGAACGCTTCCGGCCCACGGTGCTGGTCGCCGGCGACGGCGGCACGGTCACCTTCGAGAAGTCCGGGCTGGTCGTGGACGTCGCCGCCGGCGCCACGGTGCTCGACGCGGCCGAGGCGGCGGGCCGGCTGATGAAATCCGGCTGCCGGATGGGCATCTGCTTCAAGTGCGTGCTGCCCATGCGCGAGGGCATCGTCCGCGACGTCCGCGACGGCAAGCTCACCACCGCGACCGAGGTGGACGGCGACAACGTCCTGATCCAGACATGCATCTCCACGGCCGCCGGCCCGTGCCGGCTGGACGCCTGACCCCGTAGCGCCGACCCGGCATCCTCCGAGCCCGCAACCTCGGAGGCGCCACCTCCGAGCCCGCAACCTCGGAGCCCCGCCCGCGAGCCGGCTCCCGCCGAACCGGCTCCCGAAAGAACGAGGAAGTTCTGTGACGACGCTGCAGCGCAAGGAAGTCAACCCGATCGCCCATCTCTCCCCGGAGGACATCGAGCAGCTCGGCCGGGAGCTCGACGCCATCCGCGACGAGATCCTCGCCGTCCGCGGTGAGAAGGACGCCCGGCACATCCGGCGGATGATCGCCGTGCAGCGGCGCCTCGAGCTCGGCAGCCGCGCCGTCCTGCTCTTCTCGGTCTTCCCCCCGGCCTGGGTCCTCGGCACGATCGGCCTGTCGATCTCCAAGATCCTGGAGAACATGGAGATCGGCCACAACATCCTCCACGGCCAGTACGACTTCATGCGCGACCCGAAGATCCACTCGACCACCTGGGAGTGGGACTCGGCGTCGCCGGCCGAGCAGTGGAAGCACTCGCACAACGAGCTGCACCACAAGTACACCAACGTGGTCGGCCGGGACAACGACCTCGGCTACGGCATCATGCGCGTCGACGAGCAGCAGAAGTGGGCGCCCGCGCACCTCGGGCAGCCCTTCTACAACTTCGTCAACGCGTGCTTCTTCGAATACGGCATCGCCGCCTACGACCTGGAGCTGGGCCGCAACCTGCGGACCAAGAAGCGCCGCAACAACCCCGAGTTCCGCGCCCGCGCCCGCCAGGTCCTCCACAAGATCCGCCGGCAGGTCACCCGTGACTACGTCGTGCACCCGGCCCTCGCCCTCCCGGTCGGTTTCGCCGTCGGCAACCCGCTCGGCGCCCTCTTCGGCACCATGGCCGCCAACTTCGTGGCCAACCTGGCCCGGAACCTGTGGAGCCACTCGGTGATCATGTGCGGCCACTTCCCGAACGGCGTCGAGACCTTCGAGCGCACGTCGATCACCGGCGAGACCCGGGGTGAGTGGTACCTCCGGCAGATGCTCGGCTCGGCCAACATCTCCGGCAGCAAGCTGATGCACATCATGACCGGCAACCTCTCCCACCAGATCGAGCACCACCTCTTCCCCGACCTGCCGGCCAGCCGTTACGCCGAGGTCGCGCCGAAGGTCCGGGCGCTCTTCGAGCGTTACCAGCTCAAGTACGTGACCGGGCCGCTGGTCTTCCAGGTGGCGTCGGCGTGGGCCAAGGTCTTCCGCCTGGCCCTGCCCAACCGAAAGCCGGCCCGCGAGATCGACCACTCGATCCCGCCGCGCCACCCCGCCGAGGTCGCGGCCTGACCGCACGATCCACCACAGCACCATCCATCGGGACCGGGCGTGTGACGCCCGGCCCCGGCGCCGTCACTCGGGTGGGACGCCCAGGCCGCCCAGCACACTGATCTCCTGACTGGTGAACTCGCCGGTCAGCAGGGGCATCGCCCTGGCGATCGCGGCCCGGGTCCCGGGCAGTTGCAGGGAGGCGTCGTGATGCTCCTTGCTCTCCCACACCTCGTTGACCCAGATGGTCTGATCGTCGTCGTCCGAAACACCGACGACGTAGACGTAGCAGCCGGCGGCGCGCAGACCGTCGGCGCCGCCGAGCAGGATCGACACGACCTCCTCCCGGTGGCCGGGCCGGGTCCTCATCGTGCCGAAGTAGCCATACCTCATCTCGTGCCCCCTTTCACCGGTCACCCTGCCAGGCGGGTACGACAGTTTTCGGCTCACCCGGCCCGCAGGTAGGCGAGTTCCGGGAACTCGGCCCGGTAGGCGTCGATCAGACGGGCCGCGAGGTGTTCCGATCCGACCAGGGGATGCGCGGCCATCGCCCGTACCGCTGCGGCTCTTGATCCTGAATCGACCGCTTGCAGGACCCACCTCTCGGCCGTCTTGACCGCCTGGATCAGCCCCGTGCCGTGCGCCGGAAGCGGCGAGATCCGCTGGGGCGAAGCCCCGCGGGCGTCCACCGTGCACGGCACCTCGACCACCGCGCCGTCGTCGAGGACGGTGACGGCGCCCCGGTTGCGCACGTTCAGGATCAGGGTGGTGGGCTCGTCGAGGGCCAGGGCGCGCATCACCGCGAGCGCGACACCCTCGTAACCGGCGGGCCGGGACTCGTCGTGCTCCCGCTCGCCGGCGCCGGTGAGCTCCCGGTTCTCGGCCATGTAGGTGGCCTCCCGCTCCCGCCACGCCCCCAGCCAGGCGCCGAGCGGATCGCGGACGAGGATCTCGGCATAACAGCGCCGCTGCTGCCCGAGCAGGAACTCACCCCGGGTCTGCGCCGCCTGGCGCACCGCGGCCAGCGTGCCGGCCGGATCGTAGTAGTAGTGCAGATACTCGTTGGGGATCGCGCCCAGGTCACGAAGCCGGTCGGCGCCGAAGAGGCGGCCCTCCTCGAACGATTCCAGCCGCGGGCGGTCGTCCAGGAGGCCCGCCAGGAGATTCCCGTCGCCCTGGCCGGACACATCGGTCCCGGCACGCGAGTCGCCCGCCCTCAGCGGACCGGTCCCGCCACCTGAACCCCACACACCCGACAGACCGGTCCCGGTACGCCCAGCGCCCACCCCGAGCGGATCACTCCCGCTGTCCGAACCCGGCAAATCCGTCCCGGTACGCCCAGCGCCAACCGCGAGCGGATCGGTGGCACGTGGATCGGCCGCGTCGAGGAGGTGGACGCCGTAGAGCCAGCCCAGGTGGTTGAGGCCGGCGTAGTCGACCCGGACCGTGCCGGGGCCGGCGCCGAGGGCCCGCAGCACGCGGTCGACCAGGCCGGACGGGGAGTCGCAGATGCCGATGACCCGGTCGCCGAGGTGGGTGGCCATGGCCTCGGTGACCAGACCGGCGGGGTTGGTGAAGTTGATCGTCCAGGCGGCGGGGGCGAGGCGCGCGATGCGGGCGGCGATGCGGCGGGCCTCGGGGACGGTGCGCAGGCCGTAGGAGATGCCGCCCGCTCCGACCGTCTCCTGGCCGAGGACGCCCGCTTCGAGCGCCACCCTCTCGTCGGTGACCCGCCCGCGGAGGCCGCCCACCCGGATCGCGCAGAACACGAAGTCCGCACGGGTGACCGCGGTGTCCAGGTCGGTGGTGGTGATCAGCCGCGGGGCTCCGGGCACGCCGCGGGCCTGGGCGGTGAGCACCCGGCCGATCGCGTCGAGGCGCCCGGCGTCGACGTCGTACAGGACCAGCTCGGTGATGCCGGTCCGCTCGCGGTCGGCGAGCAGCGCCCGGTGCACCAGTGGCACCCGGAAACCCCCGCCGCCGAGAATCGTCAGTCGCATGCGATCTCCATGGCTCGGTTACCGATCATCGTTCTTCGCCGCCCTGACCCACGGGCGACGGCCAGACAGAAGGCGCCGGGCCGTGACGTGAACGACGGCGAACGTCGGCACGGCCGAAGCAGCCGGCCCGGCGAGAAGGGCGGACCGGCGCGGACGGCGGGGCAGGGCATGTGCCGGGTCAGTGGCCGGGGCTGACGTCGGAGAGCCGGGCGATCGTGGCCGTGGCCCGGTGGACCGCGTTGCGGCTTCCCGCCGGGATCACGTCGTCGAGGAAGCCGAACCGCCGGGCCAGGACCGCCTCGCTGGAGTCGCCGTGGTGGCGGGCGGCGCCGGCGCGGGTGGCGGTCCACCAGTCGGCGATGTCGCCCCAGCCGGGGGCCGACAGGGAGCCGCCGAAATGCTGCACCGACAGGGCGCCCACGAGGGTCGCGAAGGCCACCCGGTCGGCGAGCGGCCAGCCGCCGAGCGTGCCGGTGACGAAGCCGGCGGTGAAGACGTCACCGGCGCCGGTCGGGTCGAGGGCCTCCACCGGCACGCCGGGGACGGACGCGATCTCCCCGGTGCTCCCGTCGATGGCGATTGCCCCGTCGGCGCCGCAGGTCACCACCACCACCGGTACGAGGCCGGACAGTTTCTCCAGGGCCTGGCGCGGCTCGTCGGTGCGGGTCCAGCGCATGGCCTCGACCGCGTTGGGCAGGAAGGCGTGGCAGTCGGCGAGCACCCCGAGCACCTCGCACGACCACTGGTCGGTGTCGTCCCACCCGGCGTCGGCGAAGATGAGTGTCCCGGCGGCGCGGGCGCGGCGCACCCAGCCGGTGCCCTCCGGCGCCAGGCTCACGGCGGCGCTGCGGGCCGGTGGGAGGCCGTTGACCAGCCCGTCGGCGTCGGTGGGCAGCGGATGGCCGTGGGTGATCATGCTGCGGTCCCGGTCGTACGCCACCGACACGGTCACCGGTGAGTGCCAGTCGTCGAGGCGGCGTGAGGCGGAGAGGTCGATCCCCTCCTGACGGCTCAGCACCTGGTGGCAGAACTCACCGTAGGCGTCCGAGCTCAGCGCCGTGCCGAGCCCCGTGTGCAGGCCGAGCCGGCTGGCGGCCACCGCCAGGTTGGCGACGCCGCCGGGGCACGAACCCATGCCGGGCGCCCAGACCTCGGTGCCGGGCTCGGGCAGCTCGCGGAGGCCGGTGAAGATCACATCGAGGTAGACGATTCCCGGGACGAATAGGTCGAGCTGTCGAGCCATCGTCCGATCTTAGCGCCGCTCCTATCGGTGAAGTGGCCTTTGATCAGCGAGCCTTCCGAAGGTCTACATGGGCGGCACGCAGTGTGTCCACAGTCCGGTCGGTGCCCGGCGGCCGCATTTCATCGAGAAGCCTCCATGCCTCATCCAAGGCTTGGGACAGGTCCCCGATGCGTTGCGCATGCTGCCGGCGGACGTCCTCCCGCACCTTCTCCACACGGCGCATCCATCCCTCAGCGGCAGCCGAAGGCGCCGCCGGAGGCGGGGGCGGGGCCGGAGGCGGGTCGAGCACCTGCGAGGCCGGCACGATGGCGGCGATCGGCCGCCCGCCGTCGACCACCACGGTCACCTGCCCGGTCACCCCGGTGACGCGGACGAGTTGCTGGAACCGCAGGCGAGCCTCAGCGACGGTGAGCTCAATCCGGCGGCGAATCGGCGTTGCTGGTTCTCCCATACCGCGATGATGCGCCTGGGGTATGACAAATTCCGTGGCCGCTCGTCACCCGGGGGGGCTGAATTGCCGCGATGACTGAGAACTCCAGCGGTGCGCGGGACGTCCGCGAGGCGGTTGACCTGGCCATCGCCACCCTGCAGACCGCGACGGACCGGGATTGGCACACCCCGGCCACCGGCCTGATCTGGTCCTGCTGGGAAACGATCGAGCACATCGCCGACGATCTGTTCGCCTATGCCACCCAATTGACGCCGAGGAATCCGTCGCGGGTCACGTACGTCCCCTTGTCGCACGGGCCCTCGATCTGGAGTGGGCCCCGGAGGCCGTCCCGCGCCGGGAGATCCCGGCCGCTACCGGAGCCGGTACGCGTCGAGCAGCCGCATCACCTTCTCCGCCCCGTCGGCCAGCACCGCCCGGTCGACGTCGGTGAAGATCCGTGGCCGCGCGTCGATCACGCAGTGCGCCCCGAGCGCGTGCCCACCGCCGATCAGCGGCACCCCGAGGTAGCTGCGCATCCCGGTCATCCGCAGGAACGGGTTGTCCGCGTGCCTGGGGTCCTGCGTCCCGTCGACGACGCAGTAGGGCTCCCCGGCGAGCACGGTGTGCGTGCACATGGCCCATTCCGCCGGTGTCCCCTCCGCGTCGGCCACCCACCCGGACACCCCGTACGAGCCGATGATGAACTGTGAGGTGTCGAGGATCATCGACACCATCGAGATCGGCGCCTCGAGGAGCCCGGCGCTTCGTTTCGCGATGGCGTCGAGGCTGGTCCGCAGATCTTCGTCGAAGAGGTCGTACCCGGCGATCTCCCGGATCCGCTCCGGGACGCCGAGCCGGTCGAAGAGATCGGTGTTCACGGCGACTCCTAGAGGATGCTGTGGGCGGCGGTGAGATGGGTGTGTGCGGTGACCCGGATCTTGATGGCGAGGGCGCAGAGCCGGGTGGACGGGTCGGCGTCGTGCATGACGGCGAGCATCCGGTCCAGGCCGCCGGGCTCGTTCCCGGTGAGCCCCGCGGCGTGGAGCAGGTCGGTCCAGATCCGGGTGCCGTTCCCGGCGTGGACGCGGAGCACCGCGGCCCGGGCGTCGTCCACGGTGGGCCGGCTGAGCCCGTAGGGCGCACTGGTCACGATCTCTCCCGTCACGAGGGTCCAGGGTTCAGTGGCGGAAACCACCGACCAGGTTGGTGAGGTCCCCGGCGAGCCGGGTGAGGTCGGCCGCCGCCTGCTGGGTGGCCCGGGCGCCCTCGGCGGTGGCGGCCGCGACCTCGGCGACCCCGGAGATGGTCCGGGCGACGTCGCCGCTGCTGGTGGCGGCGTCCGCGACCGACCGGCTCATCTCGCCGGTGGTGGCGGTCTGTTCCTCCACGGCGGACGCGATGGTCGTGGTGTAGTCGCCGATACGCTGGATGACCTGGGTGATCTCGCCGATCGCGGTGGCCGCCGAGCCGCTGGACTCCTGGATGGCGGCGATCCGCTCGATGATCTCCTCGGTCGCCTTGGCGGTCTGCTGGGCGAGTTCCTTGACCTCACCGGCCACCACGGCGAATCCCTTGCCCAGCTCGCCGGCGCGGGCGGCCTCGATGGTGGCGTTGAGGGCCAGCAGGTTGGTCTGCTCGGCGATGACGGTGATCAGCCGGACCACGTCGCCGATCTCCGCGCTGGCGGCGCCGAGTTCGGCGACCTGGTTGTTGGTGCGCTCGGCGACGGCCATGCCGTCGTGGGCGACCCGGGCCGCGTCGGCCGCGTTGGAGGCGATCTCGGCGATCGAGGCGCTCATCTCCTCGGCGCCGGCGGCGACCGACTGGATGCCGATGTTGACCGACTCGCTGGCCGTGCTGGCGGTGCCGGCCTTCTCGGCGACGTCGGCGGCCCCGCTCCCCAGCTGGGAGCTGACCGTGGACAGTTCCTCGGAGGCGCTGGCCAGCGTGACCGCGGACCCGCCGATGGTGCCGACGGTGTCCCGGAGCCGGGTGACGGCGACGTCCAGGGCGCGGCCCATGCGCCCGGGCTCGTCGCGGCTGGTGAGCCCGGTCTGCCGGGTCAGGTCGCCGTCGGCCAGGCCTTCACAGACCTCGGTGACCCGGTCCAGCGAGCGGACGATGCCCCGCGCCACCAGGACGCCGAGCCCGAGGGCCGCGGCGACGCCGAGGACGAGCAGCAGGATCGACTGGAGGCGGCTGCTCTCGTGCCTGGAGCGGGCGTTGTCGGCCGCCTGCGCCGCCGCGGCCCGCTCGATCTGGACCATCTCGGCGAGGTGCCCGTTGATCTCGGTGGTCAGATCCTGGAGCGGGCCGTTGCGGACGGCCACCCAGGCGTCCATGTCGTTGCTCTGGGCGGCGGGGATCAGTTGCTCGTTCGCGGTCCGCACGAACTCCTGCCAGTCGGCTTTCACGTCGTCGACCATGGCCGGATCGGGGACCGGGTCGGTGGCCTCGTAGACGGCCCACGCCTTCTCGACGGCGTCGAAGTCCTCGGCGATCTGCTCCTCGTACTGCCCTTCGGCGTCGGTGTCCGCGTTGAGCATGTGGTCGGACAGGGCGAGCTGGGCCTGGGTCATCCCGTTCTGCACCGCTCCCAGCGCCGCCACGCCCAGCACGTTGCTCCGGTAGATCGACTGTGCCGCGTCGCTGGCCGCGGCGGCCGCCCGCAGTCCCAGCACACCTATCAGCAGAGCGACCACCACGGCGACCACGATCGCAGCGATGATCTTGAGGTTGACGCTGAGATCGACCCAGAACCGCCGTCCTCCGGCGTTCGGGTCCGCCTCCCCGGTCACTTCGGTCATATCCAGTCTCCCTGGCCAGGCCCGGCCGCCCCACACCGGCCGCCCGTACTACTCACGTCGGCACCATCCGGCAACCTCTGAGCAACCTGGGCCAGATAGGAGTGCGACGCCGCTCAGGCGGCCCGGTCCTCGACCGGGCCGGGCCGGCGGACCCGGCGCGGCGGGACCGTCCGCTCGCGAGCCCGGTAGCGGACCGGCGGGGTGATCCGCAGCCGCCGCAGGAACGGGGCGAACGGGTCGCCGAAGGTGCGGGCCGCCGTGTTGAGCAGGAGCGCGGCGGCCACCATGCCGACCGCCGGCATGCCCAGCAGCAGGGCGATCACCGACCCGGCCAGCCCGCCCCACACCATCACCCGCAGCCCGACGTCGGCGACCGGGATGCCGCTGGGCCGCTGCCTGGTCCAGATCGGCAGGAACGACGACGCCAGAGCGAGCGCCACCGCGCCGAGCACGGCGGCCGCCGTCAGGAACGCCTGCGGCCAGTCGTAGTGCCGGCCGAGCGCGTAGCCGCCGGAGAGCACCACACCGAACCAGACCTTGGCGAGCGCCCAGCGCCCGACGCGGACCAGGGGATCGTCGGAATCCGTCATGACGCGCTCCAGCCGGGCTGCGACGGCGGACAGGCGGTAGCGACTACCCTACCGTCCGGTGCCCGGCATCGCCGGGAAGCGCGAAGGCCGTCCGGAACTCGTCGCGGACCGTCTCCCGGCGGTCCATGATCGCGAAGACCACCCGGTCGAACCACGGCCCGTCGCGCAGCGCCGCGGCGAAGGCCCGCGCCACCTCGCCCGGGTCGTTGCCGAAGACGCCGCAGCCCCAGGCCCCGAGGACCAGTTCGCGGGCGCCGTGGGCGGCGGCCACCCGCAACACTCGGGCCGCCCTCCGGGCGAGCGCGCCGGAGACCCCCGCGAGCAGGTCCGGCTCGTTCCGGGTGATCGCCGCGCGGTTGGGGGCGGCCGAGGTCAGAATCGAGACGGGGTACGGGTGAGCCAGCAGCCGACCGCGGTCGTCACGAAAGACCGGAACCGCCGGGGACCAGATGATCCGGTCGGTGTAGAGCAGTCCCCGGTCGGCCCGGTGGAAGGCGTAGAAGTCTCCGGCGGCCAGCAGCGCGGGATAGATCGCCGAGCCACGGGCGATGCTCTCCTCCTGCGCCTGGGCCCCGTTGAGGAAGCCGCCGCCCGGGTTGCGGGCCGACGCGAAGTTGAGGCAGGCCACCCCGGCGCCGACTCGGCGGGCGGCGGCCAGAGTGGACTCGGCGGTCACCTCGATCACGGGTGGGCCGGCCACCGGGACGGGTTCGGGGAGCGGGTCGCCGGGCAGGTGCAGCCGGGTGCCGGCGACCGCGGCGGCGACGTCACCGGCGATGTCCACGACACCGTCCGGCCCCTCGTACCACCCCTGCTCGGTGATCGCGACCGTCTCCCGCGCGATCCCGCGCAACCTGGCACTCATGATCTCGATGATCGCCGCCCCCGGCGGATGGCACCAGGCATTTACCGGTACGGCGGAGACCCCGGCCCGGACAAGACACTCTAGTTAACCGGTAGGAATAGTCGGTATAGTGCGCGGCATGAGCGCCGTACCCCTGCAGATCTCCGGCGTCGGCAAGGAGTTCACCGCGAGCGGCCGCCGCCGCGCCGTCCTGGCCGGCGTCGACCTCGACGTGGCCGCCGGCGAGGTCGTCGCCCTGCTCGGGCCGTCCGGCTGCGGCAAATCGACCCTGCTGCGCCTGGCCGGCGGCCTGGACACTCCGACCACGGGCAGCGTGCTGGTGGACGGGCAACCGGTGCGCGGCTTCGAGCCCCGCTGCGCCGTCGTCTTCCAGGAGCCCCGGCTGCTGCCCTGGCGGACCCTGGAGCGCAATGTGGCGTTCGGCCTGCCCCGCGACGTCACCGGCGACCGCGCCCGCGAGGAGGTCGCGCACTGGCTCTCCGTCGTGGGGCTCGCCGACTTCGCGAGACACCGGCCCCGGCAGGTGTCCGGCGGCATGGCGCAGCGGGCCGCACTGGCCCGCGCCCTGGCCCGGCGCCCCGGCGTGCTGCTGCTCGACGAACCGTTCGCCGCGCTGGACGCGCTGACCCGGCTGCGCATGCAGGACCTGCTCGCCGACGTCCAGCGCGAGGCCGGCACCACGGTCCTGCTGGTCACCCACGACGTCGACGAGGCGCTGCACCTGGCCGACCGGATCGTGCTGCTGGGCGCCCGGGACGGCGGCGCGGCCTCGGTGCGACTGGTGCTCGACGTCCCCGGCGCCCGTCCCCGGGACCGGGGCGACGCCGGGCTGGCCGCACTCCGCTCCTCCCTGCTGGCCGAGCTCGGAGTCCGTACCCCCGCTGCCGTGGCCCCCTGAACCACCGCACGACCGCCCCGCGGGGGGGGGGGGGGGGGGGGGGGGGGGGGGGGGGGGGGGGGGGGGGGGGGGGGGGGGGGGGGGGGGGGGGGGGGGGGGGGGGGGGGGGGGGGG
>NZ_JAHXZI010000003.1:463076-485965 GCF_019429605.1 Actinoplanes hulinensis | reverse complement strand
GCGTCCGTGCGGTCGGCGGCGATGACCTGGATGCGGCCGGCGGGGATGTTCAGGACGGCGGTGACGGCGGCGGTGGTGTCGAACTTGTTCATGATGCTCTCCCTGTGGAGTCGTTGTTTCCGATGCGGGAAACGCTACGTTGCGTTCGCGGATCTGGCAACAAGCTTGTTGCACTGGAGAAGACAACATGCAGCTCAACGCCCTCATTTCGTTGCAACGTCCGTACAGCTAATGCAATGAATGCGTTGCAATAGGGTCGGCTGAACGCTACTTCGGCGGGCAGTGGTGCGGCAACCGAAGCGATCCCGGAGATCTCACCAGCAGGACGGCGATTCGCGGACGGGTCAATGCACCGTCGATGATCCGGGCAGCCTCATATAATTCGAGTCATAAGGCGCGGCACACGGGACGGGGGTGCAGCGGTGGTGGGCATGCCCATGCTCGACAGGGCCGTACTCGACGCCCCGCCCCGGCTGCACGCCGTCTCGCAAGCCCGCGAAACCTTCGCCGGCATGCCCGTCGGCTTCGATGCCATCGCCCGGATGACCGCCCGCCTCACGAACGCCCCCATCGGGATGATCTCTCTGCTCGGCAACGCCGAAGAAGAACTCATCGGGCGGTACGGGGTTCCCCAGTGGTTCGCACCGGACCGGCACGGTGCACGCCGGCACGCGCTCTGCGCCTATGTGGTCTGCGGCAACGACGTGCTCGCGGTCGAGGAGCTGCTTGCGGGCGAGGTCGCGTCCGACGATCCGCTCCGGGACAACCCGCTGCTCGTCGACGGCGGAATTCGTGCCTTCGCCGGCGCCCCACTCCGCGATGAGGCCGGCCGGCCGTTGGGTGCGGTGTCGATCGCCGACACCGTGGCGCGCGCGTGGAAACCTGGCGAACTCGCGGTACTTGCCGAGGTCGCCGGGATGCTCCGGTTCGAGCCGGACGGTGAGGCCGCCCGCGCCACGCTCATCGAGGAGCCTCCGCCCTCGGGGCAGACCGGCCGGGCCTGGCCATCAAGCATGCAGGCCGGCTTTGCGGGGGACCGTCAGTTCTTCACCGCGCTCCTGGACAGCCTGCAGGTCGGCGTGGTGGTGGCCGACAGCACCGGCCGGCCGGTGCTGGTCAACCAGATGTCGCGCGAGCGGAACAGGGTTCCCGCCGGCCTCTCTCCGGAGGAGGCCATCGCATCGATCTGCAGCCGGCTGCGCCACCCCGACGGCACTCCGTTCGAGCGACACGAGATGGTGTTCGTGCGGGCGCTCGTCGACGAAACCGTGCAGCGAGCCGAATCGATCTTGCACGGTCCCGGGTTCCTGGACCAGCACGTGGTCGCCTACGGTAAGGCGCTCCGCACCGACGAGGGCGAGCTGTTCGGCAGCGTCACGACAATCCTCGACGTCACCGACCGGTGGCGCGCCGACCGGTTCCGCGAGTGCAATCTGCGGATCGCCACCATGCTCAACCACGCCGACACCGTCGAAGAGGCCGGTCCGGAGCTGGTCAGCGCGCTTGGCGAGGCCCTGGGCTGGCCGTGCGTCGCGCTCTGGCTGGCCAACCCGGCCGAGCAGGTGCTCGATCTCGTCGCGCACCACGTCGGCCCCGGCATCGCGCTCGCCGCGCCGATTCCGGCACGGATGGAGCGTGGCGCGAGCGTGACGGGCGAGTGCTGGCAGAGCGGCGCCCTGCTGTGGGTGCCGCGATATGCCGAGTCCCGGTACGCCCGCGGGCCCGGAGCTCAGGAGTTCAGCCCGGCCGGGGACGAGCCGCTTCCGCACACAGCGGTGGCGGTGCCGATCCGCGATGAGGATTGCGTCGTAGGCGTGCTGACCTGCTTCGCCGACACGGTCGAACACGACAGGCCGTTGCTCACCGGTCTGCTGGAGGACATCGCCGAGCAGGTCGGCTACTTCCTCGCCCGTCGCCACAGCATGGAGCTGGCGATGCAGCTGGTCCGCGCGAGGGACGACTTCATCGCCCTGGTCGGGCATGAGCTGCGCACGCCCCTGACGTCGATCACCACCTGCAGCGACCTGCTGCTGGAGGACGAACAGCTGTCCGACGACGCGCGTGAGCTGGTCGAAATCGTCAGCCGCAACGTCGGATCCGTGCAGGCGATCATCGACGACCTGCTCGACCTCGCCGCCCTGGAGTCGGGCCACCTGAGACCGCAGCTGCTGCCGATCGACCTGGTCGCCGTCGTCTCCGCCGCGATCGCGGACCTCGGCGCTCAGGCGGGGACACGCCTGCATACCGGCTTGCCGAGCACGGTCATGCTGGCCGGCGACGCCCGGCGGCTGCGCCAGGTGGTGGACAACCTGCTCTCCAACGCCGTCAAGTACAGCCCCGACGGCGGTGACATCCATGTCGAGTTGGTCGCCGGGGAGGACTTCGCGGAGCTCTCCGTCACCGACAACGGCATCGGCATCCCCCCGGACGACCGGGACCAGATGTTCGACCGTTTCTACCGGGGCGACAACGCCCGCCACAACATCCCCGGCTCAGGGCTCGGGCTGACCCTGGTGCGAACCATCGTGCAGGCGCACTGCGGCACCGTGGCCCTGGATCCCTCCAAGAAGGACGGGACCCGC
Organism: Actinoplanes hulinensis; assembly: GCF_019429605.1. Taxonomy (NCBI): domain Bacteria; kingdom Bacillati; phylum Actinomycetota; class Actinomycetes; order Micromonosporales; family Micromonosporaceae; genus Actinoplanes; species Actinoplanes hulinensis. Next base: position 483,383 of record NZ_JAHXZI010000003.1, on the reverse strand, counting down.
ATCCTCGTACGCCTACCGCTGCACGCCGCGGCGACGACGCCGGCCGAAGGACAGCCCGGTGTCGCGCTGCGCTACCCCCTGCGGGGCGCGTTCCGGCCGCTGGAGCCGAACCGGCACGTGCCGGATTAGCGGTTACGGAGCGGTCAGCGTCGCTGGAATGCGCTGCGGTAGGCGAGCGGGGTGGTGGCGTAGGTTCGGCGGAACTGCAGTCGAAGGTTGGCGGCGCTGCCCAGCCCGGTGCGCCGGGCGATTTCTTCGACGGTCAGATCGCCGGTCTCCAGCAGGGTGCAGGCTTCGCGCAGCCGGGCGGCGATCAGCCAGGCGCGCGGACTGGTGCCCAGCTCTGTCGCGAAGGCACGGCTGAGCGTTCGGGTGGACTGCATCGCTTGCCGGGCGAGGTCGGCCACGGTGATGGGCTGATGCAGGTTCGCCAGCGCCCACTGCGTCACACTCGTGAGCCGCTCGCCTGCCGCGGTCGCGCCGGCCAGGCTGTATTGGGCCTGCCCACCGGCGCGGTGCAGGGCGGTGACCATGTGCCGGGCACGCTGGATCGCCGCCGATTGCCCATGGTCGAGACCGATGAGGTAGAGGCACAGGTCGAGGCCGGCGGCGAGCCCGGCGCTGGTCAGCACGGTGCCTTCGTCGACGTAGAGGACGGCCGGGTCGACGTACACGGCGGGGTGTTCGCGGGCGAGGTCGCCGGCGTGGGCCCAGTGGGTGGTGGCCCGGCGGCCGTCGAGCAGGCCGGCCTGCGCCAAGGCAAAGGCACCACTGCAGATGGAGACGATCCGGGCTCCGCGCTGGTGCGCGGCGCGCAGGGCGTCGAGCGCGGCCGCCGGCGCCGGTCCACGCCGGAAGCCGGGAACGATGACGGTGTCGGCGGCCGCGACGGCTTCGAGGCCCGCGGCGACGGTGATACCGAATCCCGGCGTGGTGGTCGGCACCGGCCCCGCCCGCAGAGAGCACAACACGGCCTCGTAGCGGCCGTGACCCTCGTGGCCGAAGACCTGCGTGGCGATGGCCGCGTCGAACGCCACCACCGGCGGCAGGGCCAGGACAGCGACACGGTGGATGGCCGATTCCTCACGCATGACGGCAAGGATGCCACTGGCACACCAGGGCGCGACCGGCGAGCCTGGGCAGGTGCGAATAGAGATCATCGTGTTTGACGGCTTCGACGAACTCGACGCCTTCGGCCCGTTCGAGGTGCTGTCCAGCGCCGGGTTCGACGTGGAGTTGGTAGCCGTGCGCAAGCCTGGTCCGGTACGCAGCATGCGGGGCATCCGGTTGGATGTTCCCGGCGTGCTGGACCGCCCGGACGGGATGATCGTGGTCGGCGGTGGATGGATGAACCGGGCTGAGGAAGGCGCCTGGGCACAGGCGCAGCGCGGTGTCCTGCCCGAGCGGCTGGCTGATGCGGCCGGTTCCACGCGGTGGACGGCGTCGGTGTGCACGGGCGGGATGCTGCTCGCCGCAGCGGGTCTGCTGACCGGCCGCAACGCTACGACGAACCGCAACGCGTACCACGAACTACGCGCCTACGGCGTCAACGTGATCGAGCAACGGGTGGTCGACGACGGTGATCGAGTCACCGCGGGCGCGTTGAGCGCTGGAATGGATCTGGGCCTGTGGCTGACCGAGCGGGAACTCGGAGCGGAACGCGCCGCTGAGGTGGCTGCCGGCATCGACTTCTCCCTGCGATCACCGGTCTGGAGGCGTCAACTGTGACAGGAACGGCCTCGGATCATGTTCGCTACTTCGGCACCGTACTGATGACCCGATCCGATGTGGTCATGACAAACCTGCCGCACATCGAGTCCATCGGGTTCCGGCACCAACACCTTCGGGATCTCGGCGCCGGCGACCTCCGAATACAGGTCGACGTCACCGATCCGCAGGTAGGCCATCAAGGTCGCCGTACACGGACGACGAAAGGCCGATGGTGGCCGCACGATCCTTTCCATGCGGCCACCATCGGCGCTCATACCCGTTCCCGGATGCCCACAGCGAACGGCATGAGCTCCTGCACGAGTGCGGGCGGAGGGATTCGAACCCCCTGAGCGATGCACCTGGTTTACAGCCAGGCCCGACTCTCCAACGTCGGCGCGCCCGCGTGAGGGTGACTGGCCGGATTCGAACCGCGCCGCCTCCAGGTCCACAGCCTGGCGCTCTACCTGATGAGCTACAGCCACCATGCCGTCACCGGACACGCCGGTGACGGGTCGTACCCGTGCCGGGACTCGAACCCGGGACAGCCGGTTTGTAGGACCGGTGCTCTCGCCGCTGAGCTACACGGGCATGCGTGTTCCGGCCTGGAATCGAACCAGGGACCTCCGTCTTGTCGAGGCGGCGCTCTACCAACTGAGCTACCGGAACGGGAGCGGGGACGGGATTTGAACCACGTGATCTCCGGCTTATGAGGCCGGCGAGGACGACCGAGCTCCTCTACCCCGCAGTACGCCGTCGGGGACTCGAACCCCGGACATGCCGCTTAAGAGGCGGCAGCTCTACCAGCTGAGCTAACGGCGCGTGACGTCCCTTGGGCGGGACTACGTGGACCCGGTCGGAGTCGAACCGACAACCTTCGCTGTGCAAAAGCGTTGCTCTACCAGTTGGAGCTACAGGCCCGAGGGTGTTTCTGTGCTGGACACGAGCGGCTACGGGGAGTCGAACCCCGGTCTCCGCCATGGCGAGGCGGCGCACTGACCGTTGTGCTACAGCCGCAAGCACGCTGTTCGCGCGCTTGAAGAAGTGCTGGGGGTGCAGGATTCGAACCCGCGTGACCGAGGCCAAAGCTCGGCGGCCTGCCGTTGGCCGAACCCCCATCGCGCGACACCATGTGCCGCACCGAACATGCCATCCACTGTTGAGTTGAGAGAGAACAATTCCGCTGAACGCATTCAGGGCGTGCACGAACGACGCGGCGTTCGATGGTTGAACAGTCGCGGGAAACAGGAAAGCCGCCCGTTCCTCGAGCGCCGAGGTGGGCGGCTAGGACGCAGAAACTGCTGCGCTATCCGCTCCACCGATTCGGGCCATGACCTCGCCGGTGCAGTCTCACCGCCACGACGGGCACGGCGGACCCATATCGCTTGGCCCAGGTTTGGGCGGTCGCGCAGATGGGCTGCGTCAACATGACGGTTCAACTCCCTTCGACGATCATGGTGTTGCGGGTTTCTTCGCCCGCTTCACCGGCGTTGAGATCACTCTGCATCATGCCGGCGGAATGCGCGACGTATTTATTGGTCGTTCTGTCGTTTCGCGAGTGATCGGCCCGTTCCGGCGGCGGACGCGGAGTGCAGGCGGGCGCCGATCGTGCTGCCGCGCCGTACCCGTACCGATGCGCTGATGACGCCGTCGATGGCGCGCAGCTCGCCGGCGTCGGTGACGGCTTTCACCCGGCCCGGACGGACCGGAAGGAGGCAGACGGCGACGAGGCCGTCGCGTACCGGCCGGGCGGGGGTGGTGGGTTCGGGCAGGCCGAGGGAGATGCGGCGCCGGTGGTGCGGATGCTCACCCGCCACCGACCCCACCACACCGGCGCGGCACTCCATCATTTCCGAGCCGGTAAACCTTAATCGGTCAAGTTGGCGATTGCCATTGCATTTAGCCTGATGAATGGACTGTTTGGCGAGGCGGCCATCGACGGGCAGCGACACCCGAGATGGCCCGCTTCATCTCCGGCAGGCCACGTCTTGCCTGGTGAATCCGGGATAGGGCAAAGGCTCGAGGCGCGGCCGCCGTGCGGATTTCCGGCCCGGCCAACCGAAGATCAAATATCATGATCGCCAATGTCCTGACCTGGCTTTTCAGGGAAACTTTCGAATCGTTCTGCCGTACTTGCGTCGGGCAGACCTTTACTTTCGTCGATCTCGTCCATAGATTCTGCTGTATCAGGCATCACTGATATCAGCGAGCCGTTAACGCGACGACGCCCTTCGGCGGGACGCCAGGCCATCCCCATCCTTTTTAGATCTTGGGTGCTCTGCCGCGTCCATTCGGCTCGACAGGAACGGAGACGCATGGACGACACCGCCGACCGGACCCGACCAACGTTCTCCCGGCGTTCACTGATCGCCGCCGGCACGCTGGGCGCCGCCGTACCCGCCATCGGCGGCGCGGCGACCCTGGCGGGCACCCCCGCACGCGCGGTCCTCTCCGTCACGAAACGGGTGACGATCTACGCCGAGGCGCTGCCGGGTGGCCTCTTCGGCTACGGGCTGCAACCCGGAAAGGCCACCGTGCCCGGTCCCGTGCTGGAGATCTACGAGGGGGACACGCTCGAGATCACGCTGGTCAACACCACGAACCAGCGCCTGTCCATCCATCCGCACGGGGTGGACTACAGCACCGGGTCCGACGGCAGTCCGCTGAACGACTCGTACAACGATCCGGGCGAGACACGCACCTACGTGTGGCGCTCACGGGAGATGTTCGCGGCCGCCGGTCGCCGCCTCATGCCGGGCAGCGCCGGTTACTGGCACTACCACGACCACGCCATGGGGACCGACCACGGCACCGCGGGCGTGGCCAGAGGGCTCTACGGCGCGCTGATCGTGCGCCGCCGGGGCGACATCCTGCCGGACAAGCAGTTCACCGTGGTCTTCCACGACATGACGATCAACAACCGGACGGCGCCCGACACGCCCCTGTTCGAGGCCGATCTCGGCCAGCGGGTGGAATGGATCGCGATCGGGCACGGCAACCTGTTCCACACCTTCCACCTGCACGCGCACCGCTGGGCGGACAACCGCACCGGCATGCTGGAGAGCCTGAGCGACCCCAGCCCGGCGATCGACAACAAGGACCTCAACCCGGGCAGCTCCTTCGGCTTCCAGGTGCTGGCCGGTGAGGGCGTCGGCCCCGGCGCCTGGATGTACCACTGCCACGTGCAGAACCACTCCGACGGCGGCATGGCGGGAATCTTCCTGGTCCGCAACGCCGACGGCAGCATGCCGCCCGGCGCCGAGGAGGCCATCCACCGCTTCCAGGGCCACGCCCACCACGACCCGGCGAGCCACACCGACCATCAGGGGGCAGGCGGATGAGTACACGGGCACCACGACGAGGGCTCGCCGTCATCACGGCGATGGCCCTGGTGGCGGGCATGACACCGGCGATGGGGAACGCCGTACCGGCATCGGCCGCCGCGGCGGATCAGATCTCGGTGATCGTCTTCCACGGCGCGGCGGCGGAGCAGGAGGACCCGGTCACCACCGCCGCGCAGACCGTCCAGCAGCTCGGGCAGGCATCCGGGATCACCGTCGAGGTCACCAGCGACCCGTCCGTGTTCACGGCCGCCGAACTGGCCGAACACCGCGCGGTGGTGTTCCTGTCGGCCGGCGGCACGGCCCTGTCGCGCGATCAGGAGAGCGCGCTCACCGCGTACATCAGAGGGGGTGGTGGTTTCGTCGGCATCGCCGACGCGGCCAAGGCGCAGCTGGACTCGGCCTGGTTCACCGGCCTGATCGGCACCCGCCCGGCCGGCGCCGTCCCGGCCGCCGAGCCGGTGGCCAAGGTCGCCGCCAGCGCCGAGAACCCGCCCAACGAGACCAAGGAGAAGCTGACCGACGGCGACGCGAACACCAAATGGCTGACCCGCAGCACCACCGGCTGGGTGAGCTACGAGCTGGCCGCCGCCAAGGCGATCACCGGGTACGCGCTCACCTCGGCCAACGACGCCGCGGGCCGCGACCCGAAGGACTGGTCGCTGCAAACCTCGCCGGACGGGCAGACGTGGACCGACGTGGACCGGCGCACCGCGCAAACGTTCCCCGACCGGTTCCAGACCCGCCGCTTCGATCTGGCCGCACCGCAGAACGCCAGGTTCTTCCGGCTGAACGTCACCGCCAACTCCGGTGAACCGCTCATCCAGCTCGCCGAGCTGCGGCTGTTCACCGCCGACAGCACCGCGCCGGGCTCCCCCGCGGTCAGCCGTTCCGTCGTCGACGTGCTCGACCGGCGGCATCCGGCCACCGAGGACCTGCCGCCCACCATCACCCGAGCGGACCGCTGGTACAACTGGTCACCGAACCCGATCGGTACGGTGCACACCCTCGCCCAGGTCGAGGAGCGCCACTACAACCCGGGCACCAGCGCCAACGGGCCGTTCCATCCGGTGTCGTGGTGCCGCGACTACGAGGGCGGACGGTCCTTCTACACCGGCATGGGCCACACCGCGGACAGCTACGCCGAAGCCGGCTTCCGGCAGCACCTGACCGGCGCGCTGGGCTGGGCGACCGGCATCGTGCGCGGCGACTGCCAGGCGACCATCGCCGCCAACTACCGGACCGAGCGGCTGACCGTGGCCAACCAGAGCGGGCAGCTCGACCAGATCGGCGAACCGCACGGGCTGACCATCGCCGGCGACGGCACGGTCTTCTACGTGGGCAAGGCGGCCTGCCCGAGCGGGCCGGTCGTCAGCTGGGACGACCCCAAGGTCGGGCTGGGCTGCGGCACCATCCACTCCTGGGATCCGCGCACCAGACAGGTCAAGCTGCTGACCACGCTGCCGGTGATGGGCAACCGGGGAAGCGGTTCGGAGCTGGTGAAGAACGAGGAGGGTCTGCTCGGCATCGTGCCGGACCCGCGGTTCGCCGAGAACGGCTGGCTCTACGTCTACTGGATGCCGCACGAGTCGATCGACCGGGTCAAACGCATCGGGCAGCGCACCGTCAGCCGGTTCACCTACGACCGCGAGACCCGGAGCATCGATCAGGCCACCCGCAAGGACCTGCTGCGGTTCCCGGTGCAGATCCACAGCTGCTGCCACGCCGGCGGCGGCATGGCCTTCGACAGGCAGGGCAACCTGTACGTCGGGTCCGGGGACAGCAACTCGTCCGAGGGTTCGCAGGGCTACTCCGGCAACAACTGGACCCAGGAGTACGCCGGGCTGTCCTTCCAGGACGCGCGACGCACCTCCGGCAACACCAACGACCTGGCCGGGAAGATCATCCGCATTCATCCGGAGCCGGACGGGACGTACACGATTCCCGAGGGCAACCTCTTCCCGACCGGCACCGAGAAGACCCGGCCGGAGATCTACGTGATGGGCGTACGCAACATCGCCCGCCTGCAGATCGACCCGGAACGCGACTGGCTGACCGCCGGCTGGGTCGGCCCGGACGCCGCGCAGCCGAACCCCGAACTGGGGCCGGCGAAGTACGAGACGGCCACCGTCATCACCTCGGCCGGCAACCAGGGCTGGCCGTACTGCATGGGCAACCGGCAGCCGTACCGTGACCGCAGCGCCACCGACGCCACCGTGCTCACCGGCTGGTACGACTGCGGCAACCTGAAGAACACCTCACCGCGCAACACCGGCCTGGTGGACATCCCGCCCGCCCGGGACAACATGATCTGGTACGCGCCGGGAGGCGGCGGCCCGGTCTTCCCGCCGCGCGCCGACGGCAGCGGCATTCCCACCTACAACGCCGCCGACGCCGTCTACACGCAGCCGTACCTGCGCGGCGGCGGCCAGGCGATCATGTCGGGCCCGACGTACCACCGCGACCGGGTCGACCCCGGCAGCACGGTCGCCTGGCCGGCCTACTGGGACGACAAGTGGTTCATCGGCGACCAGTCCAACTCCACCAACCGGGTGGCGGTCACCCTCGACCCGGCCGGGGTGCCGCAGCAGAAGCCGCCGCTGTTCGGTGAGTCGCTGCGCGCGATCCTGCCCGGTGGCAACGCCGACAACCGGCTGATGAGCTGGATGGACGCCAAGTTCGGCCCGGACGGTGCGCTGTACCTGCTCGACTACGGCGGCGGCTTCTTCAGCCTGCACCCGGCACAGAAGCTGCTGCGCGTGATCTACACCGGCGGGGCCGCGACCCCGGCGCCGGCCGCGGCGTCGGTGGCGGTCCAGAACAAACCTTTGACGTACGCCTTCACCGGCTCCCGATCGGGTGGAGTCAGCCACCTGTGGGAGTTCGGCGACGGCGCCAGTTCGGCGCTCGCCGACCCGGAGCACGTCTACGACGATCCCGGAAGCTACACCGCCCGGCACACCGTCACCTACGCCGACGGCGAGAAGGTCACCGTGACGACGACCGTGAACGCCGGATGCGCCGTGCCGGACGACCGGGCCACCGTGTTCCTGGCCGACAGCGACACCGGGGTGCCGAACAGGGTGGCCGGTGGTGGCTGCACGATCAACGACCTGATCGACGACGAGAGCACCTGGACCGGCCACGACAGCTTCGTACGCCACGTCACCGCGGTGGCCCGTGAGCTGCAGGACGACGGGCTGCTCACCGCCCGGCAGGCGGGCACGCTGACCCGCGCGGCGGCGGCGGCCCCGGTCGGCCGGCCCGGCCACACCGGATACGAGCCGCTGTTCGACGGCACCGCACGGTCGCTGCGGGACTGGGTCCAGGCGCCGTCCGGGTCGTTCGGCATCCAACCGGACGGCTCGCTGCGCCCCTCCGGCGGCCTGGGCATGCTCTGGCACACCGGAGAGCTCGCGGACTTCTCGCTGCGCCTGCAGTTCCGCGACGTGGCACCCGGCACGTCCCGCGGCAACAGCGGGGTGTTCACCCGGTTCCCGGACCCGCGAACCCCGGTGGACCAGCGGCCACCGGGCAGTTGCGGCACGCTCGGCTCGGCACGCACCTCACCGGCCTGGGTGGCCATCTACTGCGGGCACGAGGTGCAGATCTACGACGGCGAGACCGGGGAGCCGCAGAAGACCGGCTCGATCTACAACTTCGACCCGGCGCCACTGTCGGACGCGAGAGCCACACCGAAGAACGTGTGGAACGACTACGAGATCCGTGTCGTGGGGCAGCGCTACACCATCATCCGCGACGGCGTGGTGATCAACGAATTCGACAACACCCCCGGCAAGACGTCGTCACGGGCCTCGGACCCGCCGACCGACCTGCGCCAATTCCTGCGCGGGCACATCGGGCTGCAGAACCACGGCGACAACGACCTGATCGAGTTCCGCAACATCCGCGTACGCAAGCTCTGAACCGGTGGGACCGGCCGGCATCCCGGCCGGTCCCACCATCGGGAAAGGTGCCAACACTTGCGAACATCCGTGAGCCGGCGCGCCGGCGCGGCTCTGATCGGCCTGCTGCTCGCCGTGCTGCCGGTCACCGCGCCATCCGCGGTGGCCGACGACGCACAGACCCTGACCTGGACCGCCGACGACGACATCACCAGATACCGCAGCGCACCGGCCACCGCCGAGGCCGGCGCGACCACCATCGTCTTCGAGAACAGCACGGCCACCGGCAACACCACCGGGATGCCGCACACCCTGACCTTCGACACCAGCGCCGAGGGCTACAACCACGACGTCACCCTCAACATCCTGGCCGGCCCGTTCGACGTGAACAACGGCCGGCACCAGGCCACCGTCACCCTCACCCCGGGCAGGTACCGCTACTACTGCACCATCCCGGGCCACAGCACCATGGTCGGCGAACTCACCGTCACCGGCGGGGGCGGCGAGGACACCACCGCGCCCACGGTGACCGGCGACGTGACCGGAACCCGCAACGCCGACGGGCACTACGTCGGCTCGGCCACCGTCACGGTGACCGCCGCCGACACCGGCTCCGGCGTGAACACCGTGGAATACCAGATCGACGACACCAGCTGGCGGCCATACACCGCACCCGTCGCGGTCACCGCGATCGGCGACCACGCGGTGCAGTTCCGTGCCGCCGACAACGCCGGCAACGTCTCCACCACCGGCTCGGTGTCGTTCCGCGTCGTGGCGGGCGACTCCGACTCCACCCCGCCGACGACGACCGTCGCCCTGACCGGCGACCGGGACGCCGCGGGACGCTATCTCGGCGCGGCGACCGCCACCGTCACCGCGGCCGACACCGGGTCGGGCGTGGACCGGGTGGAGTACCAACTCGACGGCGGCGCCTGGACGGCCTACACGGCGCCGCTGGTGATCAGCACGATCGGCGCGCACATGCTGCACTCACGGGCCACCGACAAGGCCGGCAACGTGTCGGCCGAGCAGATGGCGCACTTCACCGTGGTGGAGCGACCCGCCGAGGACACCACCCCACCGTCGGTCACCGCCGCCGTGACCGGCCAGCGCGATCCCGCCGGCGACTACATCGGTACGGCGACCGTCACCGTCACCGCCACCGACGCCGGTTCCGGAGTGGACACCGTGGAATACCGGCTCGGCTCGGGCGCGTGGACGGCGTACACCTCGCCGCTCGCGGTGAGCGTGCCCGGCGCCCACACCGTCCGGTACCGGGCGGCCGACAACGCCGGCAACACCGCCGCCGAGCAGCAGGTGTCGTTCACCGTGGCCGGAACCGGCGCCGATGTCTGCCCGGACTCCGACACCCGGGACACCGTGATCATCGACGGCGCCGACACCCGGGTGCCCAACACCGACTCCGGCAACGGCTGCACCGTCAACGACCTGATCGCCGAGAACGACCGATACCCCAACCACGCCGCCTTCGTCCGGCACGTCGAATCCGTCACCGCCGGCCTGGTCACCGCGGGAAAGCTGACCGCACGGCAGGCCGGAGCGATCGTACGGGCCGCCGCACGATCGGGAGTCGGCTCATGACCACCATCCGCACCTCGACGCCCGGGAGCGCACCCATGCGACGTACCGCCGCCCTCGCCGCCCTGACCACCGCCGTCGTCACCGGTTCCCTGCTGCCCTGGCCGTCAGCCGCCAACGCCGGCCTGGTCACGCACTGCATCGGTACCGGCGGCGCGGTGACCGTTCCCAACGACCTGCTCGTTCCCGCCGGTGAATCGTGTGCACTGACCGGCACCGTCATCACCGGCAACGTCACCGTGGCGGCCGGCGCCAACCTCGTGATCGACGGTGGCCGGACGGACGGGACGATCCGCGTCGCCGCGGACGGCTATCTCGACGCCCGCGCCACCACGATCGGCGGCTCCGTGGTTCTGGCGTCCGGCGGCTACGGCGTGTTCCTGAAGGACGCGGCGAGCGGCGCGGTCACCGTGCGCCCGAAGGGCACCGCGCCGATCGACAGCTTCCTCTTCACCGAAGGCGCCCGCATCACCGGCACGGTCAACACCCAGGGCGGGGAGGTACGCCTCGGCGAGGCAACCGAGGTCACCGGCAATCTCGTCAGCTCCGGCACCTACTACACCGACCTGCACGACTCGTTCGTGGACGGCACGCTGTCGGTGCTCAACAGCGGCACCGGGGCCGTCGTGTGCGGAAGTGCCGTACGCGGCAAGGCGACGTTCGCCGGCAACGTCGGCGGCGTCCAGCTCGGCCCGAACGGCGCCCTGGACAGCTGCGCCTCCGGCGGCTACTTCGGCGGCGATGTCAGCGTCACCAACACCACCGGCGCGACGATCGTGGACGACAACATCATCGACGGGCAGCTGACCGCGCACAGCAACGATCCGGCCGCCGTGATCGCCGCGAACAATCGCATCCGCCGCGGGGTCGCCGGGGCACCACCCGCCACGGCCGCGCTGCGGCAGCACCAGGCACCGACGGTGACCACCCAGCGGCCGGACACGGTCCAGGAACGCGCCGAGGAGCGCCGGTCCACGGCCGTACGGGAGGCCGACGCGGCCGGCCGGGCACACCTGTAACCGGTACTGCCGACTCTCACGTCCTTTCTCAGCGGGTCGGCGTTCGGTGAGGCGTCCGCAGTGATGCTTCACCGAACGCCGCGGGCCTCCCCCGGCTGAACCTCGGGCCGAAGCCCCGCCACCGCAACCTGCCGCGGATCCGTCATCGGCAGACGTGGTCGGCGAGGAATCGTTGCCACGGCACGGCGTCCGGGTCGTCCGTCGTACTGACCCGCCAGCCGCCGGTCGGGTGCGGTCGTAGCGGGTACAACGGGACCTCGATCGTGTGCAGGCCGGTCAGGCGCCGGATCCGTACCGGGATCGGTTGGGCCGAGGCGGGCACCGCACGGCAGTCGGTGACGTGGTAGTAGACCTTGATCTTCAAGGTCTCCCCCGGCGGCAACACGTAAGGGCGGTCCGGGGTCAGCGTCTCGCCTCCGACACGCGTCATCTGCAGGGCTGTGTCGTAGTAGAGGTCGCCGACGGTGACCCGTTCGACCCTCATACCCGGCCGGTCCTCCTCCACCCCGACGATCGTCAGCGATAGATCGTTGTCGTTCGAGACGGTGAATTCCTGCGCAACGTGCTCGGTCGGCGCCGCGTGCAGGCGGTTGACCAGGGAATCCGTCTCGGCCAGAGGGTTCGTGGCGTCGCCGTAGACGTACCAGCCGTTCCAGCCGGGAAAGGCGGTCAGCCGCGGGGCGACCACCCCGGAACGGTCGGTCACCACGCCGGCGACGACCAGAGCGAGCAGCACGGCAGCGATCAGGGCGAGGCGTCGGCGCGTACGCACGGGCAGCATCCCGGCCCGCGGATTCAGCCCCCGCCACACCTCATCGGTCAGCACGGAGTCGGACGGCACGGCAGGAATGTATCAGCAACTTGGTACATTGTGGCGATGAGCTTCTGGCTGCTGATCGTCACACTGCCGGTCGCCGTCGCGCTGGTCACCGCCGTGCTGACCGATTTCCCGGTGCAACGGGAGGCGGTCCGCCGGTTCGCCGACCGTCATGGCTTCGTGGTCACCGCGGACAACGGCGCCCGGATCGTCGACTATCTCGCCACGGTCCGGCGCTGGCGCTCAGCCGGGCTGGCCGCCGCGCTCACCGCGTACACCGTCGTCGACGTGCGCAACAACCGGCTCAGCGTGAGCGTGACGTTTCTGCTGGCCGGATGGTTCGCCGGCGCGGCGATCGCCGAGGCGCGGCTGGCGGCCCTGCCGCCGGGCCGGCCGGGCGCGGGGCTGACGCCGCGCACCGCGGCCCGTTACCTACCCGCCACCCAACGGTACGCACTGCCTGCCGCGATCCTGGCCTTCGCGGCGCTGGCGGCGGCCGGTGGCGCGCCATCGGGCCGGCTGGCGGCGCTGTCCGCCGCCGTCGCCGCCGTCGCGGCGCTGGTGGCCTTGACCGTGCGCCGGATCCTGTTACGCCCGCAGCCCGTCGCAACCGCCGGTGTGCTGGCCGCCGACGAGGCGATCCGGTCCCGATCGCTGCACGCGGTGACCGCCGCCGGTACGACCCTGGTCGCCTACTGCGCCGCGGACCTGCTGCTGCGCGCGGTCGCCGACCGGTCCGCGGACCTCGCGATGCTGCTGATCCCCCTGGTCGCGTTCGGGGTGCCGTGGTGGGGCCGGCGCCTGGGAACCGCCCGGCCACGACCGGCATGATCGTCACCGTCGACCCGGGCAGCACCGTCCCGCCGTACGACCAGATCCGGGAGCAACTGACCACGATGATCCAGGCGGGGGTGCTGGCCGCCGGGGTACGCCTGCCGTCGATCCGCCAACTGGCAGCCGATCTGGGGCTGGCACCGAACACGGTGGCCCGTTCCTACCGCGAACTGGAATCGGCCGGGCTCATCATCACCCGGGTCGGCCGGGGCACCACGGTGTCGCGGCTCCCCACGCTGCCCGCGGCCGAGCGGCAGCGGCTGCTGCGAGCCGCCGCCGAGTCCTACCTCGCCACCGCGGCCCGCCTGGGCAGCACCGTCGACGAAGCGATCGCGGCGCTGCGCTCCGGGGCGTGATGCTGCGTGAGCGCAATCCTGGTTGACCGGCTGCTCTGCTTTCCCGACTGCAGCACCGTCGCGCGGCCTTTCTGGTCACGTGGCCGCCGGACCGTATATTGACCGCCATGACGCTACTCGACACCGGCGGCCCGGACCGGTCGCGGCAGCCCGCCCCACCGCTGCGGGGCGGCCTCGGTCGATGGGTCGCCGGGTTCGGCGGGCGGGCGTTCCTGATCGCGGGCCTCGCGGCCCTGCTCGGCGGGCTGAGCGGGATCGCGCTCGGCTCCTGGCTGGCGTGGCGGGACGTGGACCCGATGGCGCCGGACCGCGCCACGACGATCCAGCTCGCGCCCACCGTCCTGCCGGGCGCATTCGACGACCAGGTCGACTACTACGGGCGGCACACCTTCTGGAATCCGTACAGCAAGAACACCCTGCACGGCGGCACCGGGGTACGGGTGGGCCGCGCCCACGTGACCGGCACCGTACCCGCGCAAGCCGGCCCCGAGGAGGTCGCCGCCGCCGTCACCCGGCAGATGCGCGCGGGCGGCTGGCAGGACGTGCACAGCACGATTCAACACTCGCCGTTGGCGACCGTCGAGGTGACCGGCACCCGCGGCGGATACCTAGCCGCGGCGCAGTTCACCCAGGCCGACGAGGCCAATCCGGCCGCCCTGGGGTTCGACCTGATGTGGGCCGAGCCGCCCAGCCACCTGCGCGACACCGTCGCCGGCGGTCTGGCCGGCGCGCTGCTCGGCGCGCTGCTCGGGTTCTTCACCTCGCGGCGCTGGCGGCGGCACAGCCGGAGGATGCAGCGGGCGTACGTGAGTCTCTGTTCCGTCACACTGCTGATGCTCACCCCCGCCTGCCTGGGCAACATTCCCACCGCGGCCGGCTCCCTGATGGCCAACACCCAGCGCAACGGACCGGGCCCCTCGGTGTACTGGGGCGGCTTCGTGATCTACGGGGCGGAGCCGCTCGCCATCCTGTCCGTGCTGCCGATCCTGGCGATCATCATCGGCTGCTTCCTGCCTCCCATCACCACCGGCCGCCGAGAGCCGGAGACCGCCCGACCAACCTGATCAGTTGCAGACTCGCGCCCAGCCCGGAGACGGCCTGAGCGGGATGTCACGCGCCGGTGCCGGATATAATCGGCATCATTGGGCGAATGTCTGGATGAAATAGTGGAGGGTCGCCGGGGCGCCGGCATTGGGCTGGCCGACTGGGACGAATCCTTTGCCGACGGCCACCCCGACACCGGTGGTGCGATAGGCGCAGTTTCGCATCGTGGTGTTGTGGCCCGGACTGTTCCGCCAATAGTCGAGCGCGTGGTGGACTTCGGGCTCGGGTGCGCTGCCGGTGTAATAGCGGACGTAGGCGTTCTCGGTGCCGACCCGGCCCACTTCCCGGGAGATCCGGGTGGCGGCGTCGCTCCCATCGGAGCCGACGTGGCCCTGCTTGTTGGGTTCACCCTTCTCCCACAGACCGGGCGGCCCGGGATGCCTGGACAGGTCGTCGGCGTGCCTGCGGGCCACGCCGACCAACTGCGGATCGACCTGTAGCGTCGTGCCGCACGACTCGCGGTGGATGGCGCTGACCTCGTCGAGCACCTGCTTCTCGGCCGGGCTCAGCGGCGCCGACCCGTCAGGGACGACTCCCTTGTGCGGCAGCACGAAGTTGTATCCCATCGGTTCGTGCAGACCGGTAGCCGGACAGCGCTGATTCTGGCGGTAGTAGGTGCCGTCACGACCGGAGAAGAACATGCCATTGCACTTGCCACAGAAACGCCAGTCAGGCTGTGCGGTCGCCGACCCCGGCACATCGTGGGGCAGCACGAAGTTGTATCCCATCGGCTCGTGCAGACCGCTAGCCGGACAGCGCTGATTCTGGCGGTAGTAGGTGCCGTCACGACCGGAGAAGAACATGCCATTGCACTTGCCACAGAAACGCCAGTCAGGCTGTGCGGTCGCCGACCCCGGCACATCGTGGGGCAGCACGAAGTTGTATCCCATCGGCTCGTGCAGACCGCTAGCCGGACAGCGCTGATTCTGGCGGTAGTAGGTGCCGTCACGACCGGAGAAGAACATGCCATTGCACTTGCCACAGAAACGCCAGTCAGGCTGTGCGGTCGCCGACCCCGGCACATCGTGGGGCAGCACGAAGTTGTATCCCATCGGCTCGTGCAGACCGCTAGCCGGACAGCGCTGATTCTGGCGGTAATAGGTACCGTCACGACCGGAGAAGAACATGCCATTGCACTTGCCACAGAAACGCCAGTCAGGCTGTCCCTGTTGCTGAAGCGCCGAGAATCCTAACGCTTTTTCGGTGTTTCCCCCGGCGAGCCCGGCCAGGGCGGCGGTAGCGCCCAAACCGGCGATGACGAGGCCGCGTCGGGTCAGCGACATGCCGGAACTGGAGCGTTGTCGGGCGTGTTCCATCTTCGCCTCGATTCCATGCTGTTGCCGTTCCAGCATCCCATGGCGGGACGCCGGAAAAGCGGCAGTCATCCTAACGAGAGCCGGCCCGGAGGAAAGCCGCCGAGCTTCTTCGGGCACGGACGTGACCTTCGAGGAACGCCTTCTGACCGCGGAAGGTGGCGATCCTCTACATGCGCCTGCGGGCGGTGTCAGCCCTGGAGTACCTATCTCGCTGCGCGAGCCGGAAGCCGGCCCGGCAGGATCACTCGGCATCCCATTCGTCGCCTCTTCGTCGCGGTCCGGGTCCGCGGCGTAGGCGGCCAGCCGGCCGCGGGCCTGCACCGCCAGTTGCTCGACCGTCAGGGGGCCGATGCTGTCGGGGTTGGCTCTCATCCAGGTCAGCGAGTGCGGATCGGGTACGGCGGCGCACCGGAACGTGGCGTTCTCCAGCAGGTCGGCGTCGAGTCGTACGCCGGTCAGGTGCTGCATGAGGGCGAGCGTTCGCGCCTGCCATGCCTCGTCGTACTGCCGGCGCGGGTCGGCGGGGTCGTACTCCTCGGTACCGAGGTCGAAGCCGAGCGCCTCCAGCACCGGCACCAACCGGTCCGGGTCGCCGCCTTCGCGCCATCCGGCCCCGCCCGACGGATCGAAGGTCGGCAGGGTTTCGCCGTCGCGCGCCCACCGCAGGACCGGGTCGTTGTTCTCGTTGAAGTAGAACGACACCAGTTCGCCGCGCCCGGACAGCAGCCGGGCGGATTCCTCGGTGGAGCACCGGAAGCCGTTCGGCTCGGCGATCAACGTCCAGCCGCCGACGCCTGCGGCGGCGATGAAGTCGAGCCCGCTGTCCAGGTCGGCGTAGAACGCCCCGTCGTCGCCGATGGGATCCGGGTAGCCGACGACCGCTGATCAGCCCGCCGCGTCGCGGACGTCCTGTCCATGCTCAACGAAGTTCTTGAAATCCTGCATGTGCCGCAGCGACTGCTTGCGAAAGGCGCCAGGCATGACGAGCCCCACCAGCGGCATCAGCAGGCCGGTGAACCGGTACTCGTTCTCGCTCTCCCAGAGCGTCCGCTGCGGGCCGGCTTCGGTCAGCCGGTCGCGCGAGGCACTCCACATGCCCTCGCCGACGATCTCGCGGTCGAAATGAACGACGGCTTCGCTCGGGATCTCGTGCAGGTCCGCCGGCTCCCGGCGCGTGATGGTCTCGGTGCACTCCATCCTCTGCTTACCCATCTGCATCACGACGCGCGACACGGTGCCGAGCTGCCCGTGTGCGCCACTGACCGGCTCGTGCAGCACCAGGCCCCGCAGCCACTTCGGAAGATGCGCGGGGTCCGCCAGCAGCTGGGCCACCTGCTCCCTCGGCAGGGCGATCTCGATGGAGACGGTGTACTTCATGCTGGCGCGCTCCCGATTCCTTGAGGGCGGTCCCTTATGCCTGCCCGCGGCTCCAATTCTCTTTCACGGCCGGGCCTGCCCCGCGCCAACAGCCCGGAAGCTTCATCGCCGGCCTCGACGAGGAACTCGCTCCGCCGGGTAAGGGCTGCTCGTTCCTACGGTGACGGCGCGGTCTCGCCGCGCGTCCACCGCGGTCCGGCCGCGAGGTGGGCGTACCGCGCGGCCCGCATGGCCCGAGGTCATCGCCTGCGGCACCGCCTGACCTGAGTTCACGGAACCCGGCCGTGTCGTGAGCGCTCACAATTCGGCCGACGGCGGCGGCAGTGCCGGTGTGCAGGTCACGGCGCGCTTCACGCGATGATCCACGCCGCCATGACTGCCACCAGGCGTGATGCGGGCAATAACAGTTTTCTCGAAAATTTTTACCTTCATCTCCATTCCGGTGCCGCCGATCATTTGTTTTCGGCATATTGACGAACCGCAACGCCGAGGTAACAATTCACTTCACCGGAGAGCGCTCTCTGACCGGTGCCGCATGACACCCCGCCCCGCCGTACGTCTGTCCTCACGGGCGCGCGGCAACCCGTCCGACAGGCAGGTCCATGACACTCCCGACACTGACTTCCCCACCGCCGCAAACACTCCGCCGCCGTGGGCGGGTCGTGCTGAGCGCCGTACTCGCCGCGACCCTCGGCATCACCGTCGTCTCGGTCGCCACCGACGCCAGTGCCGCGGACGCCCTCCTCTCGCAGGGCAAGCCGGCCACCGCCTCGTCCGTCGAGAACGCCACCTTCCCCGCGTCCGCCGCGGTCGACGGCAACACCGGAACCCGCTGGTCCAGCACGTTCGCCGACCCGCAGTGGCTGCAGGTCGACCTGGGCAGCACCCAGTCGATCAGCCAGGTCGTGCTGAACTGGGAAGCGGCCTACGCCTCGGCCTTCACCATTCAGACGTCGGCGAACGGCAGCACCTGGACGAACATCAGCCCGGTCACGGCCGGCCAGAACGGCCTGCAGACCCTGAACGTCACCGGTAGCGGCCGGTACGTGCGGATGAACGGCACCACCCGCGCCACCCCGTACGGCTATTCGCTCTGGGAGTTCCAGGTCTTCGGCGGAAGCGGAACCGACCCGTCGCTGCCCACCTCGGACACCCCCGATCTGGGCCCCAACGTGCGGATCTTCGAGCCGTCCACACCGGCGTCGACCATCCAGTCAGCGGTGGACCAGGCGTTCAACGCCCAGCTGCGCAGCCCGACCGCGCAGTTCGGAGCCCAGCGCCACGTGTTCCTGTTCAAGCCCGGCACCTACGGGCGGGTGTGGGCCAACGTCGGGTTCTACACCACGCTGGCCGGTCTCGGTCTCAACCCCGACGACGTGACGATCAACGGCGCGGTGAACGTCGACTCCGGCTGGAACTACGGCGACGAGTCCAACGCGACGCAGAACTTCTGGCGCAGCATGGAGAACCTGTCGATCGTGCCCGAGGGCGGCACCAACCGCTGGGCGGTCTCCCAGGCCGCCCCGATGCGCCGGGTGCACATCAAGGGCAACCTGACGTTGGCGCCGTCGAACCAGGACAACGGGCAGGGCTACTCCAGCGGCGGCTACCTGGCCGACTCGGTGGTCGACGGCGTCGTCTCCTCCGGTTCCCAGCAGCAGTGGTACACCCGGGACAGCCGGATCGGGCGCTGGGACGGCGGCGTCTGGAACATGGTGTACTCCGGTGTCCAGGGCGCCCCGGCGAACGCGTTCCCGAACCCGCCGCACACCACCCTGGCGACCACGCCGGTGACGCGGGAGAAGCCTTTCCTGTACGTCGACAGCGCCGGTCTCTACCGTGTCTTCGTGCCGGCTCTGCGGCGTAACTCCGCGGGCGCCAACTGGCCGAACACCGCCGGCACGTCGATCCCGATGCGGGAGTTCTACGTCGCCAAGCCCGGTGACAGCGCCGCCCGGATCAACTCGGCTCTGGCCCAGGGCCTGAACCTGTTCTTCACCCCGGGCACGTACACCCTCAACGACACCATCCGGGTCACCCGCGCCAACACCGTGGTCACCGGCATCGGCTTCCCGACCCTGATCCCGACCGGCGGGGTCGAGGCGCTGAACGTCGCCGACGTCGACGGGATCAAGGTCAGCGGTTTGACCTTCGACGCGGGTACGACCAACAGCCCCACCCTGATGAGCGTCGGGCGCGCCGGCGTGCACACCGACCACGCCGTGAACCCGATCAGCCTGCAGGACGTCTTCTTCCGGATCGGCAGCAGCGTCCAGGGCAAGGCCACCACCACCCTCGCCGTGCACAGCGACGACACGATCATCGACCACATCTGGGCCTGGCGGGCCGACCACGGCGGCGCCCCCACCGGCTGGGCGGTCAACACCGGCGACACCGGCCTGCTCGTCAACGGCGACGACGTCCTGGCCACCGGCCTGTTCGTCGAGCACTACCAGAAGTACGAGGTGATCTGGAACGGCAACCGCGGGCGGACGATCTTCTTCCAGAACGAGAAGCCGTACGACGTGCCCAACCAGGCCGCCTGGATCGGGCCCCGCGGGAACGGGTACGCCGCCTACAAGGTCGCCGACAACGTCACCGATCACGAACTGTGGGGCGGCGGCTCCTACGCCTACTTCAACGTCAACCCCAGCGTGCGGGTGGACCGGGCGTTCGAGGTGCCCAACCGGTCGGGTGTCCGGCTCCGCAGTGTCCTGACCGTGTCGCTCGGTGACGTCGGCACCATCGCCAACGTCGTCAACGACGTCGGTGGCGCGGTCCCCAACCCGGCCGGCAACACCACGCCGCGCAACGTCGTGGCGTACCCCTGATCCCTTGAAGTCATGGCACCACTGATGTGAACCCGGCGGGCCCCCGGGGGCCCGCCCCCCGGGGGCGGCCCCCACGCCCAACCCCGCCCCCCCCGCCCCCC